>CAYQGB010000043.1:18739-19798 GCA_964416895.1 uncultured Calditrichaceae bacterium
AACCCCTCGCTGGAAAAGGGGGTGCTCACCGGCATCCTGCGGGTGGCCAAAGAGTCGATCTTCTCCGGGCTGAACAATCTGGATGTTTCCAGCCTGCTGAGCACGGCGTTCAACGATAAATTCGGGCTGACCGAAGAGGAAGTGGAACAGGTGCTGGAAGATTTTGATCTAAAAGATCGAGATGAGGAGGTACGGGAGTGGTACAACGGATATGTGTTCGGAGATCGGGTAATTTACAATCCCTGGTCAATCATGTCCTTTGTGAGCAAGCCGGCGGATGGGTGCAAGCCCTATTGGGTGAACACGTCCGACAATGCGGTGGTGGAGCAGTTAATCACCCGGGGAGGCCGGGAGTTACGGGAAGAGCTGGAATCGCTGTTGCGGGGGGAAAGCATCGAGAAGCCGGTGGATGAGCACGTGGTATTCGGAGAAATTGAGCGGCGCGATGATCTGGTATGGAGCTTCCTGCTGTTCAGCGGATATCTCAAATATACCCGAAAATGGTTTGATGCCACCTATCCGGGAATCTTGATGGCCGAACTGGCCATTCCCAATCAGGAAGTGCAGGGGATTTTCTTCCAACTGGTACACAACTGGTTTCGAGATCGGGTAGAAGATGCCCGGCTGAGGCGTCTCCTGGATGCCCTGCGCCGGGGCCGCGTAGAAGAGTTCGGCCAATTATTCCGGGAAGTGGTAGCCCGGATATTCAGCTATCACGACTTTGGGGAAGAAGCGGAAAAAGTTTATCAGGCGTTTACGATTGGCCTGCTGGTATGGCTGCGGGGTACCCATGAGGTAAAGAGCAACCGGGAGTCCGGTTATGGCCGGTATGATGTGATGCTTATTCCGAAGGATGTTCAGGGGGTAGGATATGTAATTGAATTTAAGAAAGTCGATACTGCCGGAAAGGAATCCCCGGAACAGGCTCTGGAAAAGGCTCTGCAACAGATTGACGAAAAAGGCTATACCACAGAACTACATCAGCGGGGTATCCGACGGATCAAAAAACTGGCGGTGGCCTTTCGGGGGAAAGAAGTCTGGGTGAAGGAAGGGGGATAA
>CAYQGB010000044.1:0-19531 GCA_964416895.1 uncultured Calditrichaceae bacterium
GTTACTATTCAGCATCCGTAACTATTCAGGTTGCTTCCAGAGCATTGTCTGCCTTTTGCCGGGTCATACTGAAGCTTGTGTTTACATCCCGACGCAGTCGGTGATCGAAGTATGACCCGCCCCCTGTCACACTTCGACAAGCTCAGTGTGACAGGGGGTTATTGGCTTTGCTGAATAGTAACCTAAAGTTTTATGAACCCATAACATTATACCCAATGCGTAGGACAGGCTTCCAGCCTGTCAAATTACCGGGCTTTATTTCGCATCCGTAAATGCAGGAAATACATCGTGAAACGTGATGCGTGATACGTAAATTTCTTTTCGCCTTCCACGCATCGCGGGGAGTAGTCGTAAGAGAGGTTCCGTTTTTCCTCAAAAAACGACTAAATATCCACCGTAATCACGCATCACGCATTATAGAGAAGAATTTTGATCCGGTGCATAAGCTTCAAAATCTGTCCTTTTGCGTATTGCGTCCCCCGCTCCCCAATATCCTAATATCCCAATACCCTGACCTAATTGGTATGTTCGTATCCCCTGGACTCGTAGAACCACGGCTCTCTGGCCACCTGCTCGGGAAATGAGCGCATCTGGCGGGGCATCTTATCCGGATGCACCAGCAGGTGATAGGTCCAGTAATAGCGCATGGCCACCCGCACATACCGGCGGGTTTCCTCGAATTCGATGGTTTCCATGAACAGGTCATCATCCTCCGTGGGCATCTGTTTGCGCCAGCGATCCACCCGGTGTTCCCCGGCATTGTAGGCCGCCAGCGCATAATACAGATTGCCCTCATAGCGTTTGAGCAACTGGGCCAGATAGAAACTTCCCAGATAGATGTTGAAATCCGGATTATACAGCCGCCGCACATCGGGCAACTCCACCCCCAACTGGCGGGTCAGCCGTTTTGCCGTGGGCGGGATGATCTGCATCAGGCCGTACGCATTGGCATAGGACATGATTACCGGCTCGAAAGCGCTCTCTTTTTTGATGATTGCCCAGATGCTGGCCGGAATGACGTTCCACTCCCGGGCATGGGCGACCACCTCTCCATCGAAATACAGGGGAAACAGATGCTTGAACAGAAACACCCACTCCCGCCAGTCTCTGGAGGCGAAGTGATGGGTGTACACCTTTCGGAAAAGCCGGTAGGCGTCGCCGAAATTGTGCAACCGCTCGTTCAATTCTCCCAGAGCAAATAGCAGTTGCCAGTTATCCGTTTTCACCTGTCGTGCCAGATATTCCATCTCCTTTCGGGCAAAGGCATCTCCGAACAACTCTCGCACCAGCAGGGGGCGGCGAAGCTCCTCCAGAAATTGGGGAAGATGGCTAACCTGTTCGTTTTGCATTCTCCACAGCAGGGAATCCACAAAAGCACGGATTTGAGGCCCGTCCTTCAGCAGCAAAAAGGCCTTCATGTTGTAATAGCTATCGAAGGGCTTCTCCGAAAGCAGTCGGAGATAATACCGATATGTGTCCTCCTGTCCCTGAACCGAGCAGGCCTTGGCAATCCAGTAGCGGAATCTCGCCTGCCAGAAATCGCTTTCTTCCCCCTCCAGATAACGCTGCCACAGGCCCCTGGCGCTATCGTACTGCGCCTCCCGATAATAGGACAGGCCGATGCGAAATCGAGCTTCCCGAACGAAGCGGTAGCGGGGATACCGGCGGATCATCATCCGATAATACCGGCGGGCGCCTTCCATATCGTTGAGGTCTTCATACATCCCTGCGATGACCCATAACACTTCCGGCGTCAGGGGGTCCCGGGGGTATCGCTGCTGAAAAGCATCGTAGGCGGCGATGGCCTGAGGCACATCTCCCATACGCAAATAGCAGCGGGCGATGTGCAGATCCACTTCCCGAATATACCGCCGCTTCCGAAAATACCTGCGCTGCTTCTGGCAGGCTTCCAGCGCCTCGGGATAGCGCCTTTGCCGATAGAGTTTTTCGATCTGAAACCAGCGAATCTGCTCGGTTCGCCCACCCAGGCGGATTTGATCCTCCAGCAGCCGATCCAGCTCCTCGAACTGCCCGGTGATGGCCAGATAGCGGAACAGCCGCTCTAATTTGCTCTGAGGCACCAGCAGATCCCGATACACCCGGCGGATTTCCCGGTAGGCCGAGGGGCTGTAGGCATGGAAGGGATACTTTTGAATTAACAAAAAGGCGTAGTGAAGCAGGGCGCGGTTGTCGATCAGTCGGCGGTAAATTTCCACCAGCCGCCGGTAGATATCCCCTCGATCTCCTTTGCGAAGTTTCAGCATCTGCTTGTACAGCTTCGCTGCGGAGCGCCAGCGCTTGCGGGCGAAGTAGAGTTCCGCCAGCAGGGAATCCACCGAATACAGCAGGGGACTCCGGGAATAGCGCTCACGAAACGCTTCCAGAGCCTGAATGGCGCCCAGCGTATCCTGTTGCGCCAGCAGGCTCCGGGCAATCAAAAAGTCGCTGTAATCCTCAACTTCGGCCATCCGGGAGCGGGGATTCCGAAACACGGCGATGGCCGAATCGTACTGCGCCGTTTGATAGTAGCAGTATCCGATCTTGAAATGAATTTCCGGGTAGCGGCGGGCAAACACGGGATTGCTTTTCAGGGCCTGGAGAAATTTTTCCAGCGCCCCGGCATACTCCCCGGCGCGATACAGCCGGTTGGCCTGGAAATAGTGCCCGGTGAATTCATCCTCTTCCGGCTGAGCCATCAGCGCCCCGCTTAGCAGCAGAACGCCTGCCACCAGGCACGTCACCCATATTCTCCCGAATTCGCCCATAAATTCTCAGCCTCCCCGGCTGAAAAGTTTATACTCATCAAGGGTTAAAAGCCAATCTTTTTGTACCACCCAAATCATTTACAATACAGAGGTTATTGCATCTTTAATTTTTTCCCTCATAGATCAGCACCCCGGCTATTCTGGTTCTCTCCTAAATCTATCGGGAATATACCACTCCTGTTAAACGTTTTGTTGATCCGTTCCCCCTGATCTCTTCCCGGTTCTTGAATAAAATCACCGGAAAAACCGGTTCCCGTGCCGTCAACCGTCGTACAGTTTTGCCGGGAAATTTTGAAATTATCGGTCAATCGGATACTAACTCGACAGATGTACCTCACCGGTGACTCAACCGGGCGTACCCGTTAATGATGAAAGCCAAAAGGGCGAAGATGAAAGACGAAATAACCTGTCGATTATAAAGGACTTAAACGGCACTCCAAAAGCCCCCTTACCCCCCTGACATTTTTTCTTCTGGGAGGAAGCAGAACCCAACCACCGGTGCTGCGATGAAACAGCACGGCTGCAGAAGTCTGCCAATGTAGAAGTCCGGGAAAAGAATCAGGACGCCTCCACCCCGGCGAGATGTGAACCTCCCCTTCGAGAAGTTAAATAATAATCTGGAATTAGCCAAAGTCAAGGCTGAAAAAACACCCCGGGAATTTTCTGGGGGAATAATTTTTCCTTTCCAAATTTTTGTTCGGTAAGTATATTCCGCCCTGACATTGTTTTTACATCGTTTCTATACTGTTTAACCTGAACCGACTAGAAATGCTAAAGACTATCGGCAATATTGTGCTGGTTGTTCTGTTATCCGGCGGCCCGAACCTGATGCCCTTGTTATGGTGGAGCCATAACGCCGGTGGTCATAGTTGTTGCACGCTTAACGCCAGCACTTGCAACTGCTCAATCAAACACCAACCGAGTCGGCATCTACATTGCTCATCCTGCACTTTTCAACCCGCTTCTTGTGATCAGAAAAACGCTTCCCAACCGGAATATCTATCGTTAAAATACCTTCTTCCCAAGATTATATTTCCCCATATCTCACCATCCGAGGTACACCGAGCACCCAATATTTCCCGGTGCTCCAATGCCTCCCTTTCCCCTCCCGATAAACCTCCTGAATTTGCATAACCGTCTCTAACCTTAATCTCTGGATACTACCATCTTTCCACCGGGAAGCCGGTAGGGTATTTTCCCGGGCCGAATTCCGGGTAGCGGAAAAGCTCGGGAATATCCTTTCCAGGCGGTGAATTGCCTGCCGGGGTGGGGAATATCCGGCTACACCTGCTTTTCCAGTTTCTCGGCCCATCGCCACCGGGCAGGAAAACCGTTTTCCTAACCGCCCTCTCTAAAAGTTTCTTCTTCCGGCTTGCCACCTCGGTGGAGGGTGGATATCGCTCAAGTTCACAAATATGGGAAAAACCATGCATTCAGGAGGACAACCCCATGCGTACATCATACATCGTTCATCGGATTTTTGATCGACGTGGTTCTCTGTACTCCAAAACGGCCTTCCTGTTGATCATGCTCTGCTCGTTTCTATTCGCCGATACCGGCGGTACCGTTCAAGGAAAGGTAACTACCGAGCAGGGAACGGCTCTGGCCGGGGTGAACATTTATCTGAAAGGCACCAATCTGGGCACCACCACAAACGCTGCCGGAGAATTCCGGCTTACCGACATTCCTCCCGGAAATTACACTCTGGTGGCGGAATTCATCGGTCGAAAAAGCCAGGAGAAAACCTTCCAGCTTCAGGACCGGGAAGTTGTCGAAATGACCTTGATCCTTCCGGTCGAACCGATCTACCTTTCCGGAATCGTGGTAACCACTTCCCGTTGGGGAGAAATTACCGAGCAACTCAGCCACCTTCCGGCCAAAACCATCCAGCGGGTTCCGGCCCGGGTGACCGGTGAATTGTTACGCACCATCCCCGGTGTGGATGCGGTGCGCCGGGGGCCGGTGGGGCTGGATCCGGTGGTGCGAGGCCTGCGGGAAACCGAAGTAGGCACCTATGTGGATGGCACCCGATATTTTCCGGGAGGACCAGCCCGGATGGATTCCCCCCTCAGCCATTTTGATCCCAGCGCGATCTATCGCATCCGGGTCATCAAAGGGCCGTATGCTTTAACGTTGGGAGCGGGAAACTTAAGCGCCGTCCAGGCCGAATCTTATCCCCTTCCCTGGGAAGAACCGGGGAAAATACACGGGCGTTTTTCCACCGGATATTATTCCAATCTCCAAGCTCCCGAAGCGGTCCTTTCGTTACGGGGAAGTTCTGGTGGAGTCGCCTTCTGGACCCATGCCAACTGGCGTCAGTCCTCGGATTATCTTTCCGGGAACGGGGAAACGGTGCCCGGTGATTATCATTCCCGGGAATTTCGAGGGAAACTGGGTTTTCGACTGACGCCCCATTCCCGGCTGATTTTTTCCGGCGGCTACCAATATCAAAACGATATTGACTACCCCGGTCGCCTGCTCAACGCCCGGTTCTTTCGGGTGTACAATGCCAACATCCGGTACCGTTTTCAGCAAAGCGAAGGGGCAATCCGGTCGGTGGAAATTATGGGCTATGTGAACAATGTAGATCATGAGATGGATAATACCGGGAAGCCCACGGCAGAACCCAACCCCAACCGGATGCCTCCTTTTCCGCTTCTGGTGGAAGTAACTACCGGCGCTAATGTAAAAGGGGGACGCATTGCGGTAGAAATGATCCCCAAAGAAAAATGGAAAATCAATCTCGGAGGCGATCTTTATCGTGCCAACCGAGATGCCCGCCGCAACATCTCCCGGCGAGACAACGGCATGGTTATGATGAAAGATGATATTGTCTGGCCGGATGCCACCATCACCGATGGGGGTATTTTTGCTCAAGTCGGCCATTCTTTAACGCCGAGGATGCGCCTGACCGGAACGGTGCGGCTGGATTTTGTACACGCCGGAGCAGATACGGCCAGCGAGTTTTTCCTGGAAAACATCTCCCGGGATCTGGACCACACCGAAACCAACTTTAGCGGTGCCCTGATGATCGAATCCTCAATAAATCGGCACTGGGTAATTGCCGCCGGGGCAGGCTCGGCAGTGCGAACGGCCGATGCCAATGAGCGCTATTCCGATCGCTTTCCCGCCAGCAAGGCTCAGACCAGCGCCGAATTCATGGGGAACCCGGCCATCAAGCCGGAACGCAGTAACCAGGTGGATGTATGGGTTGAAGCAGCCTACCCCTACTTCTCTCTGCAACTCAACGGCTTTTATCGGCGAATCGACAATTTCATCACCTTGCAGCCCACCGATTTTCCCAAAAAGCTCCCCCTCAGCCCGGATATTGTATTCCAGTATATCAACGGGGAAGCCGAATTCTGGGGCGGAGAAGCGGCTGTACGGTATCACCCTACCAACATGCTCTCTCTGAATGCCACCGTAGAGTATCTTTGGGGTAACGACAATACTCTCGACGAACCGGCTCTGGGAATTCCTCCTGTGAAGGGGAGCCTGGGAATTCGACTTCAATCCAATGATGAAAAGTTAAGCGTATATGCCGCCGTGCATTTGGCCGGCAAACAGACCCGCGTGGCTCAAACCCGGGGAGAAATTCCTACCGAAGGGTATGTAACCGGTGATCTTCAGGCTTCTCTTCGGATGGGGAAAATTTTCGAGGTGAATCTGGGAATCATCAATCTGACAAACCGGCAATACATCAACCATTTGAATGCGAAGAACCCGTTTACCGGGAATCCGGTGCCGGAACCGGGACGCCAGTTTTTCGCACGGTTGACGTTGTACCATTAACTTGAAACGGAGGCCATATCAGGGGAACGTCTTTGGAGCGTGGCCTCTTCGATCCCTGACCTTCCGGCAAAGTTTCTAAAAAGGAGGGCGATGCCATCACATCGCCCTCCAAACGTTATACCTGCTTATAGACGCTTTCATCGAAGTCATAACTTACCGCAGAAGCACCAGCTTCCGGGCATCCTGGAATTGGCCGTTGACGCTCAGGCGGTAGATGTACACGCCCGAGGTCACCGGAACGCCCCGATCATCCCGGCCATCCCACTGCACCTTGTGCACGCCCGAACCATACCGCCCCTGCACCAGGGTGCGCACCTTCTGCCCCAGCGGGGTGTAGATGGCAATCTCCACCTCCCCGGCGCGGGGCAATCCGAAGGGGATCACCGTGGTGGGATTGAAGGGATTGGGATAGTTGGCAAACAGCCGGAAGGTCCCGGGTACTTCCAGGGTTACCGGTTCTTCGATGCCCACCGGGCCGAACAGATAGTCGATGACCCGCTGCATCACCGTTTCCCGCACGGAAGCGGGGTTCACCGCCTCGTAGCCGAAACCGAAGAACACCGCCCGACGGTCCCCGGCCTGATACGCCGCCCCCGCGGTGGCCGACGGACTGGTGCCGTAGGTAAACACCGTGCGGGTGGTGGCGCTATCGGTCACCGCTAATTGATCCCGGGAGGTCTGATTGTTGGCCCCCCCGCTGCCGCCGGTGAGCATGATGATCCCGTCGCCGATGTCTCCGGCCACCCCGCGCACCACCGGGGAGACCGTGTTCTGGGCAAAATCCACTCCCAGTTCCGTCAGCAGGGCGCTGCCGGTCAACTGCTCGGCGATGTTCTGTCCGGTGAGGAACAACCGCCCTCCCCCGGTCAGGTGGGCCAGCAACTCATCCTGCTCCGTCTGGGTCAGGGTGGTGGTGGTGCCATCGCCGGTGTACCATACCACCACCTTGCTGGGATAAGCGGCCATATCCGAGGCCGTGGGCACGCCATCATTCTGCACTTTCCAGTAGTGATAGCTGCGCCCGATGGCCTCCAGAGCGCTGAGGTAGTAGGATTCGTAGCTGCTCCCCTCGTCGTCATCCACCAGCATCACCTCGGCGGGATTGAGGTCGATATCCAGGTTCAACCCGTTGACATCCAGCACCACATTTTCCAGGAGGTGATTGGTGGGATAGGGCGAGGCCGCATCCACCACGATGTCATAGGTGCCGATGATGGTGGTCACGCTATAGTTGCCGTTGGAATCGGTGGTGGCGGTAACGTAAGGCCCGCCGGTGGGATCGCCTTCGGCGAAGAATTCCAGATAAGCGGGAACCCCCGCGCCGGTGGTGGCATCCCGCACCTGCCCGGAGATGGTCGCTTCCAGTTCCGGATCCAGGAGAATATCCAGAGTATCAAACTGGTTGAAGGTCAGGGTCAAATTCAGGGTCTGGCTCTGGTAGGCAAACGCGGACACGTTGACGGTGAGATCCGCCTGGGGAGAACCGAAGGCGTACGCCCCGGTGGAATCGGTGCGAATATGCCGCCCGGTTTCCACCACATCAATGGTCGCCCGATCGATGGGATCGCCGGTCACCGCATCCCGCACCACTCCGGAGATGCCGTAGGCGTAGGTAAACGCCCCCACCCAGGTATCCCACACATTCTGGGGTGCAGCGGCGTATTCCACCAGTCCCCACACCACCGTGGGCTGGGCGGGATCGAAATAAGCGCCCATGTAGTCGCCCCAGCGATTGCGGGTGCCGCCAAAGGTGACGATGTAATGCCCTTCGCCGGGCTTGAGCACCGTCTCCGGGGCCAGGGTGTTGGCGGGATCGCTGGCCCGGCGACCGGTGAAGTAGAAGCCCACGTACTCATCATCCGCCGAACGGGAATAGACCATCACCATGTTGTTGGAAGAATCCACCACCGCCGCCGGATAAAGGGCATAGCCGCCGTCTTCGCCGATGGCCAGGTCTTCTTCGGCACTCTGGGTAGCCACATCCACCCGGATATACCGGGCATAAGCGTACTGATTTCCGGTACCGCCGGCGATGGCCGTGGCGCTCCAGATATCTCCATCCTTATAAAACACATTCCGATACGTGCGCCGCCCGCTGTCGATACGGGGGAAACCGCCGCCTAATTGATTGGCATTGGGCGGGGGCAGAGCGGCAGTGGTGGGAATGTTAACCGCCGACAGGGAGGGACTTCCCACCGGATCGTCAATGGTCCACAGGGTAACAAAGGTACTGGTGTTATAGGGTGCATCTACAATCATGTAAGCCTTGTTGTTGGGGGGAACGTCGATGTGGGTGGCCACGATGGGTGGGCCGTCCACCACTACCCCGGGGTTGTTGGGTTCCCGGAAGTTCCAGAAGTCGGTGTAGCTGACCGGGCCACAACTGTTGTTATACAACTCGGATTTGGGGATAATCCGCAACTTACAGTACTGAAACCCGGCCCCGAACAGGCTGAACATCCGCCCGGTGATGTACAGGGCCTTGTCGTCAAAACCGGCCTTCTCGTAATCTCCCCAGTTGAACGCCTGGAGGTTGCCGTTCAGATGGGCGGGAAAAGCGTAATTGCACCAGGTGCCCATAGGGTTGTCATCATCGGATACGGACACCAGCCAGAAGCCGGTATTGTTCACGTCATCCACATTATCCCACACCATAATCCAGCGCCCCTCAAAGTGATCGTAGAGCACGATGGGATCGAAGGCGCCGGCGTTGGGCAATACGTTGGAAAACCAGTTATCCGCCTGAGAGGAAAACAGCTGATTGCCCTGTTTGTCGTAGATCGCAAAACGGGTATTCACCACCACGATCACGTGATTCGGCCCCACGGCCAGGTGGGGATCGGGGGGGATGCTGTTGCCCATGGGCAACCCGTGGAAATCCACCACCACCATGGGGGGCACGGCATTGCTCTCTCCCGGCTGCACGGTAATCTGGTTGCTTCCCAGGGGAGCCGAAGGGGGCGTGTTGTTCAGGGCATCATCCACCAGAGGGGGATTCCATTTTTCCCAGAAAGGATTCATAATCCGGTTCTTTTCCAGAGGCTCGATGGTGGAAGGCGCGGCGCTGAACTGGGCCGTGGAAACGGGCGCCCCTCCGCTGATGCTTCCCACCGCCGGGCCCTGGTATATGGGCTGGGCCTGAAGGGATGCTCCCGCTCCCCAGAACCACAGCAAACAAATAAACACGGCTCCTCCAACTCCCCGAACTTTGTTGAATATTACCGCTCTGGTCGGCATAATCACCTCCTTAACTTAAGGGATTCATCATGGGAACAATTTATCGAATTATTTCCCGGAGGGCAAAAAACATCCTCTCCGACGCACTGAAACTAATTTATACAACCGTGTGGGGTGAATCCCTCTATCCGGTCAGAAGAACGCGAATTCCCCGGCTGCACCGGTACACAGGAGGGTTATCGGAATTTGCCCACAAGGATATAGCAAAAAGGCTGCCCCACCACATTGGGACAGCCTTTTTGCCACGAAATCCTCTACCCCTCAGTAGCTAATTTTCAGGGTAAAGATGTTGTTGGAGTCAAAGAAATCGGTGACCTGCCGGAAGGCGTAGTCGAAGCTGAACTCGAAGTTCCCCAGCGGCGCCTTGATGCCCGCCCCAAAGGCCGCCCCAAAGATCTGATCGTCGGCGTTCTGGGATTCGTAGGCATAGCCGCCCCGGAGGAAGAAGAAATCCTTAAAGGCGTATTCCACTCCGCCGTACAACTGATCGGAGGAGTCGTTGAAGTTGGAAAACGCCGCGCTCAGCACCAGGGAGTTCTCTTCGTTAATATTGGCGGTATAGGCGCCGCCGAAAGAAAACACCGAGGGAATGTCCGAGCGCAGGGCCACGCCCCGGAACGGGCCGGTATCCCGTTGCAGGCTGGTGGAGGGCAGGGGAAACTGCTTTTCCAGGTTGGCCCCTTCGTAGCGCATCTTGCCTCCCACATTCTTCATCACCACCCCGATGCGGAAGTTGTTGCCGAAGGAGTATTGCACCCCCAGGTCGAAGGCGAAGGTGGCCGCACTGGTTTGCAATACACCTTCGTAAATGTATTTGGCGGTTACCCCGGCGGCGATGCGGTCGGTGAGCAACCGGCTATAGGAAAGCCCGGCCACGATAAACGTGGGCGAATAGGTGATTCCGGTGCCGTCAGGCTGCTCCTCGGTGGTCTGCTCAATGTCGCCGAAATCAAAGCTTTTGATATGGAAGGCGAAGGCCCCGATGTTGCGCCCGTTGTAGGTCAGGGCCAGGTAGTTCATGTTGATGTCGGCGATGTAGCGCATGTGGTTGACCATCATCTCCGCCTGGCGAGAGCGGGCCACCCCGGCGGGATTCCAGAACACCGCTTCCGCCCCGGTAATGGTTCCCAAAGAAGCGCCTCCCAGAGCAATGGAGCGCGCCCCCACCGGGATGAGCAATTGCACCCCACTGGTGGTCCCCACACGGTTCAGGTCACCGGCATAAAGCCCGGTGAACACCACCAGCGCCATCAGCACACCGATACAAAAGGCTGTTCGTTTCATGGCTTTATCCTCATCCGTTAAAGGTTTTCTCCGGCTTTACGCTTCCCTTAGAAGCGGTCGATGCGTTCTTCCCGCTGCACGATCATAAATTTCAGGATCTTATCGCCCACTCCTTCGGCGCGTACATGAGCGATATAAAATCCGGAAGCGACCTTCAAACGGGCCGAGTTGGTCAAATCCCATCGGATTTCGTTGCTGGTGTCGTTCTTCTCCAGCACCTTGACCAGTTGCCCGGCCAGATTAAAGATGTGGATGGTCACCCGCTCCGCCGGCAGATGGGTAAACCGCAGGACGGGGGTATCGAAGCTGGTTTCGTAGCGGCTGACCACAAAGTAGGGATTGGGCACCACCCGCACCTTATCCAGCAGGCTTTTGGCCTCATCGGCGGTTAACCGAGGCTGCAAGGCATTTCCGGAGATGCGATACACATCCACATCCGAGTTGGGATAATAGGGCTTGATGGTGATTTCCAGGGGATTCGCCAGGGTTAACGAATCGTCGATGCTTTGAAAACGGCAGATAATATAGGAATCCGCCTTGAAGGCGCTATCCTGATAAGCGGAACCGGAATAGACCCCATCCGGGTTATAGGTGCTCCGGAAAATCACCACTTCGGTTCTGTCCTTAAAGTCGATGGTTCCATTAACCTCATCAGCATTTAGATAAGCAACATTGAGTTGCACCGGATTTTCCGGATTGGATATATTAAACGCTTCCAACACCGTGGGTTTCATTCCTACAAATTCCGTATAACTCCTACTATAGTGATGCGCCATGGCCACTTCTTGAGTATGAATAACCAGCTTCACCGGAAAATACTCGTGCTTTTTGAGGCCCTGGGAAAGATTCCTACGATTGGTATTGACCATAAACTCGATTCCCCCCTGAAACACACTGGAGGGTGTATTATAAGAACCGGCTCCCTGAAGCCAAATCGTGTCACCCGGATTCACAGTGCTTACGATAGCAGTATCCAAATGGCGGTCTGGTACATTATAAACTTGCACTGAAATCCCATCTACTATGGGGAAATTCCATATCTGTTCCTGCTCTTCCGTCACCAATGGCTGATTGCGCAGGCTATCTGCGAAAACGGTGTCGCCTTCAAAATTGACGAAGAAAGGGATTTCTCCGGTGGTTAAATCCACCAGCCGCCAGAAGTTGCCGTTATCGAAGAACTGCACCTCGTAGTCGTGTCCGGTGTATTCATCCTGTCGAACCACTTCCGTGAGCACTTTTCCTTCGTGAGCCGCGCGTGGCCCGGCATACTGGGCCTCCACTGCCCGATAGGGGCGGATTTCATCGCTTTCAGGCACGATGGGCATGATCTGCACGTCGGTTTCCAGGAGGGTAATCCCCGCCGGTTTCCGGGACACCCAGTTGTCGGTGCCGAAGGCGGGATCCTGATACAGAATGGGTTCACCGGTGGAAGGAATAATTCCCTGGTTCAGGGTAAAGGCGGTCACCGCGAAGTAGTAGGTCACCCCGTTAATCAGCGGTTTGCCTTCGTTAAAGGCGTCGGTTTCGATCACATAACGGATAATCCCCGAACCGGGATCCACAAAAGCTTCGGGATTGATGGGGCGCCGAAACGAGGCATCATAGACTTTGATGATTTCCCCGGTTTCGGAATTCTGGGCAAAAATATCCCCATCGAATTGATTGTCGAGATCGAAGCTCACCAGCAGTTTTTTATTGGTCACGCCACCCACCTGATCGGCGGTGGTGTTGGAGCCGAACTGGTAGATTTTGATGCCCTCGAACACCTGGCGGCTCCCCAGAGGATCGCTCTCATCGTGGAACAGGGTGCCGTTGGCTTCCAGGTCGATGATCAACTCGATGCGCTTGTCGTAGGTGCGCACATCCACTTTGGGGGGCGGCGCACCGCCGGCGATGCGGAAGTTGGCGTTGTAGGCGGCCTGAGCCACATCATCCACCACCCGCAGTTTGGCCACGCTGCTGAGCTGATCCGTCGGACCCTGGGTGACCACATAGGCCACCACCACATCCTGGGTATCCCCGCTGGCCAATTGAAACGGCCCGGTATTGACCATAAACCGCTTATCCGCCGGGGTATTATCCAGCCAGCCGGTGCCGGTTTCGGGAGTGCCGCTGTAGAAAAACCGGGGATCGGTATCCGGAGTCCCACCAATGCCCCAGGCGGTGGGATCGATGGGATTCCCGCTACGGTCCAACCCTCCTTCCTGATAAAATCGGGCGATACCGGCATTGGAGGGGTCACTGATCACCGGGTCGCCGTTGATGTAAAACATGAACGAGGTCATGGGCAGATTTTTCCACTTCACCAGAGTATCCACCCCGAAGAAGGGGCCCCGGGACTTAAAGGCGGTATCCGTTTCCACCCCGGTGAAAACCACCGGCCCCTGGAAGAAATCCACCCCGAACGCGGGGGGATTGGGGCCATAAGCGGCGTCGGCGCCGTCATTGTAGATGTAGCCCATGCTCCGCACGGTATCGCTACCGATCAGGTCATCCTGATAATCCCCCAGGTCCGGGTCATCCCAGATGGAGAAGATCAAATCCTGAATGTCGTTCCTGGTGGGATTGATGAAACGATAGCGCAAAAATACCACATCGCCCAATTCATCGCTGCGGGCAAAGGCCCAGGCGTGTTGATGCACTTCCAGACCGATGGGCAGGGTTCCCAACCGGGGTGTGCGCACGTTTACCGGGGTGCTATCGTTGTACACGCACCAGATGATCCGGTCGCCGATCATATCCGGGCGATCCGTGTTGGGATCATACACCCCATCGCCGTCCAGATCCTGAAAGTCGGCCCCCAGGGCCACGGCTTCGGCCCAATCCACATAGGCTTCGCTGCCGGGGCCGTCGGCTTTATTCACCACATAGAATCTGGCTCTGGGATCGTCGGGATCCATCAGCCATTTGCCCGGTTGAAATTCCTGAATCAAAGAGGCCTTGGCCATCCAGGAAGCCCGCAACTCCCCGTTCACAAATCCGGTGGCGGCAATCCCTCCCTGAAACAGGAAGGTCAGGCCGCTGCCTTTGGGATAATATCCCTGACCGTCCTCTCCCAGACTCCCGTCGTTCTGCATGGGCAATTCAATTCGGTTCACATCCATCTTCACCACATCGCCCACAATCGAGCTTTTGGAAAAGCTCTTCTTCCCGGAGGTCTCCCGGGCCAGGGCGGTGGTGGCGAGAAAGGCTATCAGTATGCTGATCACCAAAAACGTATATCGCATGGTTTCGCCTCACGTTATGGTTTCACCATTGAGGTTAAAACTTCACCTGAATCCCGAACCGGGTCAGCCGGGGAATCCCATAGTTGGTGGGATTCCGTTCCAGAGCCTTGTAATCCAGCACAAACTGTTCCGGATCGGCGCTCGACTGAATGGTCTGTTGCCCTTCCGGAGTATTCAGGAAAGCGGTGTCATCCGGTTCCCCGGTAGATCGATAGACGCTGTTGAAGTTATCCCGATCAAACAGATTCTGCACCCACAGGTAGGGTTTGATGCGTATTTTTCCGAACTGGAAGGTTTTTTCCAGCTTCATGTCCACCCGGAAAATGCCCCGGGCATAGGCGGAATTGATGGTCTGGGTCACCGGCCCATACAGGGAAGCGCCGGCCAGCAGGTTCTGAGAAGCGATGGGCGTGTACGGCCGACCGCTGTTAAAGGTCACCAGGAAGTTCACTCCGGCGTTTTCCAGCAGTCGGGTACCGAAGATCATGGGGCCTTCGCCCCGACCGGCCCGAATGTCGATGCTGGTGGTCAGGGTATGCCGCTGATCGAAACTCAAAGGAGCAATCACTTTGGGAGTTTCATTGTTGGGATTGCGGAAGGTGGCAATAAAGGAACTGCTCTGACTGGAGCCGGTGCCTTCCGCCAGGGACAGGGTATAATCTAACTTCATGCTCAGCGGTCCCAACCGCCGCAAATTGAAGCTGAACGCCAGTCCCTTTACCGTACCGAAGTCGGCATTGATGGTGGTGATATACTGAAAGGTGGTGTTCCCACGCTTGCTGGTCAATGTGGTCACGTTGGTCAGGCCCTTCACATTTTTGTAGTAGGCGGTAATATCCAGACTGGCCTGATTTCCGAACTGCTGTTTGAAGCCGAATTCATACTGAGTGGTGGTCTCCGCTTTCAGGTGTCCGTTGTTCTGCCCCTGACCGTCGATGAATTCCAGATCATCCAGGTTGATCCAGGAATCGTACAGGTCGAACAGACGAGGCTCCTGACGGAATATCCCGTACTGAGCATGAAATACGGTGAACTCCGTTACCGGAAAAGCAAACCCCACCCGGGGACTGACGTAGCTTTCTGTGGGCATGGGTTCAAAATCCTCTTCATCCAGAGTGGTGGGGTTGCCGAAGCCCAGCACGTTGAAGGGGTCTTTGATGCGGATGTAGTCGGGATCGAAGAAATCCCACCGCAAGCCCACGTTGAGGATGAAATCCTGGAACTCGATTTTATCCTGGATATACGCTGCGGCGGTTACCGGTCGAGGAGGAGCGGCTTCCAGAAAACGGTCGCCGGAGACGGTGCGGAAATTATCCTCTTCGATCTCCTCCCCTTCCAGATTGTATCCGAAGAAGAACTGGCTGGCGGCGAAGTAACGCTCTTCCAGAGGCCGGGTATCTTTAAACAGCGCCAGCGACAGGGGAGCGATGGTCCAGTAGCGCACCTCGCTCTGCTCGACCATCCCCCCGACTTCCAGGAGGTGGTTCTTAAACTGTTTGGTAAAATTCAGATCGGCGCCCAGGGTGGTAATGCGATATTTGGTGAAGTCGTTGAACACCCGGCCGAACCCGTGGAAGACTCCCGGCACCGGGCGTTCTACCCGACCGCCGTTCCCCAGGGCCAACCCGGTGACCGGATCAATCCCTTTGCTGCGGTCACCACCGGTAATCTTAATCCCCTGCTTCTCCAGATTGGCATCAAAGTCTCCGTAAGCGAAGATATTTTCGTTCCAGAAGCCGTCGCCGCGCTGCCACTTGGTATCCTTTCCCCGCAGGGTCAGATCCCAGAAGGTGGTCTCGTCGATGATGTGGCTGAGCCGCAAAGACCCGCTGATCACATCTTCCTTAACCCGGGGATTGTGAAAGGAGTTAAATTTGGCGTAGCTGTGCACATACTGGCGCGCTTTGCGGAACGATCCCGAACTGCTGGCGATGAGCTTGAGTTTTCCGCCGAACAGTCGGGCGTCGATTTTTCCGGTATAGCGCAGCACCTGACTTTCGTTGTCGGGGAGGAAATTCTGTTTAATGCCCGCGGAAGGAATTTCCAGGCCGCTGGCCCGGGGATCGTCGTCGTTGGTATCCACAAATTCCACCGATCCGAAGAAACCGAACTTTTTCCCCGGTAGGAAGGGGATCGGTCCCCCCAGCCATCCGGTAATCTGGCGGTAGCCGTAATCATCCAGGGCCAGGGTAGTGCCGTCGCCGTACTGGCTGGCATTTCGGGCCACCTGCGCCGGATCCAGAGTTCCCGCCAGCTGGGTATGCAGGGCCAGCATATCGGGATTTCTCAATGCGGATAAATACGCCGGGGGATCGCTGCCCAATCCGGAGCCGACCACTTCCAGCCCGCCGGTGTAGCGAGTGGCCCCGCTCTTGGTGGTAATGTTTACCACCGCAGATTGGGCGCTGCCGTATTTGGCGCTGAAACCGCCCAGCTGCGAGGAGACCTGCTCGATGGCCGCATCGGGGATGGTCCCGGCGGCATTGCCAAACAGCAGGTCGTTGTAGGGCACCCCATCCACGATGAACAGGGTTTCGTTGCCCCGGCCGCCCCGCACGTTGATGGTGGCGTTATCGGTCTGCCCGCCGCTACCGTCGGCGATCACCACCCCGGCATTCACCGACACGATGGTGTTCACGCCTTTTACAGGAATGCGCTCAATTTCTTCCGCATCCATTACCCGCACGGTGTTGGTGGCCGACACTTCAAAAAAAGGTTTTTCCGCCACCACCACAATGGCCGAGTCTAACTCGATGGTGGTAGGCTCCAGTTCGATGTCCAGCCGTTTGGTCAAGTCCGAAACCACCCGCACGTTCTCGATCTCGATGGGCTTGTACCCGATATAGCTCACCGAAACGGTATAGGTTCCGGGGGGCACATTCAGGATGACAAAGAAGCCATCGATGTCCGTGGACGCCCCCAAATAGGTACCCTTCAGCACCACATTGACGCCCGGCAGAGGCTCTCCGGTCTCGGCGTCTTTTACCACGCCGCTGATCTTTCCTGCCTGAGCCAGCAGGGCGCCGGACAGGATCAGCAAAACCAGGATGCTAAGCAGTCTTTTCCACATATTGCCTCCGGGTTTTTGAGTTACGGGTATTTGAGTCTGATTTTTCCTGTTTTTATCGCTGATGATGTTATTGGCCGACACCGGCTCCAACGCACAGCGCATATTGCGTAATGCGTATTGCGTATTTCCATGAACCCGGTTACGCACCACGCACCACGCAATACGTTTACCGAACTTCTCACACCCACGGCAACCCGCCTGTTGCCGGAGGCGATTTCACAAAATTTCCCCATGCCGAATGGATAGCGCAATTGGTCAGGTTATCAACACCCCAAACAAAGGGGGAGCCGCATTCCCCCGGAATGCAACTCCCCGACAATTCGATCACCTCGCGGAAAATTCCCGGTTTACTTCAACAGCATCATCTTCCGGGTTCGGCTCACCTTATCCGCGGTCAGCTTGTAGAAGTAGACGCCCGAAGCCAGATCGGCGGCATCAAAGACCACCTTGTGTTCGCCCGCTTTCTGACGGCCATCCACCAGAGTGGCAACCTTCTGTCCGGTCACATTGAACACTTCCAGCGTGACACTGGCCGGACGCTTCAGGCTGTATTCGATGGTGGTGGAGGGGTTGAACGGGTTGGGATAGTTCTGGCGCAGGACGAATGTCGAAATAGTTGAGGATGGTTCTTCGATACCAAGCGGTCCCGGAGTTGCAATCACATCCTTAAGATACCAGATTTCGGATTCTGCCAGATCATCAGAATCCCCGTTCCCAAATATAGTATAATAAATATGCATTCGTCCGGCACCATTGCCTTCATCTCCAACTCGATCGGCTAAATTGGAGAATTTCTCGTGAACATCAGGGGTCATCGTTACATTCATTGGCGAACTCCAAGAACCATTAAGAAAACGCGCAGAAACAAAAACGTCAGCCTTTGTACTGTTGGTATCGGGAAGATCGATGTACTTAACATAAATAACATCTCCGGCAAGATTTCTAGAAAGTTCTGGTTCATTCAATGCCTGTAGATTTCCGGGCAGTGGAAAAACCGTTGCATTCACCAACGAGATAAGATTGGCACTCCAACCGGTACCATCCCAATATACTTCATAGACCCCGGTATTGGCGCCGGTAGCAGTATCCACATAAGTGCCAACGAAATGGGGATCACCATTCATGTCAACGATCATATCCACTTCATAATTAAGCCCACCTATCCCTGATGGGAGTCCGGAAATAGAGCTTTGGGGAATCCACGTGGGCGAAGAACTCCATGTTGTCCCACCATCCGTCGTTTTTACAAATCCGAATTGATATTCCCCATTAGGATCATTTGCGGGAACTGCATCCCAGGCAACCACACCGGTCATCCCATCCGGTGCAAAATCTACCATAGGACCGTTAAAATTAGCAAACCAAGAAGCGGGTGCTACAACAGTATTAGACCAGTTTGTACCCTGATCAGTCGACCAATAGAGGAGCAGATTTTGGAGCTCAAAAGTAGCCCCGAAATCCTCCACCGGAGCAAACACGGCCCCGTTATTGTCGATAGAAGCCATCGCCTCTACAAAATGTCCATCAGGATCGAGAAATTCATGTTGAACAAGTGGAAAACCTCCAAGTAACTGCACATCGGTTGCTGCCAACAGTCCTAACCAAATGCCTGGCCACAAAGAATTCGAAAACATCACAGGCTTAATATCTGGATCAAAAGGATCTGAACTCTGTGTTGGGTTAGAAATCATTATGTTTGGATGTCGTGCAGTAGTGATAGAATCGGTATTAAAGTGCCCTACATCAAGCCAATTAGCCCCTGTATCGATACTAACCGTATACCACAAATACCCGGAACCCGGATTGTTTTGACGATCACCTCGATGAACAATAGTGATCGCCCCAGAGTAAGGATCGTAACTGATCAAGTTTGTGTAAGCGCCCTGTGGAGAATAAGCGTTCCACATTAATGCAGCTAATACGGCTGTGGCACTTTCAGTTCCAATTTGATTGGGCGAATAAGAGGGCGAAGCGTCTCCAATTGGTTCTACGATCCGTGGAACAGCATCATTTACTACTTTTCGCGTATCTTTCCCAAACATTGAATCGAATCCCATAAACAGACCTATCACCAAAACCCCTACAATCCAAATTAGATTCTTCCTGAACATAGCGTCTCCTTCGCTTTGATTTGACACCATCCGTTGATCCCGGAC
>CAYQGB010000045.1:0-12546 GCA_964416895.1 uncultured Calditrichaceae bacterium
CCGAACGCCTGCGCTTTAGTGCAGTGGCCGAAACCACCGTGGTGGATACCGGCCTTTTGCCTGCCCACAGCTACAGCTACGCCGCCCGGCTGGAAAAGGCCGGCCACACCGCCGTTCGCAGCAACAGCGTGCAACTCACCACCATGGACACCACCAGCCACGACTTTAGCTGGCAGATCTACGAATTTGGCGGGCAGCACGGCAGCAGCGTGCTCTATGATGTGGCCATTATCAATGAAAACGACATCTGGGCGGTGGGCGAAATCCACACCGCCGAGACCGACACCTTTGACAGCCTGGGCAACTGGGTGCCCCCCTACAATGCCGTGCACTGGGATGGGAGTGAGTGGGAGTTGAAGCGGATACCTTTTATTGGATCATGTAGCGCCGTGGATTATCCACCGTTGAGAACTGTTTGGGCATTTAACGCGCAGGAGATCTATTTCTCCAATGGGGGTAGTATCGTCTATTTTGATGGAAGTGACTTTGATATGGATTGTGGGATGAATTCTTTGCTAAGTGGAGCTATCACTAAGATATGGGGAACTGATTCCAACAATTTATATGCTGTGGGTGGGGCAGGTTCAATTGTCCACTACGACGGCAGCGGTTGGCAGCGGATAGAGAGTGGCACGGATGTGGATTTGCTGGATATCTGGGGAACATCGGATGGGCAGGAGGTCTGGGTGTGTGGATGGGAAGATTTTAAACCTACCGTTTTATTAAAAAATGAAGCCGGTAAGTGGAAAACCGTATTTAATTCCAGTGAATACTTATTCACTTACTTACCCGATACCTTCTCCGGTGCAATTCGCAGCGTATGGGTAGATGAGAACGCTCAACTGTATGCTCTGAGCTGGTTTGATTTATATCGTTACCGGGAGAATCCTACGTTCATTAAGCCCCTATGGGGAAAAAATGATCCCCAAATCTGGGCTTCCCGCAGTGTTCGAGGAACGGCCCCGAACAACATTTTCACCGCAAGCACACCCGGAATCATCTGGCATTTTAACGGGGTTAGCTGGAGGTTATATTCACAGTTAATCGATTCATCAGTGAGGCTTAGCCGTGTTGCCGTCACCGAAAATTTGGCGATAGCAGCAGGGTACCGGTATGTAAACGCTGTAGAACGAAAGGACTTGCTTTACATTGGAAGGAGGTGGTGAGATATGAGAGTTCAATAAATGTTCCACCCCGGTGTGGCCGCACCGGAGTGGAACCTGAACATAGACAAAACTCCCCCCGCTGTGCACTCCTTTTTGTCAACCGTGATAAAGAGGGAATAGATAAATTGGTAAATCCTGTCCCGGAAATGTCAGGGGGCGAGCTTGCGGATAGTTTTGAAGGCATCGGCTTTACCGGCTGGATTCCCCCGGATTCGGTGATTGCCGTCGGTCAAAATCATGTGAAGATGGCGGTAAATTCATCGGTGGCTATCTATACCAAATCCGGAACACTCGTATCTCAAACTACCCTGCATAATTCCGACGGGATACGCCATTCCCGATTCTTCCCCGTTTCTCCCCTTCTCCGTTTCCGTAGAGTCAGGCACAGCATTGCATCATCAACAGTATGCCAATATCATGGAAAAGGATGAGGTTACCCTGGTCTCACCCTTCCCCCACATCCGGCGCATCACTGATCCACTGGGACAGGAAGGCAGCGGTGCGGAAATCTGCATCGATGTCGGCGGCGGACAGGGGATCGAAGGGATCTTTCACGAACCTTTCTAACAGCTGATGTGCCGCCTCCTCCAGACCGTTTGCCCCGGCGGCGAGGAAGGCCAGGCAGTTGGGTTCTTCCGGATGGCTCTCCACCCGGCGGAGCACATCATCCACCAGTTTGCCCCAGCGCAGGCAAAAGATCAGCCACTTGACCAGCTTGCGCTGCCGCTCCGGGGCCCACACCTCCGGCTCTCCCGGCGGCTGCAATAGAATCTTCACCAGCCGATGCACGTTGATCACCCGTTTGATCTCCCGGGGATTGTCTTCCAGAACCCCCCGGTAATGCTCAAACGCCCTCAGTTCTTCGGCGGTATCGGCAACGTCTTCCACTTTCACCGGGCGCAGATCACTGACCAGCGTAAGGTCATAGGCCAGGGAAACAGTCCCGGCGAGGGGCACGTTTTCCAGCTCCCCGTCGCCGCCAACCTGGATGGTCTCTTCTCCGGGAGGAACGGCGCCCACCATTTCCTCCTGCGCCGAAGTCTCTTCCTCCTTTTGTCGGCGATGGAAATCCTGCTGCGCTCGGGGGCTGAACAACCGCCTCACCAGACCAAAACGCTTCTCTTCCGGAATGGGCGGCAGGTGAAACGAAAGCTGCACGATTTTCCGCAAATAGTTCTCCTGAAAGCCCTCTTCCAGGGGCACTTCCCCGTTCTTGCTATAGTGGAGATAAATGGCCCGGTGGATCATCTTGGTATCCATTCCCAGGAACACGAAGAATTCGCTGCGGGCCAGGATCAGGTTGATGGCCTGCAAAATTTCCATCACTTTATCTTCCGAGCAACGATCCAGATCGTCGATGAACACCACTACCCGGGGGCGGTGCGGCTTTTGGGGAAAGGTATGATAGAGAAAGCGCAGGTCTTCCATCACCTGATGCTGGAAACCCATCTGCTCCCGGTATTCCGCCCGTCGGGGATAGCGCAGCATCTGCTGGCTGATGGGATGAAAGATGTTGAACAGCCGGGATAAGAGGTATCCCACTCCCAGGAATCCGGCCCCGCTGGGCAGCACCAATTTGAGCAGGGCCAGAGAATCCGGTAGTTCCGATTCGTTGGCGGCGGACCACCGGGCCAGTTTTTCCAGCAGCGCAGGATTGATCCCTACCGTGATCAGGGCGATGATCAGGGCTGCCAGAAAGGGCATTCCCAGGGTCAGGCTCAGTTCCCGGCGCCGTTTTTTCCAGGCGTAATACAGCCCTATCAGCTTTCGACGCCAGTAAGGCAGGGCCTCTTCCAGCGCCTCGCCGATTACATGGGCCAGCCCGGCCCAGGTCTGCCGGGCATCCTGAAACTGCCAGGCGTTGAACCGAACGCAGATGACCTCCCGCAGGCTGTCTGCCCGCATCTTCTGCCACAACTCCTGGATTTGTTGCTCCACCCGCTCCAGTTGTGTCCGTAGAGCAGGCCGCTCCTCCGGCGGAGCCACCCCAATCCGGAATCGGAGATCGGCCCGTTTCACCTGCAAATCTTCCAGGGTCACCCGGCGTTCATCCCGGTTTACCCGGGTGTATTTGATCAGGGCCATCTCCAGCATTTCCATAAAGGAAGATTTGCCTTTTCCCCACGGCCCCTGAATCCCGATGGTCAGCGGTGGATGGGTATCCGGATGCAACAGGAAACGGGCCATCCCCACCGCATACCGCCCGAACCCCAGAGAATCCTCCCGGGTGGGCTGATCGCTGAACAGCCCACCCACGGTAAACTGCTGCTTTACTTCCGGGGTCGGCTCGGGTTCTTCCAGGGTAATTTCCAGATAGTGGGGATCGCCGGTATCCACCTCCAGTTCCTCCGGCAATCCCGCCAGCACCAGCCCGATGCGCTCCGGCAACAAAGGAAACAGAGAACGCCGGGCCTGCTCCCACTCCTCCGGTTCCACCTCCCCTTCGGCGATCTCCCCCATCAGCACCAGCCGATGGGCGCGAGGGGGAAAGGGCGGCTCCTCTACGGACAGGGAACTCGCTTCCGGAAGCGCGGCGCTTTTCTGAGCCATCTGGGCTTTCAGGGAGGCCTCCGATTCCTCAAGAGGGCGAAGGGGCGCACCGCAGATTTTCGACAGGGCATACAGCACATCCACTTCTCCCTGCTCGGATTCGGGGAACGATTTCAGTTCATCATATAACAGGCGCAGCATCGGTTCCCACAGGGAATCGGTGAACGGGGGGCGAATATCTCCCGGAAGGCTGCTGAAGAACTCCGGATCGAGGGTGCCGCTGCTGCGATCACGAGCTTCCAGAAACGTACCCACATCCCGGAGGAAGGCCATTATCAGCGTGCCCAGGCAATGCTTCCCCCGCAGCCGATACCGGGCGGTCATGCACTTGCCGCGATTCCAGGTCTGGCGGGATTCGTCGTAGCAGAGGTCTTGCAGGGATTTGAGGGAGGTGGTTCCCCGCACCACCACCACAAACCCGTGGGTTCGGGCGCGATCCAGCCGTTTGGGGTCTCCTTTGGCCTGATTGCCCAGAATTTCCAGGAACTGCTCTTCGGCGTGACGATTGGTCGATACGGGTTCCATCATTCCTTTCCTTCCGGATGTTTTCCTCTCCGGGAATATCGTACAACGCGGCGAGAAGAGAGGATAATGGCTCAAAGCCGGGGATGCAAGGGTAAAAAGATGAAAGATGAAAGAACAAAGATGAAAGCCTATCGCAAATTGAGGGTGGCATCTTCCGGCAATGGTGGTTATCTTCCGATACGGTAAAGTAAATGACTACTAAGAATGACAGGCTGGAAACCTGTCCTGCCAAACGGGTTTCCTGTGGCACTAAAATGACAGGCTGGAAGCCTGTCCTACCAAACGGGTTTCTTATGACGCCGATTGAAATTTATTTTGACAAAGGCACGCTGACGTTCAAGCATTTGCCCCGGGAGGTGCAGGAGCATTTTTCCGGGATTCGCTGGGATCCCCGCACCCGCATTTACCGGGCGCCGGCCTATCTTTACCGCCCCATCATCCTGCACCTGCATCGCCGGAAGCTCCCCTTTCAGGATCATGCCCGGAAGTTTGAGCCGCAGGCGTTCCCTCTCCGCCACCCCATCACGCCTTACCCCCATCAGCAGGAGGCGATGGAAGCCTGGATCCGCAACGGCTACCGGGGGGTGGTGTGCATGCCCACGGGAGCGGGGAAAACCATCCTGGCGGTGATGCTCATCGAACAGACCCGGCGGCCCACGCTGGTGCACGTGCCCACCATCGACCTGATGCATCAGTGGTACGAAGTACTCCAACACTACTTCGGCGGCGACATCGGCCTGTTGGGCGGGGGATATAAGGAAATCCAGCCGCTGACCGTGGCGACGTACGACTCCGCCCTGCTGCACGTCACCTCCAAAGGTAACCGTTTTGGCTTTCTGGTGTTCGATGAATGTCACCATTTGCCGGGGGAGCAATATCAATACACCGCCATCAGCAGCATTGCGCCTTTTCGCCTGGGGCTGACCGCCACTCCCGAACGCACCGACGGCAAAGAGGAGCGCCTGTATCACCTGGTGGGCAGCCTGTGCTACAACGCCGACATCCACCGCCTGAAGGGGGAAACCCTGGCGCCTTACCGGGTGGTGACCCTGGAACTGGAACTCACCGAAGAGGAACGCCGGGAATACGAAGCCGCACGAGAGCGGTACATCAACTTTCTGCGCCGGGAGAACATCAACATGGGGCATCCCCGGGGATGGAACCTCTTTCTGGTTCGGGCTTCTCAATCGGCGGAAGGGCGGCAGGCATTCCTGGCCTACCTGCGGCAGAAGCAACTCAGTCTGGCGGCAGAGGCCAAGCTGGAAAAGCTGTGGGAACTGCTGCAAAAGCATCGGGGAGATCGCATCCTTATTTTCACCCAGGATAATGACATGGCGTACCGCATCGGTCGCCGTTACTTTTTGCCCGTGCTCACCCACCAGACCCGGCTCAAAGAACGAGAGGTGTTTTTAGAGGCCTTCCGAACCGGCCGGTATCCGGTACTGGTCACCTCCAAAGTGCTCAACGAAGGGGTGGATGTGCCCGAAGCCAATGTGGCCGTTATCGTTTCCGGCAGCGGGAGTGTACGGGAGCATGTGCAGCGGCTGGGGCGTATTTTGCGGGCGCAACCGGGCAAAGAGGCCGTGCTGTACGAACTGGTTACCGCCCACACGGGGGAGTTTTTCATCAATCAACGCCGGCGGCAACATCATGCTTACCAAAGATCTGCTCCGTTTTAAAATTTCCCGGGGCGTCATCATCCCTCAATTCATCAATCCCGACGATCCGGCCCTGCTTCAGTTCGCCGGGCAATTGCTGGCGGTATTCAAAGCGGCGGTGGGCACGGCCACCCGGGCGGAATTGCTGCAGGAGTCTCAGGCGCTGGTGGAAACGGCTCCCTGTCCGGCCATCATTGCCCGGGGGCTGGAAAAGTTGCTGCTGGATCGCACCGAGTTCGATACCACCCCCGATCCTTCCTTGATGGAGTGGCGGCAGGAACTGTTTCGCCGCACCGGGGAATGGCTTTCGCAGATGAGTTTCGCCACCTACGAGGATTATCTGCGGGAGATCGAGCGGGAGTGGGGCGAGCCGCCGGAAACGCTGGCCCATCGCCTGTATGCCGACCTGCCGGAGTCGCAACCGGTGATTCGCTTCCGGGCGCTCTCTCCCCGGCGATTGCTGCACCGCTACAACTGCGCTCAGGTGCAGGGGCTGCTGCTGCGATGCGCCGAATTGCATCTGCGTGTGGCCGACTCCGGTTCTCCCCAATTGCGGCAATTGTTCAAGTATCTGCGGTTTCACCAACTGCTGGCCAGGATTCAAAAAAATCAGGCCGGGGAATTTATTATTACCGTGGATGGGCCGCTGAATCTGTTCTACAAGACTCAGAAGTACGGGTTGAATCTGGCCCGTTTCTTCCCCGCGGTGCTACATCAACCCCGCTGGGCGCTGGAAGCGGAGGTGCAGTTCCGGGGGCGGCGCAAGCAGCGGCTGGTGTTGGATCACACCTGCGGGCTGGAGCCCTATTCGGAGCAGTTTCTGGCCTATGTGCCGGAGGAAATCCGCATGTTTCAGGAAAATTTCCAGACCAAAGTCGCCGACTGGCAGATGGAACCGGCCGCCGAGTTTGTGCCCCTGGAAGGGGAATACTACTGCTTTCCGGATTTTGTGCTCACCCATGCTTCCGGCTGCACCGTGGCCCTGGAACTATTTCATCCCTGGCACGCCGCCCACCTGACCGCCCGATTGCAACAGCTGGAAGGCGCGGCAACTCCCACACTCATTCTGGGCGTCTCTCGCATACTGTTAAAAGACACTGCTGTGGCTGCGGCGGTGGAAAATTCGCCTTATTTTGCCCGTTTCGGATTTACCTTCCGGGAGATGCCCACGGTGGAGGGGATAAAAAAGGTGCTGGAACAGGTGCTTCAGGAAAGTAAATCGTAAAGGATTTTTTTCCTCCCGGAAACCGCTTGAAATCAGGTTCAAGGGAAGTTACATTGAAAATAATAATGCAGGTTATCGCAAAGTCAGCAGCAGGTAAAGCAAGCGCTAAACTGAACAAATCAGAATCCACGGAAGATGAATTAAAAGGACAGGATGCCCGGATGAGCTACCGAGCGGCTTATTATCAACTCATTGACCGCCTGGTCAAACGGATCACGGATTTCTACGGGGATCGCCTGGTTAGCCTGGCCGTTTTCGGTTCGGTTGCACGGGATGCTTTCCGCCCGGATTCGGACATCGACATTCTTATTGTGGCAACCGATTTACCTAAAGGACGGATAAAACGGGTCAGGGAATTTGAAAGTCATATCGAAATTCCTTTTGAGGAAGAAATCAAATCGTTGTTTCAACAAGGCATTCACCCATTCCTCTCGCCTATCATTAAGACCCCCGAGGAAGTGGCTTTAGGTAGCCCGCTGTTTCTGGATATGACCGAGGACGTTCTGATTTATTTCGACAGGAAAGATTTTTTAAAGAACCATCTCCAAAAATTTTCCCAACGATTGCAGGAATTAGGCGCAAAGAAGGTCCCGGCCAAAGGCGGCTATTACTGGATATTGAAACCCGATTACCAACCCGGCGAAGTGATTGAATTATGACTTTATTCCCACCGAAGAATATTCCGAGGCGGATGCCCGGCAGGCAATCGAGGATGCTCGGAAAGCGGTCGATATAGCCACGCAGGTAATCGCTCCTCAATAAGTATCAGCGATTGAACCATTTCTCGGAGAAATGCCATGATCGCCCGGATTTTTATGGCTCTTCTGTTGTTTTCCGGAATGCTGGGTCTATTTCACTGTCACAAGGATTTTTCTCCCATAACGCCGGAAACACCACCGGGATTCTGGCTACCCACCAACGGCCCCATGCTTGGCAGAACGCGGGCGCTGGCAGCAACCGAAGACGGACGGCTGTTCGTGGGAGCCTACAACGGACTGTACACTACCAGGGGGATTGGGCAACGGTGGATCAAAGCCATTCCGGATTCACATAACATCTCTACTGTGGGAACCGATCGGAGCGGTCGGCTGGTCGTCGCCGGCGCCGAATGGGAGGGAGTGTACGTTTCTCAGGATGGGGGAAATAGCTGGTTTTTCCATCCGGAAACTCTGTTTTACGCAGGGGGATATATCACTTTCAAAGATGTGGCTTTTACCCCCACCGGGACCATCCTGCTGGCAGCCAATGCGGGGCTGTTTCGCTCCACCGACAAAGGCCGCCACTGGGAACGCCTTCCGATAGGCCCCTGCACTTCCCTGCTGGCACTGCCGGATGGACGGGTGCTGGTAGCAGCAGATCTCTCCCCTCCGATGCGGGTAAGCAATGATGATGGAAAGACCTGGGAACCAATGGCAGAAGGGCTGCCCTTTTATCTCCTGTGGGTATCTCTGGGGCGCTCTCCCGATGGAACCATCTACGCACTCGCCGAGACCCAACTGTTCCGGTTTGACCCAGCTACCGGACAATGGATTCAACTGCATTCCTGGGATGAACAACTCTTCACATTTACGGTCAATTCCCGGGGACACCTTTTCGCGGCTCAACTGTACGCTTTATATCGCTCCACAGATGGAGGGCAAACCTGGACGTTGCTTACGGATACCCATTCCTGGGCACAAATTCTGGCGCTTCCGGAGAACAAACTGGTAGCCGCTACCGGCAGAGGAGTGATCTACTCGGCGGATGAAGGAGAAACCTGGGAGAAAATCGGCCTGCCGGTTGCCCGAATGACGGCGATCACCGCACCGGGAACGGAGTACGTGTTCGCTACGGTGGAGAACCGGGGATTCTATCGCTACCATCTTGACCGGGGAATCTGGGAGAAAGTGCGCGGCAGCACCTGGGCGAGCGGTATCGCCGGCACAGGGGATTACATTTACGGCGCCGGAGGAGATGGAGCCATCCAGCGCAGCACCGACGGAGGAGACTCCTGGGAGAGTCTGGATTTTCCGCCCCCCGGGAGACCCTGTTGCTTGCGCCTGGTGGATGAACAAACCCTGTATGTGGGCACCACCACCGGGCGTGTGTACCGCTGGCTGGGAGCACCGGGGGCCTGGGAACAGCTGGGAGCATCGTTCGGAGATCGGAGGCTGGTGCATCTGCAGGTGGATTCCACGGGCCGGTTATGGGCCGGTACTACCGTGGGATTGTTCCGGTGGAACCCGGGTACCGGACAGTGGGATAGAGAACCGTTTCCTCCTACCACCGTTCAGGCATTGCTGTTTACTTCCGGGGGAACCATTTTCGTCGGCACCCGGAAATACGGTCTGCTTCGGAAAGCCCCGGAGGAGAACTTCTGGCAGCGGATTAATGAGGGAATTTCCCATCCCAATATTCGGGTGCTTCTGAGAACTTCAGAAGGGGTGCTGTTGGCCGGTAGCGAAGGCGGGGGAGTGTTTTATTCCACCAACGAAGGCGATACCTGGCATCCCCTGAATGCGGGATTGGATAACCGGCAGGTGCGAGACCTGGCCCTGACCGATGATCGCCGGTTGTTTGCTGCTACCTATGGGGGAAGTGTATATCAGATGGTTTTCCCTTCCGTGGGAGAATTGGCCGGCCGCTAACCCTGCTCCGGCGGGGCGGAACCGAAGGGGGCAAAGCAATCGCTTTCCGTGAATTCGGCGCAGCCTGCCGGGGGGGATTGCCTCACGCTAACAGCATGTCGGAATCCAGATCTCCCTCCCACTCCCCCACATACGTGGACACGTACCGAAAAAACTCATCCACCGTTTTTACCCGCGGCCCCGGCCACTCCTGATTCCAGGGTTGATCCAGGCACACCGCTAACCGCCCGGTTTTTTCGAACGCTTCCAGATTGGCGGGAAAATCATCCAGCAGGGCCAGGCCGGGAATCCGATGTTTCTCCCCGGTAATGTGAATTTCCCCGGTGGGTACGTCGTGTTGCCCCAGCCACACCAGGGTTGGCCCCCGCCCGTAGTCATCCTGAGCGGTCACAATGACAATCTCGAACCGATCTTTCCACCGATGCAGGGCCTCCACCGCATCGGGATAGGCGGGGGCCTGTTCCAGGATTTCTTTCACATGGCGGCGGCTCCAGAACTCATAAATCGTCTCCCCGGCGGGGAAAAATTCATGGAGCTTTCGGGAGGTAATCGGGCGTACTTCGTGGCCGGGATACTCCCGCCGATACACCCGGATGAGGGAGTTCACAAAATCCCGCAATACCCCATCCACGTCAATCAGCACACGAGGTTTTTCTTTTGTCATCGGCTCTTTCCGGCTTGTGGTAGAACAGGCATTTTTGTGTTTTCCTGTAACAGGCTGGAAGCCTGCCCTACTGTAACAGGCTGGAAGCCTGTCCTACCTTAATCTACAATGTTTTCGCCGCAATCCACGGAAATAACATCGCCGTTGATCCAGTAGGCCTCCGGTCGCGCCAGGGCCACGATGGCGTTGGCCACATCCTCGGGGGTGGTCAATCGCCCGGAGGGATTGCGCCGCAGGGCGATGTCGATCATGTTTTCGTGCCCGGGGATTTTCCGCAGCGCCGGGGTATCGGTTACGCCGGCTTTAATGGCGTTGGCGGTAATGCCCAATCCCCCCAATTCCAGGGCTAACTGGCGGATGTGTGCCTCCAGCGCCGCTTTGGCCGCGGAAACCGCTCCGTAAAAGCGCACCGCCGTAGAGCTGCCGTGGCTGGTCATGGCAAAAATCCGGGAGCCTTTTCCCAGCAACTGGTTGTAAAACAGCGACTGCACCCAGTACACCAGGCTATGGGCCATCACATCCAGGGTCATCTCCATATTGGCTCTGGTCAGCGCCTGGGATTCATCTTCTGCGACATAGGCTTTCAGGGTTCCGAAAGCCAGGCTGTGCAACAGCACATGGATATATTGCCCTTCAGGCAGCCGTTGTCGGATATCGGCCACGATTTCTGCCCGTTTGGCCTCATCGGCAGCGTTGGCGTTATAGAACACCACCTCGCTGCCGTGGCTTTTGATCTTCTCCACGACCGCTTCCACCTGGGGCATGGTTGCCCGACGATCCAGATGCACACCGAAGATGTGATATCCCTCCTGAGCCAGCCGAATGGCGGTGGCCGCTCCAAATCCGCTGCTGCTCCCCAGAATCAATGCATACCGAGTTTCCGATTTCTTCGATTGTGCGTTCATATGTTCTCCTATCCATTTTGGTTAAAACGAGTTTTTACCCTGTATATCCCGTCGATGAGACGCTGAGTGATCAGCCCCTCCTCCCCCGGAACCGGAGGAAGTGTGCGATGCTCAATGGCTTCGGCAAACTCCCTGACCATCCGGGCAAAGGGATCGCCGTTGCCCACCTCCCATTCCTCTTTCCTTCCCTCCCGGCAGAGCGTAAGGGAAACTTGCGTTCCCGGCTCGCTGAAATCGGACGTATACAGTTGTCCCTCCGTTCCCACAAAATGCATAAACTTGTTCCGGGGGAGTTCAAAAGAGACAAACAGTTGCGCCAGGGCGCCGCTGTGCAGCTTCAAACTTACCGCCGCCTGCCGTTCCACCTGCTCCCCGGTAAACTGCGGCTCCACAAATCCGGTCACCTCTTCCACCGACTCCCGGCCAACAAACCGGATCAAATCCAAAAGGTGCGCCCCCAGATCGGCCACCGGGCCTCCTCCGGACAGCCGGGGATCCCACAGCCAGGAGCGGGGGGAAAGCGCCCCATCTACCGTGAATCCCATGTGAACATATCGCAACCGTCCGATTCGCCCCGCTTGCAGCAACTCCCGCATTCGCCGGGTGCTCTCCAGGAAGCGCATGGAGAACCCCACCATGAGCAGCACCTCCCGGCGATCACAGGCGGCGATCATCTCCTCGCACTCGGCGGCGCAGGCGGCCATGGGCTTTTCCACCAGCACGTGCTTTCCCGCCGCCGCGGCCATCAGGGTATGCTCCCGGTGCAATCCCGGCGGGGAGGCCACGATCACTGCATCCACCTCATTGCAAGCGGCCAGTTCTCCCGGATCGGTGAATCCCAGGGGAATACCGTGCTCCTCCTGCTTTTGCCGCACCGCCTCCCGATCCCGCTTTTGAATGGCGATCAGCGCGGCTTCCTCAACACGGGCAAAAGCGGGAAGGTAGCGCTTCTCCGCATGCGCTCCGAATCCGATGATTCCAAAACGTACCAATTTTTCGCCTGAAACAATGTGAGCCAGCTATTCAATGCATTGAAACCGCGACATCCTCCCAAAGGGCCAAAAAACACAACGTATTCAAAACCCTTGCTCACCGCAAATGAGCGTAATACGTGAAACGTGATACGTGATAAAAACCGTTGTCCTTTGGTATTTTGAGTTCGTGCGCACTTTGTGATTTCTCAGTGCACTCTGTGGTTAAAAATGTGCGGCGCCCACTTGAACTGA
>CAYQGB010000045.1:12646-19172 GCA_964416895.1 uncultured Calditrichaceae bacterium
TGTGATTTCTCAGTGCACTCTGTGGTTAAAAATGTGCGGCGCCCACTTGAACTGAAAAATTTAGGGAAAATTAGCGGAAATCCAAATTCAAAAGGCAAAGGATAGTCCCAGGTGGAAATCTCCCCCGGCGCGGCCTCTGGGGGGAAACAGTCGGAAGCCGTAATCGAAGCGGAGGGGGCCAAAAGGGGTGATGAACGCCAGACCGGCACCGCTGCCCAATTTCAGCGCCGGGGCGCGCAGATCTTCCAGTTCCTGCCAGATGTTCCCGGCATCCAGGAATACCTCCCCCCACACCAGCCAGAACAGGGGGATACGCAGTTCGGCGTTGGCAACCAGGGAGAATTTCCCCCCCAGGGGCACCCCCTGCTCGTCTTTCCCTCCGATGGACTGTTCCGCATACCCCCGCACGGTGGAGGCACCCCCCATGAAGAACCGTTCCGTCAGGGGAATGGATTCGATAGGCCGGCGACCGCCGAATTCAATAATTGCCCCTCCCCGCAGCCGGGTGGCCAGAAACCAGCGTTTGTTCAGGGCAAATTTCTGATACCGGTGCCAGGCGGCGGTGATTTTGTAGAAGGCGTTGGTCAGGGTCTGGCCGTCGCCCCCCACCCGGCTGGCCGCGTAAACGAATCGATGCCGGGTTTCGGTGAGCGAACCCCGCCGGGGAACCAGAATGTTATCCCGGGAATCCCGGGCGGGGATGATCGTCAGGGCATAGATGAGATCCTTCCCCTCCGCCACCCGGTTCAGCACCTCCCGGGAGGGAGTGGAGACTTTCTGGAAGGATACCGTTCCCCGCAGTGACCACACCGGATTGAACTCGTGAGTAATGTTGAGGGAAGCGGAAAAAATGTTCAGTTTGGCCGGAGCAATGGGCGGGCGCTCCTGAGAGTAGGTCACGTTCAGCCGCAACGGCGTACGGCTGTTGAACAGATACGGTTCCACAAAGTTCAGGCTGTACTGATTCCGGGGATTGGAAAACCGGCGGGGCTTTCCGGCACGAATGCGCCCGTAATACAGAGAAGAGATTACCCCCAGGGAGAGGCTGCGGGCGGTGCCCAGCAGGTTGCGATGCCCCCCCTCCAGGGTCACATCAAAGGTGGTCAGATCGGCCACGGATTCTCCCCGCTCCAGCCCAATCCCGAAACGCACCCCCGCCCATCGGGCTTTCTTCTCCTCCAGTTGCCAGATCAGCCGGGCCCGGGTTTGATCCCCTTCCACCGTTTCCAGCCGATAGGTGACAAATTTGAACAAGCCGGTGCCGTACAGGTTGCGCTGGGATTCCTCGATCCGCTTTCGGGAGTAGAGATCGCCGGAGTGGATGGTCAATTGTCGGCGGATCAGGCTCTGCTTTACCGCTGTGGCGCCCTCAAATTGTATCTTCTCAATGCGCACCGTTTCCCCTTCCACGATGTACACCATCACCGACATGAGCATGTGGCGGCGCACAAACCGGCGTAACACCTCGCGCATCACCTCCGGATGCCTCCCGCCGAACAGCTTCGCCAGGGTATCTTTCACCACCGGTTCTTCCAGTTCCACCTCCGTGAAAGGACGCAGTTTTTCCACCAGCGAATCGGGAAAGCCCGCTTTTTGCAGGCTATCCGGCACGGCAGCTTCCAGCACCAGGCCGGGAACGGCTTCTTCCTGGGGGGTGAGAATCACATACGGCTTGCCGTGATCCAGGTAGTAGTTTTCCACCCGATTCAACCCTTCCTCAATGAGCGTGCGGTCGAAGGGGTAGCCATCCCGGATGGGAAAGAACGAGCGCAGCGCGTTTCCGCCGATGATCTCATTTCCGGCGAATTGGATGCGCTTCAGCAGGTATCGTGGCCCTTCCTGAATCCGATAGGTGACGAAGATGTGATCTCCCTCTTTACGGAATTCACCGCTCACCTGCACCTCCACAAACCCCCGCAGCCGGTAAAAATTGGCCATCAGAATCTCATCTAACTTCAAAAAGCGGATATTGAACGGCTTCCCCTCCTTCATTTTGATGATTGAACGTAGTTCTCCCGCCGGGATGGCCTGATTGCCGGCAAAGTGGATTTTCTTCACCTCCAGGTTTGAGGCCGCCGCGATCGCGCTCCATAACAGAAGCAATACCCCCATCATGATCATTCTCCGATGACCGGCGTGGCCTCGGGAAAAACCGAAACGCCGATGGAGAGGATCCCGGCTAAAAATTAACCCGCCAGCGAATGTCCAGGCGAATGCGGTCATTGCCTTCCTCGGTTTTCTGAAAGATCGACGAAAAGGACCAGTTGCGATTCAGGCGATATTCCAGGTAGATCTGATTCCCCGCTTCCCAGGAGAGGGAGGGCCGGGGGATGTTCGCCAGCCCGGAGGAACTGAGCTGAGAAGTGTATTCGATGTACAAATTGGGGGTCAGGTATTTCCCCAGCGAGAGGGTGGAAGGGCGGTTCAGCCGGCTTTTAAAAAAGCTGTCCCGCGCATCCAGGCGAAACCGATCCAGCCCGGTAAAGCTGCGGGCCTCCTGCTCGATGAGGGACACCGCCGCCTGGGTCAATAACTCCTCGCCTTTGGCCTGCAACAGCGCCCCGCCGCTCTGTTGCAGGGTTTGAAAATCCACCCCGAACAGCAGAATGGCCATCTGATCGCGGGTGTCCAGGGTGGGCACCACGTTGCCGTTTTCGTCGAGGATTTCAATCTTTTTCTCCGGCTGATCCAGGGAGCCGTCCACCTGCAGGGTAAACAGAAACTGATTTTTTCGTTTCCGGGCCACCAGATGAACTTCCGGCGGCTCGGCCGGTTTGATAAAATCCAGTTTACCGGTTTCGATGGCAAAGCCCTCGGTCTGGATGAAATACTCCCCGGTGGCGCCCAGAGAGCCGATCATCGCCAGCGGTTCGCGAGGCTCCTGCACAATGCGCAGATTTCCGGATACCCGCAGGTCAAAGGCATTGAACCGCTCCCGGCTGCGCACGAAAAACCGGGGCAAAATATCCACCGCCAGATCGTAAGTCACGAAGGGCGGCTCTTCCCGCACCGCCGGGTTTAGCAACAGGTTTTTCTGCGACTCGATGAAATCCACTTCCACCTCTCCCTCCTCTACCACAAGCTCCCCGGCAATCAGGATGGTATCTCTCCCGGTGATGCGCAGATTATCGGAGCTGACCACCAGGCGGGTATTCTCGATGAAATAGTTGACGAAGACCTCGTCCAGTTCCAGGGTCAGATTCAATCCCGGGCGGGTAATGTCGGTCACATCCACCCATCCCCGGCAAACGATGTCGCCGGTTCGGGAAGCGGGGAATAAGAATCCGAACAGCCGGTGTATCCAGCGCTGGAAGAAATTGCGCGCCCGAAACTGTTTGGGTGCACGAGCGGTGCAGCGGTCGATGACCAGCCGGGCGCCTTCCAGATGCGCCTTTAGCGCCAGGTCATCCACCGAATTTTCCAGCAGCGAGAAGAACAGTCGTCCCTCCTCCACCGACACCTGCGCATCTAACAGGCGAGGGTGGTCGTAATCTCCCTCTAAGGTGGCGGAGAGATCCACCTTCCCGATCAGCCGATCCAGATCCGAATTGAGGGCGTGGAGGAAATTCAGGCTGTCTTCCTTCACGGTCACCTCCAGATGCAGGAACTTATCCGCCAGCAAGGCGCTCAGGCTGTCGGGATTCCATCGAATGCGTTTCTCCCCCCGCAGGTGGATTTCCGTGTTCATGAAATTGACCACCGCCGAATCCACAAACACCCGGGCGGAATCCAGCCCTCCCCGGATGCGAAAGTAGGGTACGGCATAGTCCTCCCAGCGGAAATCCCGGCCCTCCAGTTCCATTTCCCCCTGCGGTTTTCCCACACTGCCGGAGAGATAGACCGCGCCGGACAGTCCCCCTTCCGGAGCGTGGGGCAGATCCAGCAACCGGGCGTAATCCTGTAACCGTAGATTTTCCAGCTGGATGTTCATATCCAGGGGAACATCCCGGAGCGCCAGGGCCTTCCCCTCTTCGGCGATGGTCAAATCCACTCCTCCGTTCACCAGCAACCGGGAAAGGGAGTCGTGCTCAAAGTTGAGGAAGTTCACCGCCACTTGCTGATGCTCAAAGGCGATATCCGATTCCACATTTCCCAGAAAAACCCCGTCCAGGGTCAATTCCCGAAGGGAGAAGGTCAGCAGGATTCGAGGGTCGGTCAGGGTCTGGTACAGATCCGCCTGAGCGTTGATGAATCCGGTCAGGTAGTGATCCCAGTACAGGTACTGGTTGAACGGCTCCAGGCGGATATTGCCCAGTTCGGCATACAGGGCGTTCTTTCCCTTGAAGGCCAGGTACCCCCCCAACTCCAGCGTGCCCCGGTCGGCGGTTTCCAGCAGGAAGTAATCCACATACAGTGAATCCGGGGTCAGTCGAAGGCGGAGGTTATCCCGGTTGGTCAGGGCGTAATCCCGATGGCGGATGGTCAGCCGGGGAAAGATGATTTCCACCTCGTGGCGGCGGGTGTAGGCGCTTCCGGTGATTTCAAACAGATTTTCCTCGCTGTAAAATCGAAAGGTGTGCAGGCGAATCTCCTCATCGTTAAACTCCAGGCGCACGTTGCCTCCGGTCAGGAAGACGTTGCCCAGGTAACTGGTGGCCACCTCCAGGGTGAACAGCCCCTGCCGACCTTCCACGATGTTTCGGATATCGGCATCTCCGTAAATGCCGTACACCTCGATGTCCCGGTATCGCAGGTTGAGGATATCCAGTGAGCCCACCAGATTCGGGTTTTGCAGGGAGCCGGTGAGGCGCAAATCCAGATTTCCGATCCCCTCCAGCCCCTCCGTTCCCAGGGCGGCAAACAACTCTCCCAGGTGGTTGTCTTCCGTGGAAAGGTGCACATCTAAGTGGCCGTTGCGCAGCATCCGGCCTTCCAGGGAAAAGCGGGAGGAGTCGCCCCACACCAGTTCCGATCCCGGTTGCAGGTAAAAATCCCCCTGCTGCGCCTGCATCGACAGCCGCAACTCCTGAATCCGGGCCTCTCCAAACCGGGAATGGGCAAGATGCAGGGAGGCCCGGCCGGTCAGGGAATCCGGGTGCATATTGCGGAGGGTGGCCCGGAGGTCGCCGTTGATCCGGGTGGGTTGGCGGAAGGGAGGTTCTTCCGGCCACAGCACCGCCAGCCGATGGAGGTCGATATCCCGAAAACTCAGGCGCAGCCGGTTCCCCTCCGGCGACCGGCTGCCGCTTCCGGTCAGATTTCCGGCGGTGGACAGCAGCTCCAGCCGATCCACCGAGAGTGAGTCGGCAACCCGCCGGAGGTCAACCTCCAGGCGCCGGATCGCCAATCCGTTGAAGGCCCCGGCTCCCAACAGGTGAAGGCGGGCGGTCTCCCCTTCCCCCAGAAAGTGCGCTTCCCCCTGCAAGGCTCCCTCCTGCACCGCAATCTCGGGCCAGAAATAGCGGAGCCATCGCGCCTGCACCTGTATTCCGGTGAGGGAAAGCTCCATCCGGGGGTGAGCGCCGAAGTGCACGGTCCCTTCGGCGTTCAGTTGCAGGCCGGGAAATTGGAGGGAAAAATCGCTCAGGGAAATTCGGCGGGCATCGCCGGTCAGGCGAAAATTCACACGCTGCAAGGGAAGGCGGTGGTTCTTCCAGTGTGCCCGAACGGTATGGGGGACAATCTCCACCTTCTCGGGGCTGATTTCTCCCGTCAACTCCACTTCGATATCGCGGACGATCTGCCCCTCCCCTACCCTGCCGATCCGCAATTCGCCGTCGGCGAGGGTCAGTCGTTTCAGGGAAATGCGGGGGAGATTTTGGGGATTAAGCCGGCGGAGGAGGCGCTCAAAGGAAAACGGGAGGGTATCCGAAGGGGTGGAACGTTCCGGGAGAAATGCCATTCGGGGAGATTGCAGGTGCAGCCGCTCGATCACATACCGGCCCTGGAGGGCATCTAACAGGCGGTAGTTCAGGTCGATCCGCTTGCAGGCGAAGGTATCCGTTCCGGCGATCACCTGAACCTCTTCCACCCGCAGGGTGCCCAGCAGATTTCCCGACAGGCGGCGATACTCGATGTGAACTCCCTCATCCGCCAGGCGATTGAGCAGCTTTTCCACCCCTTCATCGACCACGTCGGTGAAAGCGTACAGGAACAGGAATGTTCCCACCAGAACGAGAAGCATTCCCACCAGCACCAGCACCAGCAGGCGGATTCTTCGCATCATCTTTCTCGATCTTCCCGGATTCCCATCACCGGCTACCGGGGTTCAGTACCATTATGGGGCTTTCGACATCAATCGTGAAACGTGATGCCTGATGCGTGATTTTTTTTCACGTTTCACGTTTTACGTTTCACGAAGAAAGGGGTTCAGTACCATTATGGGGCTTTCGACATCAATCGTGAAACGTGATGCCTGATGCGTGATTTTTTTTTTTCACGTTTCACGTTTTACGTTTCACGAAGAAAGAGGTATTTCTGTCAAAATAGAAAAGCATTTCCGCAATACGCAATACGCAATACGCAAGCTTTTAATCACGTTTCACGCTGAACAGTGTTTTCCACTCAAGAGGGCTTAGTACACCAT
>CAYQGB010000046.1:0-185 GCA_964416895.1 uncultured Calditrichaceae bacterium
CTGCGGTGGAAGGAAGAGAAGGCGCTCCCGCGCCTACATATTCTTCCACCTAACCTTACAAGAATTTCTAAAACAGACCATTAAGTTTATCCGATGCGAATTACCCGTTGACATGTCTAAAGCCGATTTTTAGCCAGTTTTGAGAGTTCCGGTGTTCTGAAAAGTTGGTGCATCCCTGTCCCACT
>CAYQGB010000046.1:285-14005 GCA_964416895.1 uncultured Calditrichaceae bacterium
TCGACAGGCTCAGTGTGACAGGGGTGGGTCATAGTGAGCCTGTGTTTACATTCCGACGACGTCGATAATCGAAATATGATCCCCCCTGTCCCACTTCGACAGGCTCAGTGTGACAGGGGTGGGTCATAGTGAGCCTGTGTTTACATTCCGGCGCAGTCGGTGATCGAAACATGATCCGCCAATAGCCTCAATTTCTCAAATGGTAATTCGCATATTTGGATGAAAAAGTACTACCGGGAAATTCCCACTCCCAGGGAGACGATCCCGCTGAATCCGGTAAATTTCACCACCGCCCGGGCGGGAACGGCCCCGGTCATTTTGGCGTTTCCTTCGGCAATATTCTGGCTCAGGTCGCGGGTGTAGAAGGCCCGTCCCTGCGCATCGAACAGGGAGAATTCCCCGGTTCCACCCCGATAACCGGTGACGGCCACCCCGATATCCAGGCTGTCTCCGGTAAAATCCAGGGTGTAGGTCTGATCATAGGTAAAACTCCGGGCAATCACGCTAAATCCGAAGGAATTGGTGGTATTGGCGACCACCGGGGTGGAGACGGCCTCCGGGGAGGTGGTATCGGTGGTGCAGCCTCCCGGGGCCAGGAAAAGGCCCGGCATAAGGATCAGAAAAAACAGGTTGACAGGTTTCATGGAGGTGTTCTCCTGGAGTTTGATTTAATGGGTTTGTGTATGGGGCTGCGGGGTGGGTTTTTCTTTCCGGGCGAGAGCGCCGGGAAAACCGAGCACCCGGCCCAACCCCGCGGCCATGAGCACATATCCGGGCAGGAACAGCCACCACCAGAAACCTCCGGGAGCAAAACGCAGCAACCCCTCCCGTCCCTCGGTCAGGAGAATGGGCACCGCCGGTTGCAGGAAGCTGATCAAGGCCAGCACTGCGCCGCTCAGGAAGAGCCACTTCCCGGAAGCGGGGAAGGTGTACTCCCGCGCCGATCCCACAATCCATCCTCCCCACAGGATGAACAGCAGGGAGATCAACGCCGGGCAGATCCAGGGCCCCAGCCAGATCCAGGGAATCAAAAACAGGATGTCCCACTCCAGCCAGGCCACCGGCCAGCCGATGGTGACTTTCAACCAGATGTAGTAGAACAGGTCCCACATCCCGAACAGGTAGCAGAAGGCGGCGAACCGGCGCAGCCCGTTCTTGCGCTCCACGAGCAAAGCCACGCTGAGCATCATCACCACCGTGGCTGCCTCCCGACCCAGTTCCACCGCCAGGTCCCGGGTGGTGAACAGGGTCATGGGGAACAGCCGGAGAATATTCTCCGGGTAATACAGCTCCCGCAGATACACCACCACCGCCGCCTCCAGATAGGCCATGGCGATGGCGAAAACAGACAGCCACAGGAGTTGAAGTTTGCTTTTCAAGAACATTTCCTGCATCTACGAATGCGACCCAACCTCGGTAGCCCGACAGGCCGGGAAGCCTGTCCCACGCCTCACGTTTCACGTTTCACGGCACATTTCCTGCATTTACGAATGCGCACCACCCTCGGTGGCCTGACAGGCTGGGAAGCCTGTCCCACGTTTCACGTATCACGGCACATTTCCTGCATCTACGAATGCAACCCAACCTCGGTAGCCCGACAGGCCGGGAAGCCTGTCCCACGCCTCACGTTTCACGTTTCACGTTTCACGTATCACGGCACATTTCCTGCATCTACAAATGCGACCCAACCTCGGTAGCCCGACAGGCTGGGAAGCCTGTCCCACGCCTCACGTTTCACGGAGCAACGCCTGATTCTCCGAACTATCCCTTCCTGAAAACAGCGCGTACCTCTCAATCCTTCACTTTGTACTGAGGCGAAATTTCCCGGATCAAATCGTCGTTCCATTCGTGCCCCTCTGCCAGCAGTTGCCGCAGCCGCACGAAATCCACTTCCCGGTTGTCCTTCGGCCCTTCGTTGAAGGCCCGGAAGCCCGCTTTGGCCTCGGTCATCATGTTCAGGGCCAGCCATTCCCGGCTGGTTTCCTTGTTCCTGTCCCAGTGCTCCAGTTTCTTCTTGCGCAGGGAGTGGATGGTCATGCTCAGGCAGTTGGGGAAGGTGTACATCAACTTGGTGCACAGCCGCTCCACCGCTTCATCCAGCAGGGAGAGGTCGATGGTGCCGGATTTCAGCAACTCCTTGCCTTCCTGCAACTCCTTCCCCTGTTTGGGCAGGCCGTAGATGATCTCTCCCCGGTCGTTTACCCAACGGTCGGTATATACCAGCGGGTTGGGGATGAATTCGCCATTCACTTTGAGGGCGGGGACGATCTCGGTAAGCAGCCCGTAGCGATAGGCCAGGTGGGCGCTCCAGGGTTCGCACACGGTGCAGGAGTACATCGCCCGCTCGATGCCCACGTAGAGATGCAGAAAATCGGTGGAGCCGCCGATGGGGGCGCTGCCGTGCCGGGGACCGGCCTGACCGAAACGGGCCAGATCCTGGGCGATGGAAAAATCGCAGGCCATGCCGATCTCCTGCCCCCCGGCGATGCGCATCCCGTTTACCCGGTTGATCACCGGCTTGTCGCATAACAGGATGCTGGAAACCATGTCGTTAAACAGGCGCATGTACTGCTTGTATTCCTGGGGATTCCCGGCGTAGTATTCGGCGTACTCTTTGGTGTTGCCGCCGGTGCAGAATGCCCGATGCCCCACGGCGGTAAACACCACCGCATTTACCGAGCGATCGTTGGAGGCCTGCCGCATGGCCAGGATGACCTCCTTCACCATCTGGGTGGTATAGGAATTCAATTGATCGGGATTGTTGAGGATGATCCAGGCGTTGTACAGCCCTTCCACGGGCCGGCCGTTCATATCCCGGCAGGGGCGTTTTTCGTAAATGATCCCGGAGTACTCCACCCGGGCCAGATCGTGATCCTTCAGCGCCTTCATAACTCTCCCTCGAGTTTGGGTTCCTTTTGAAGTGATGGTCTCTCCACAATTGGTTCGCTGCAACTCGCTCCGGTGGCGAAACAGGCGTAGCACCGGTGATGCTTGAGCATGATCCGATAGCGGAGGGCCTCCCTGAGAGAACCGCCCAGATCGTAATCCGGATCGTCATCCACCAGGGTGCAGGCATACACCCGCATTCGCCCCTCCTGTTTGAGCACCATTTTGATGTAGTTGCACATGAACGCCGCCCGGCTTTGGGCATCCTTGTAGCGGGTCATGCACTCTTCGGTAATGTAAGGCACCTCCGCGATGGAGCCGGGGGGATGGTATTCGGGAAAGGCCACCAGCGGAATATCTTCCGGAAGCCCCGCGGAAGCGAACAGCCGCCGGAAGGCGTGCTCCACCGCTTCGGGATCCTCTTCCGGAGACATTCGTCGGGCCACGGATACCCCAAAGCCCATCCGATGCAGCCGCACCAGGGATTCCAGCGCCCGGCGGAAGTTTCCCCGACCCCGACCGGCATCATGGCGGGCTTCGTCGGGAAAATCCAGGCTGATGCGCAGGCGGAGTGGGTGGGGCTTCTCCCGCAGCGGCCGTAATTGCGCCATGCGCACCTGCAGGGGTTTGGTGCCGTTGGTGAGCACCAGGCAGGGGCGATAGCTCAGGGCGTAGTCCAGAATCCGGAAGATGTCCCGGATGACGAAAGGCTCCCCGCCGGTGAAGGCGAACCGCTCCACTCCCAGCGCCAGGGCCTGGTCGATAAACGGGCGGGCATCCTCGAAGGTGAGCATCTCAATTCGCCGATCTCCGGGGCGGGAACCTTCCAGACAGAAAGAACAGGAGAGGTTGCAGATCGTGCCGGTGTGGAACCACAATTCGCGAAGTTCCTGAGGCTGGATATAGCCCCGGGGGGTTCCATCGGGAGTGAACCGCCAGTCTGGTCGGGCAATGTGGTGCATCAGGCTTCCTCCGGAACCAGAATACATCGCTTGAGGTGCTTGTGCTCTAAGGTCTCCTGAAAAACCCGGTTGATCGCATCCAGGGGAAAGGTCTGCACGAAGGGCTTGAGGAGGATTTTCCCCTCTGCCACCAGCTGGAGGATTTCCGGATACAATTCCGCCCGGCAGCCCCAGGTGCCGATGGCTTTGGCGTCGAAGGCCATCAGGTTGCTCAGGCGGACTTCCACCTTATCCATGGTGAAGCCCACCACCGACAGGGTGCTGCCGAAGGTCAACAGGCTGAAGGCCAGCTCCTGTCCCGCCCGGGTGCCGGACATCTCGAAGATTTTCCATCCGTATTTGGGCGCGCCCAGTTCGCCGGCGATCTCCCGCACCCGGGCCTTCACCGCTTTGGCATCCAGATCGGCCACGTTCAGGGTGGCCTCGATACCGGCCTGCTTCACCATTTCCAGCCTGGCCTCGTTGATGTCCACCGCCAGCACCCGGGCGCCCTTGAGGCGGGCGATCTGCGCTCCGTAGGCGCCGATTCCCCCCACCCCGATGGCGATGGCAAAGTCGCCCGGCTCCAGTTCCGATTTTTCCACCACCTGATAGGGGGTGGAGACGGCGTCGGCGATGACGGCCAGCTCGGCCAGGGAGTGGCGTTGCAGCACTTCTTCGGGAACCGGGCACAGGAACCGGGCAGGCACCAGGATGTGCGAGGCGAACCCGCCGTCAAAGTCGTTTCCGGGCATCAACTGATGGCGGCAGATGTTGCTGCGCCCCTTACGGCAGAAGTCGCACTCTCCACAGGGAAGCACCGCCGGGATGATCACCGGCTTGCCCACCCAGGCGGGATCTCCCGCCACCACCGTGCCGCTGATCTCATGGCCCAGGGTCAGGGGCGGCTCGTGGCGGGTTTTGACCCCCTGGTACCAGAAGCTGATGTCGGTGTGGCATACGCCGCATCCGGCGACTTTTACCACCACTTCCCCCTCACCGGGGGAGGGGAGAGGTTTTTCCACTTTCTGAAACGGCTGTCGAGGCTGAATCATCTGCCAGGCATACATGGGCATTCCTCGTTCTTTCAGGTTAGTTGTGCGATCCGTTGGTGACGTTGGCCTCCTCTTTGGGTAACGTGTTCACAAACCGGCCGTATTGCAGGGGCTCCTCCATGCGGCAGGACCATACTAACTTGCCGTTGAGCACGGTCATATCCGGGCAGCCGTCGCACATATTCTGGGTGCCGTCTTCCAGGATGTCCGGGGGCTGGATGATCATGATGGATTGATAATGCAGGCGCTGAAACAGGCGCAGGGGATTGGTCAGGGTGGAGAGGAGGTAGTTTCGGGCGATGCGGCGCAGGCGGTTATCGAAGGGAGAGAGCAGGAGCATGGCCTTCCCTCGCCGATGCACTTTGGGGTCGCTGTAGGCCAGATACCGCCCGTGGCGCAGGTGGTGAACCGTCTGCGCCAGTTCGATGAACTTCGGCCCCACATAGCCATAAATCCGTTTGGGCGTTCCGATCCGCCCGCACAGCAACCACTTGAAGGAGTCGGGTTTGTTGTTGCCGTTCAGATAGGCGGCGGCGTCAAATTCCGGATAGCGCTGTTTCAGCAGAGCAAAGATGTCCGTGGATTGAATATCCACCCGGCGAGGGTCGGAATAGGCGTAGGGGATGCCTTCCATGTTGATCTTCTGAGTGCCCACGTAATAATCAAAGCGAGAATCCAGAATGGCCGCCCGGAAGGCGATAAACACCATCACGTGCACCTTGTCGATGTGCTTTTGCGCCCATTCCACCAGATCCGGCACATATTGCAGGGTGTCTTCATACACCGTGGCGTTGAAAGCGCAGGAAAGGCCGCCCACTTCGTGGAGCATTTCGGCAAACTGTTCCCGCAGTTCGTTCAATTCCAGTTCGTTTTTTCCTTTCCAGTGAGGCCGCCGCTGCTTGCTGTCCACGTGAAAGGTAAATCCCCGGGCGCCCGCCGCTTTCAATTCCTTCAGCAACTCTTTGGTCAGGGCCACCCCGTTGGTGTTCAGAATCGGTTTCAGGCCTTCCTCGGCAATCATGCGCACAATATCCACGATCTGGGGATGAATCAGGGGATCGCCCCCGGCAATGGAGATGCCGTCGCTGCGACGATACTTTTTGAAGACTTCGATTTCCTCCCGAACCTGCTCCAGCGGTTTGTGCCCCCGGGGATCATTCACCCGGTAGCAGCCCTCGCAGTAAATGTTGCATTTCCAGGTGGGTTCCAGCCAGGAAATGGCGTTGTCGGTTAAGCTCCAGGGCAAACGGTAGTAGTTTTGAGGATCGAGTTGAAAATCCATACCTGTACCTCCTGTTTGATTGGGTGAATCGGATGGCCCGCCCGCAGTTCGGGGAGCCGCTCTATTTGCCGGGATATGTCGGCAAACGAGTCATGTTGAGGTCAGGAGGAGTTGAATACTGCCCGGGAGTTTTTGCTGCACGGATCATTCACGTTGGGCATGGCGAGAGGCTCTGCGCACGGTTACCAGATTTCCGACCATGCAGATAAAATACAGTGGCGCCAGCCGCGTCATGATCTGTGGTTCCGCGACTACGAAGTAGGTGGTCAAAATAGCGATCAACCACAAAATAAGCACGGTGATTTCGTATTTCATCAATGGCCTCTTGGAATATGCCCCAGGTGATTCAGTGCCGGAGACTTTTTCATTCTCTCCGGTTGGGGAGTTTTTTCCTCAATCCCGTAGTCGCCGCAGCCCTCTCGAACTCACCCCCTAAATCCCCCTCTCTTGGCAAGAGAGGGGGATTTTTCTTGAGGTGCTAAGGGATTGTTTGTGAAGCCCTACCCCCCTTCTCTTCCCAAGAGAAGGGGGGTAGGGGGGATGAGTTCCTGCTACCGAAAAAGATACAACTCCGTAAGTTGGTCATAGCAGCAGTTTTCTTGCCTGGAAATCGGTGGAAAAATATGGCTAAAGCTGCATTAAATCCACCTATCAAATGTTACACCCTTCACCGCAGAGCACCGGGTATCCGCAAATCAGGGCAATAAAATCACATGCCAAATATCTTATTCTCCGATTCCCCGTTTCTCCGGTTCAGTGGCCTTTCATGCTGGATTTCATAATTCAGGGCTTCGTTGTTAAAAATGAAAGGAGGTGCCGTGCACGCTCAGGCCCGGGGATTTTCCAGCAGCAGCGCGGTGCCCTGACCGCCGCCGATGCAGGCGGAAGCGATGCCGTAGCGCACTCCTCGCAGGTTCATCTCCCGTGCCAGGGTTAACGCCAGCCGGGTGCCGGTGGCTCCCAGAGGATGGCCGATGGCGATGGCCCCGCCGTTGACGTTTAACCGCTCCCGATCCAGCCCCAGTTCCTTCTCGCAGGCCACGATCTGAGCGCCGAAGGCCTCGTTGATTTCCACCAGCCCGATGTCATCCAGGGTCAGACCGGTGAGTTCCAGCAACAACCGGATGGCCGGCACCGGCCCGATGCCCATGTATCTGGGATCCACGCCGCAGGAAGCTGAGGCCGCCACCCGCGCCAGGGGGGTGATCTGCCGGGAGTGTACCACCGTCTTTCCCGCCACCACCACCGCGGCGGCCCCGTCCACGATGCCGCTGGAATTGCCCGCCGTCTGCACTCCATCCCGCTCGAACACCGGGGGCAGCTTGGCCAGGGCTTCCAGAGTGGTGGGGCGAATGTGCTCATCCTGCCGGAATTCGGTCACGCCCCGGGGAAGGCGTACTTTCCGGGGTTGCAGTCCCTCGGCCTCGAATACGGTGGAAGTAATCGGGAGAATTTCCGCTTTCACCGCTCCTTCCCGGTGCAGGAAGAAGCCCCGTTCCACGGCGGCCATGGCCCGTTCCTGGGAGCGCAGGGCGAATTCATCCACCTCCTGGCGGGTCAGCCGGTATTTTTTGGCCAGATTCTCCGCCGTGCAGCCCATGGCGTACCCGGCGGCGGTGTCGTTCAGGGCTTCCCAGAGCATGTCTTTAAATTCCACCCGCCCCAGATCGTAGCCCATGCGATTGCCAAAGCTCACCGTGGGCGCCAGGGACATGTTCTCCGTGCCGCAGCATAGCACCGTGGCCGCTTTGCCCAGGGTGATCTGCTCCGCTGCGGTGACGATCGTCTCCAGACCGGAGGCGCAGATGCGTTGCACCATCAGCGCCGGCACCGATTGGGGAATACCGCTATACAGGGAGATGTGCCGGGCGATGAAATAGCTGTCATACGACGCCTGGCCGATGTTGGCCACGATGGTCTGGTCGATTTCGGTGGGTGGAATTTCCGCCTGTTCCAGGGCCCCGCGGGAGGCAAAGATCCCCAGGTCGGTGGGAGAAACCCGCGCCAGGGTGCCGCACAGTTTGCCGAATCCCGTGCGGGCGCCGTTGATCAGGTACACCTCGTCATACACACAGCCGATGCCTCGATTGCGGTCGTGAAAGGCTTTCATGAGTTGCTCCCTTTGTGCTGTTGCCTTACCTGTGAAGGTTTCCAGATTCCCATGGACAACGATCCATCATAGAGGAGATGGAAAAGGAAACGGAGAATCGGAGACGGGAAGTAACTTCATAAGATTGCGGCTACCGGTTGTGACAGGCAGGGATGCCTGTCCTACTTCCCCGATTCTCCGTTTCCCCGTTTCATCAAAACAATCCTGCATGGGTTGAAAATCTTCAAAAGTTGGATATTCCCGTTGATTATTCCATGGGATTTTCCGTGGCTTCTATTTCCGCCCGGGTCAGTTCTCGCTGGCGTTGCCACATTTGTCGGGCCAGCAGGGCCGCTCCCAGAGACACCACATAGATGGGATTTTCCACCACCTGCACCGGCACGCCGAATTTGTCCTCTAACAGCGTTTTCAGGTAGGGATGATGGGCGGCCACCCCGCCGATCAGATACACCGGCACCGAGGTATCCACCCGCAGCTTGCTCACCCGATTGGCGATGGAAATGTAAATGCCCTTGGCGATATCCTCTTTGGAAACCCCGTCAAACATCCATTTCATAATTTCGGTTTTGGCGAACACGGTGCAGAAGCTGTTCAGTTCCCGGTCAAAGGTGGATTTTTCGGCCAGATTGCTCATCTCGCCGATTTCCAGTTCCGCCCGTTCGGCAATCTCGGTGATGAACGCCCCGGTGCCCGCGGCGCACTTGTCGTTGAGATAGAAGGTATCCACGTTGTTCTGCTCATCGCAACGAATCACCTTGATGTCTTCCCCGCCGATGTCAATGATGGTCTTGGCGCCGGGATGATACGCCGAGACTCCCACCGCGCCGCAGTGGATTTCCGTCTTGGCGATCTCGGCATGAGGAAACTGACGTCGGCCATAGCCGGTGGCGCAACTGAACCGGATGGGAAATTCCCCGTGAATGCCGTCCATGACATGCCGCAGGGCCACCCGATCCCGGTTCATGGTCTTGATCAGGGTCTGGAATACCACCTGGCCGGTCTCGTCGATGACGGTGAATTTGGTGTATGCGGAACCCAGGTCGATGCCCAGAAAATGGTCTCCCTGCCCCCGGGTGACCTTGCCCCGGGGGATGAGCGATTCCCCGGGCCGGCGAGCGGCAGGAGACACTCCCGGCGAGACCCCCGTGGCCGCCAGAATGTTTTTATGGGTGATGGCCTTAACCATGTTGGTAAAGGCCAGATGCAGGGGCGTACGGATGTAATGCTTGCGCCCGTACTCCACAATTTTGCCGTTGAAGTAGTCGATCTCCGTGGGGCGGTTGTTGATCATATCCACGGCCATGGAGGGGAAGTGCGGCCCGGCCTTGCGCAAATACCGCAAACACCGGCGCAAAAAATCATCCTCGAATTTGATCTTCTCCTTCTCGGCCACCTCCATGGCCTCGATGATCAACTGCTCGATGATCTCTACCGTGTCGGGATTCTCCATCGCTTCCCGGATGGTCATTTTGCCGATGCCGCAGATGGCGCTCAGGGAAGCGTTGAGGATGGTCTTGACCCACACCCGGCGGATGATCTCAAAGGAGTTGACCACTTTGGTATCCAGTTTCACCGAGTTGAGATGTTCGGCGATGAGATTGGCCACCTCTTCCCGGGAGTCGTCGATAGAAGCGATGTAGTTGGGGGGATTGAAAAAGGTGACTTTAACCACGTTGGGAGCGTTGAGATTGCCAGCGAAGTTGATCACCATCCGCAGGGTTTTGGATTCGCCGAAGGCTTCCGCCAGCATCAGTTCCGTGTCGATGCCGTTTTGGGCGCTGACGACGGCGAGGTGCTCTCGATCCAGCAAAATCGCCTTCTCCAGCAGGGCGGGCACGTGGTAGGTTTTGGTGGCCACGATGAGAATATCCGGGGTCATCTCTTCCAGATCTTCCACGTCGGTGTAGATGTGGCTGAAGTAGCTCTGGCGCTCGATGGCCCCTTCCAGACGGATACCCTCTCGACGGATGAGGTTGATCTTGATTTTATCCTGATCGCAGATGGCCAAGGTACACCCGGCCTCCTGCAGATGCACCGCCAGAATCATCCCCACCGGCCCCAGGCCCACCACGGCAATTTTCACCGGGGGAGAATTCCCGGCGGATTGTTTTCTGGAAGTTCGACCCATCGTTTTTCTCCTGATTGACGGTTGGAGATTTGCCTCCAGGTTTACCGTGAAGCGTGACTTTTTAACGTTTCACGTTTTACGTTTCACGCAAAAAGAAACTATACTCAAAATGGTTCCAGATGTTATTTCGCACCTTTCCGCCTTAGCGGTAGATGAATCTACAACGCGACCTTGTGGGTCTCGATTTGGTCGATGAACGTTTCCACTTTGGTGACGGTCTGCTCATCGGAGAAGAAGCGCATGTCGCACAGATCGCCTTCGATCACCAGCGTGGGAACACCCGTCTCTGCCTTCAGGCGGACGGGCAGGCCGAAGCGGTTGTTGGAGTTGTTGAAGCAGGTCTTGGAATCGTGGAAAATGACCCCGTCGATGCGGAACTCATCGATCCACTGCTTGAGCATGTTCAACTTGGCGGATTCGCTGCGGTTGATGAAGATTTTGGTGTACGCCAGAGCGGTGGATTCAAAGGGCTTCTCCTCATCGAAGTCGTCAAAGATCCAGCTATTGCAATAGGTGGAAGCGACCACCGCGGCTCCGTTTTGCAGGAATAGATCCGAGAGCATCCGCAGCCGCCCCCAGATGGGCATCCCGTCCCAGAACAGGCGAACCCGTTCCCGGGGCAATATTCCCCGACCCTGATGCACATTGTTCTGTAGCTCTTCCAGCAATTTCCGGTAATAGCGGCGGGCCTGTTCCGTTCCCCGGAGCACCACGATCGGCCCCATGTGGATGGTGCCGTCGAAAAAGCTCAGCGGTGGGGGAGAGGCTTTGGCGGTCTTCAACACTTCCTGCCACAGCAGGGTGGCCTCTTTGCTCAGGCGTACCACCTCTTTGAAGCGATCCAGATCGAAGGCCTTGCCGGTGACCTCCTGGCACACCGATACCAGGCGCTTGAACTGCTGTACTACCAGTTCCACTTCATCGCGGGTGACTTCATCCAGATACCGGGGGGGATGGATGCCCACCATGGGGCACTGAAAATGCCGGGCATAGAAGCCGAACCAGTCCTGCACCTCCCGGCACTGGTTGGTGTTGTACACGATCAGGTCCGGTCGGGGAATTCCCATCAGGCCGTAGTGTTTTTGCAGGGGCGTTTCCCCGGCCAGGAAGGCGCCAATGTCGCTGGTAGTGTAGGAGCAGATGTGTCCGGAGAAGCCCTGCTTCACGGCCAGAGGGATGTAGTTTCCGGCGGTTTTGGTGGCCCCTAACAGCGCCCCGTGATTTTCCGGAAAATACACCTCAAAGCCGAAGGCCCGGAGCAATTCCGCCGGGCCAACGCTGGTGCACCAGGCGATGGGTTGCTTCTTATCTTCCATCCCCTGGAAATATTCCCGCATGATGGTTTTCAGCAATGCGGTGGATTTAATCGTGTACGGTTCCATGTCGATTCCTGTCCGGTTGGTTATTGGCCTTACCGCAAAGACGCAAAGGCGCCAATTTTATTGGAAAATATTCCCGACGTTTCACGCCCACTCATGCAACAAGAAAATGTATTTGCTGCTGCAGCACCGCTCACCCAATAGGCAATACGCAATACGCAATTTCATCTTTTATCTTCCATCTTCCCCCCGTCTCCCTCCAGCCGGATCACATATACCTGCTCTCGCGTCGGTTCGGCGTTGCCGTACAGGCTCTCCAGTTCCGCCCGATACACATTCAGCACCTGTTTGGGTACCACCTTCATGGAGGGCGTGAGGGTGCGGTTGTCCAGGGAGAGTTCGTCGTCGATGAGGGCGGCGGCCCGGATGCGGGCGTATTCCGGCCCAATACCGCAGTTGATGTCCTGCAAGCAGTGATGGAGGCAGTGGCTCAGTTCTTCCAGGCTGCGGGGACAGACGCAGGCTTCAAAGGTGGGGGATTCCGCGCCCCCGTGTTCCAGCAACTGCCGGTTGGGAAACAGCAAGGCCACGGGATATTCTCGCCCGCCGCCTTCCACCAGGGCAAAGGCGATGTAGTGGCACCGGGCCTGGATCATCCCCTCAATCTCCGTGGGCACCACTTTTTCGCCGTTGGACAGTTTGAAAATCCGATCCTTCCGGGCGATCAGCTTCAGGCCGTGGGGAGTAATGGTGCCCACATCTCCGGTGCGGAACCAGCCGTCCTCGGTGAACACCTCCCGGTTGGCCTCCTCGTTCTTGTAGTAGCCGGGCATCACGTTAGGCCCCTTGACCTGAATTTCTCCGTCATCGGCGATGCGCAGGGTCACACCGGGAATGGGTTTGCCCACCACCCCGGGTTGCCGATCCACTTTCAGGTCGGTGACGGTGCAGCAGGGGGAAGTCTCCGTCAGGCCCCAGCCTTCTAACACGGGGATGCCCCGTTTGCGGAATTCTTGCGATAGTGTTTCCGGTAACGGAGCCGCGGCGGTGAAAATGAACTTCAACTCCGGATGGAAGAATACCTTCTCCGCCTCCGGGTTCTCCTGAATGAGATTGAACAGCGCCTGATACACCTTGGGCACGCTGAAGAACACCGTGGGCTGCACCAGCTTCCAGTTTTCCATGATCGTTCGGGGATCTTTGCCGTAGCTGGATTCCAGATGCAGCACCGCGCCGCTGTACAGGGCGGTGAACAACTCGAAGATGCCTCCGAAACTGTGGTGCCAGGGCAGATAGGACAGGAACCGGTCGTGGTGGTCGATATTCCAGAGCTTTTCCATGGCCGCCCGCTGGGAGAGGATGTTCCGGTGGGTCAGTTGCACGCATTTGGGCATGCCGGTGGTGCCGGAGGTGTACATGTTCAGGCACACGGTATCCGGAGCGGCCCCGGGTTGCAAGGCCGCCTCCGCGTCCGGATGAGGGGAACGGAGTTCCGCAAAGGGCACCAGATTGGGAAAGCGATCCTCCTGCACCTCGTCGAATACGAAGATGTTTTGCAGAGGCAGGGCAGGGGAGAGGTTATCCAGTTGCTGCTTCCCGGAGGCGGCCAGAAATCGGGCATCGGAGTGGCGGATCAGTTGCCCGGCGGTTTCCTGATTGAAATTGGCGAAGATGGGCACGGCCACCCCGCCGGAGGCCATCACCGCCAGCTCGAACTCCAGCATCTCCTGGCGGTTGCGGGAGAAGATCACCGCCTTGTCCCCCTCTTGAAACCCGTAACGGCGGAGGTTGGCGGCGATGCGGCAAACATGATCATACAGTTCCGCCCAGGTGAGGCCTTCGTAGGTGTCTCCCCGGCGTTCCTTGTACACCATCCGGGAGGCAAAACGCTCCCGATTCTGGCGCAACAGGGTGGCAATATTGGGAACCACCTCACCCAGAGGAATTTCCGATTCTAAAATCTGCATGGCTCCCCCTTAATCCTGGATGTGTAAAAATT
>CAYQGB010000046.1:14105-19037 GCA_964416895.1 uncultured Calditrichaceae bacterium
GCGGCGCCGATGGCTCCGGCGTAGATGGCATCCGGGTGGGTGCGGATCTCAAACTCGTATTTGTTGGCCGCCAGGGTTTCTTCCAGGGCTTTGACCATGCCCTGATTCAGCGCCAGCCCTCCGGTGAGAATCACCGGGGATTCCGCCTTCAGCGAGGTAAGCAAGCGGGTGACCCGCCCGGCCACCGAAAGCAAAATCCCCTTGATGATGTTGGGGGTGGAGATGCCCCGGGAAACCATGTTGATCACGTCGGTTTCCGCCAGCACCGCGCAAATGCCGGAGGGCTTCTCCGGCTGATCCGCCTGGAGGGAGATATCCCCCACTTCTTCCACCGCCAGCCCCAGGTAGCGGGAGATGTTTTCGATGAATTGTCCGGTTCCGGAGGCGCACTGGCCGGTCATCTTGTAATTGAGCACCCGGCCCTGCGGCCCCAGTACAATGGCCTTGACGTGGAAGGCCCCGATGTCCACCACCGTGCGGGCGTCGGGGTAGAAGAAATGGGCGCCTTTGGCATGGGTGGTCATGCTGTAAAAATGCCCCCGCTTGCGCCGCACCATCTCCCCTTCGCCGGTGGAAGCCAGATAAGTGATCTGCTCATAGGAAAGCCCGTTTTTCTCCAGCAGGTAGTTGATGACCTCGTCGGCCACCTGCGCGGGATCGCGCTTGCGGATCTTTTCCGTGTATTTATCGATCAGGGCGGGGGAATCGCCGTAGCGCAGGATGACTGCCTTTACGCTGCTGCCCCCCACATCCACGCCCAGAGTGAAGAAGTCTTTATCCATTTTATGCCTCCGCCCGTTTTTTGCGCCCATCGGTGGGGAGTTGTACCTCCACATTTCGCCGGGCAAACATGGCCGCGCCCAGTGCTCCCATAAAGATGGAATCCGGGTGAATGTTGATGGTAATGTCCTGGCCGTAATTCTGGTGCACCATCTCCACCAGATACTTGAGCACCGCCTGATTTCGGGCCACCCCGCCGGTGAAGGTGAACTCGTTGCGTACGCCGCCCGACCGGGCCAGCAGGGACATCGCCCGCATCACAATCGCCCGGTGCAGCCCGGCCAGAATATCTTCCCGCTTCTCGCCCACGTTGAGCAGCGCCCGCAATTCCGCCCCGGCAAACACGGTGCAGGTGGAGCAGATGTTAACCTCCTTCTGCGCCTGTAGCGCCAGCGGCCCCAATTCGTTGAGGGAGATACTCAGTTCATCGGCGATGTAGCCCAGATAGCGCCCGCATCCGGCGGCGCAGCGGTCGTTCATGTGAAAGCTGGTGACCAGACCGTACTGATCCACCTGAATGGCTTTGGTATCCTGCCCGCCGATGTCCAGCACCGTGCGGGTTTTGGGGAAGACGGCATGGGCCCCGAAGGCGTGGCAGAGAATCTCCGATTTGATGCACTCCTCCGGAAAGGGCAACAGCGCCCGCCCGTAACCGGTGCCGGTCATGTTGGCGATGGTGATTTCCAGCTCGGCGATGTGGTCGATGTGTTTGCGGAGGGACTCGGAAATCTTCTGATAGTTGCCCATGAGCAGGTTCAACTCGGCGTCGAAGTGGATGCTGGTCTCCTCTGGAGAGGAATCCACCAGCCCGGCGTACTTCTCGTTGAGCACCTCCATGGCCTGATGCACCAGCTCCTGAAAGTCGTACTCGATCAGGCGGTTTTCCACCGGAGTGATGCTCTTGTCGAACAGGGTCATCAGAGGCTCAAAATACGCCTTGTCCAGCCGGGAGACTTCCTCGTGGTACTTCTCACTGACCACATCCCGGAAGAACTGATTGCGGGAACCCAGATCCCCTTCCAGGAACTCCCGCTTGATGGCCGGCTGTACCGCCTGCATAATTCGATCCACAAACGCCTGCATCTGCGGTCGGACATCTTCGGAGAACATCTCCCCGGCGGTTTTTTGCAACTGCTCGTGAAGCATCTTCAGGCGCTTCTCGAATTGCAGATATTGAAACACATCCTCAATATCTTCGATGTAGCGGCGGTATTCCGGCTTAAAATCCAGTTCGCTTTCCAGCTTTTTCTTCAGCAGGGTGAATCGGGCGTTGTAGATCGCCTCCAGCCGGGCAATTTCCGCGGCCACTTCGTAGTTGGCCCGGGTATTGGTAATCCCCCGTCCCACGATGCGGTCTTTTTCGTCGATGATCACCGCCTTGGAGGTGGTGGAACCGAGATCAATTCCCAGATAAAATTTCCTCATGATGTGATCACCTGTTGCTGAATGATTTTTCGTTGCTCCAGCATCTGGAAGAAAGAATCCAGGCGATTTTTGATGTTGGCGTAGGAGAAGTAGCGGGGATCCACCAGATCAGATTCGATGAATCCCACCGGCACGCCCAGGCGCTCTTCCAGGGTGCGCATCATCAGCAGTTGACCGGCGGAAAAGGAGTTGCAGCTTTTGATGGAATTGATCAGGAATCCGTCGGCCTGATACTCCTGAATGCACTTGGCCAGCAGGTCGATGCGCTGAGGCAGGTTCAGGTTGGTGTAGCAGTTCATGCAGTATTCGGAAAGGCTTTCCAGAGGGCGCTCCGGATCATGGCGGAACCCCCAGTCATACACCCCGCCCACTTTGGTGTAGGAGGACGCCACGATGACCGCCCCCATGTTGTAAAACAGGCTCCAGAACTCCCGGAAGTGCGTCCAATTGGGAGGGCCCTCGACCACCAGGCGGAAGCGCTCCTCCTCCAGCTCTCCCTCAGGGGTCACCGGGCCCAACCCTTTTTCGGCCCGTTCCAGCACTTCTTCGTACAGCTTCTGATAATACTCCACCGCTTCCGGCATGCCCCGGAATCCGGCGTTAATGGGGCCGATGTAATAGACTCCGGCAAAATAGGCGTCAATCGGTGAAGGTTTGCGTTTGGCGGTTTCAAAAATCTGGGTGATCAAATCCTGGGATTGGCGGGAATATTTCAGGATTTCCTTCAACCGATCCATGTCGAACTTTTTGCCGGAGACTTTTTCCATTTTGGGGATGACTTCTTCTTTCAGCTGCTTCACCATGTATTCCACCATCTCCGGAGTAATTTTACCCCCTTCCTGATAAGGGGTATGGAGCATGGCCACTTCCACACCCGGATACAGCTTTTCCAGATTTTCAAACCACTTCATGAACGTGAAGCAGCCGGTATAGCTGAGCAGCAGCAGATCCGGTTCCGGCAGCTTTTCTCCGGTGGGGCCGACGTTGCCGTTCAGGAACATCCCGATGTCACACTTGACGTAAGTGCACACGTCTTCGGAATGGCCGAACTTTTCCGCATCCCGGATGAACCCCCGGGATTTCTGGCGCATGCCCGATTGGAGGGCGTTGATCTCCGGATAGACCGGCAGCATGTCGAAGGCCAGGATCAGTTCGGAGAGATTGCCGGGCACGAAGGTGTACACCACTTTTTGCCCGGTCTGTTTGGCCTGACTCAACTCCTTAAACCGCTGCGCGAGCATCTTTTTTTGCAATACCATGCTGTGCTCTTTGGCAACATCCTTTTGGGACATGGTATGACCCTCGTTTTTCGTCGATGTTCGGGGGATAACGCCTCAGGGGGCCGCCGTCAGCGGCTCCTCCCACAGTTTGATGGAATCGGAGAAGGCTCCCACCTGCTCCTGAATGACTTTGAACTGGCCGGTGTTTTCGTGGTACTGGAAGCTGATCTGGCGGATGCCGGCTTCTTCGCAGGCGAGCTGGAGGGTGGGACGATCCAGCAGAGCGGGATCGCAGAAGCTGGGTGCGGCGAAAACCACCCCGTCGGCCTTGCGGCGGCGCACCAGCTCGATCAGGCGGCGGCTTTTGGGATTGCCCACATCGTACACCGCGGAAGAGAAGGTGCTCTGATACAGGTAGGCATCCACCAGACTTTGCAGGGGGTCATCGGCCTCGGCGTCGATATCCCCCTGAATCCAGCGGGAACCGAGCATGAAGTCGTCATCCACGATGTAGCATCCGGCCATCTCGATGGTCTTGATCAGCCCCACCGGCGGCTGCTCGCAGAACGCTCCGGACACCACCACCCGGATGTTGTCCATGGGTTCGCCGATGTCTTCCTGGAGGAATTTATACACCGCCGCTAATAATTGGTTGTGCTCTTCCACAGGCAGGGCCAGCCCCGCCCGGAGCAGATGATACAGATCCACCGCCGACAGCCGCCAGGGGTACTCCTGCCGCAGATCGTAAATCTGCTCGATGAGCCGGCGATTGGCGTTATACAGCCGGATGGCCTCCCGCAGCCGATCCGGGGTGATGTTCACGCCGTTGATCCCCGCCATCATTTCGATAATGTGCTCCAGCTCCCGACGATAGAATTTTCCCCCGATGTGTTCCTGAAAATTCTGGGGATAGTCCAGATACTTCACGAACCGCCCTTTGCCGAGAATCTGGAACATCCCCGAGAGGTTGCGGATCACGTCACAGATGGAGGGGAACACGAAGCCGTCGAAGGCATCCAGATTGCCGTTCAGGGCCATCTCGATGACCCCCCGGGGCATGTGGCAGATGTAGGATTGATAGAACGCATCTCCCTTGACGATCTGCATGCGATCCCCGGCGCCCATGATTCCCACGGCCAGCCCGTTGGCCGCATGCACAATCTCCCGGGGGAAATAGATGGGCAGATAGCCCACCAGAATGCGGGAAGGATCGGCCTCTTTCCACCGGCGGGCGTGGGTAAAATGCAGGTCGAAGGCCACTTCCCGGCAGTATTCCAGAATGTCGTGTAATGTTTTCATATCCAGCACACTGTAGATGGGTGAACAGATGGAAATCTTTGCGGCAACAAACGGTTGGATGGCAGGCAAAAGCAGACAAGAACGCTTACATTCGCTCCCCGATTCCGGCCATCCGCACAACCAATGGGGCAAAATTATATTGGCGACGAATCGTCCGGAGAAACAATGACATTTATCAGAAAAAAATATGATTTTGGGTAGGATTTTG
>CAYQGB010000047.1:0-19026 GCA_964416895.1 uncultured Calditrichaceae bacterium
TGGCTCATCCCATCGGGGATGTGAGCTATCCGGAGGACAGCGGGGTTCAGGTGGTAGTAAGCGATTTGCACAATGTGTTTTTCGATCCGGATGCGGGGGATGTGCTGAGCTTTGGGGCGGTTTCCGGCAATCCGGATATTTCGGTTGCGGTGGTGGGGAGTCGTCTGGAGGTGGTTTCCTCGCCGGATTACTTTGGGGTGGGGGATGTGACGGTTACCGCTACCGATGGAGGCGGTCTGTCGGCTTCGGATACCTTTCAGGTGCAGATCACTCCGGTGAACGACGCTCCGGTGATCATCGGGATACCGGAGATTATAATTCCGGAAGACAGCAGCTTTTGCCTGGATGTGGATACAGTGGTGATCGATGTGGATGATTCCCTGAGCCGGTTGCAATGGGAAATCGCTTTCGTGGATAGTTCGCTGAATGACAGCATCGACATCGTGTTCGATACCCTCGCCCATGTGGTATGTTTTGTGCCCGATTCCAACTTTACCACCGTTTCCCGACAGGTGCTGTTCACCGTCACCGATACCTCCGGCGCCCGGGATCAGGATACGGTGCTGCTGAGTATCCTTCCCCGCAACGATCCTCCGGTGATCGGAGCGTTGCCGGAGATATTCTTCGCCGAAGACGATACCCTGCGTTACCCCGTTTCTGCCTGGTATCCCTTCGTGAACGATCCCGATGATCCCGACAGCGCCCTGAACTTTACGGTGCGTTCCGGTGCTCAGGTCACGGCCATGGTTCAGGATAGCCTGGTGCGGTTTTATGCCCCGCTCAACTGGTTTGGGCGGGATACCCTGCGCCTGATCGTCTCCGACGGGATGCTGGCGGATTCGGCGGCGCTGTATGTCACCGTGAGGCCTGTCAACGATCCTCCGGTTATCGCCGGTTTGCCGGATTCGATCCTCTTTCGGAACGACTCTTCTGCCACGCTCCCGGTGTGGGCGTACGTCTCCGATCCGGAAACCTCCGACTCCCTGCTTTCCTATCAGTTTCCGGCGACCAATGACTCCCTGATCCGCACCTACGATCCGGCGCAGGGGCAGTTGACCCTCTCGGCCATATTCCCCTTCCACGGGGAGGTGTGGCTGCATGTGGTTGTTACCGATGACAGCAATGCGGTTGCCCATGATTCTCTGCGGGTTATCGTGGAGCCATCCACCTCCGTTTTCCCGCCGGAAACAGAAAGCATTCCGGAAACCTTTGTATTGCAACAAAACTTCCCCAATCCCTTTAATCCCACCACCCGCATCCGCTTTGGGCTGCCGGTTTCCGGTCGGGTTCGCCTGGAGGTATTCAACATTCTGGGGCAACGAGTGGCCACGTTACTCAATGCTTCCCGATCGCCGGGCTATCATGTGGTGGAATTTCATGGAGAACAGCTTCCCAGCGGAGTCTATTTTTACCGAATAGAAGTGACCATCCACGGCACCCGGCGCTTCCAGGCCGTACGGCGGATGCTGCTGGTTCGCTGACCCCCCCGGCTTCCTCCCTTTGCTGTGATTTTCATCTAAATTAGGGCTTTTTAACTTAGCGTTAATGTTGAATTAAGGTTTGAATGTTATAATAGTCACACAACTTCCGTAGTGGTGTTCTACGAGAATCGAGTGGGCGATTGGACAGGGCGAATTGACGCCTGTGGGTGTCTTTTTACTTGTGTTTGGGGATATAAACGTTTGTTCTCCAAACAGTTGGCTATTGGGTGTGGTTCACTATCAGGGGAGGCTCAGTCGTGGCGAAATCATCCTCCGTGGTGGCGGATACTTCTACTGGCGATGCCAGACAATCCGCCTTACCGCGTAAACTTGATGCCCTTCCGGATCATTTATCTCCAGGACAGGAAGTCACTCAACGGCTGGCGGAAATCAAACAGGGGCCGGTGATTGATGTATTGCGGGAATTGATCCCGGCCACCGTGGCCTGTCGGTACAAGGTGGTTCCCCTGGGCACCCGGGGAGATCATCTGCTGATTGCGCTGGACGATCCCGAAGATGTGGCCCGAATCGACGAGGTTCGCTGGCTGTTGCGGCGGGAGGTGATTCCTTACCGGGCCAAAGCTGAGGCCATCGAAGAAGCCCTGCGTCTGATCTACGGCCTGGGGGCGGAAGCCGTGGGAACCATGCTGGCCGGGGGAGAGCAGGAGAAGTATCTGGATCTGGATTCTTCCCTTACCTCGGATCTGGAGGCCGACAGTGAAGAGGCCAGCATCGTTCGCTTTGTCAACGAACTGCTGATCCAGTCCTTTCGGGAGCGGGCCACCGACATCCACATCGAACCTTTTGAACATCAACTGCGCATCCGCTACCGGGTGGACGGCGTGCTCCACGAATTTCCCGTACCGGAATCCATCCGGCACCTGCATCCGGCCATCGTTTCCCGAATCAAGATCATGGCCAATTTGAATATCGCCGAGCAGCGCCTTCCCCAGGATGGGCGCATCAAGGTGCGCACCCGCCAGCGGGAACTGGATCTGCGCATCTCCATTCTCCCCACTCCCTTCGGGGAATCGGTCAATTTGCGGATTTTGAACAGCAACCAGGTGACCCTGGGGCTGGAACATCTGGGGCTGCTGCCCCGGGATCTGGCGATCATTGAAAAGCTGCTCCGGAAACCCCACGGGATCATCCTGGTGACCGGACCGACCGGCAGCGGCAAGACCACCACCCTGTATTCCTGCCTGAACCGCCTGAACGACAACGTGCGCAAAATCATTACCGTGGAAGACCCCATCGAATATCAGCTTCCCGGTATTACTCAGGTTCAGGTAAACCCCAAGATCGGGTTAACCTTTGCCCAGGGGTTGCGCTCCATGTTGCGGCATGATCCCGATGTGATGCTGGTGGGGGAAATCCGGGATCAGGAGACCGCCGAGGTGACCATTCAGGTGGCCATGACCGGGCACCTGGTGTTCAGCACTCTGCACACCAACGATGCGCCCAGCGCGGTGGCCCGGCTGATCAACATGGGCATCGAACCCTATCTCATTGCCGCCTCGGTGGAGTGCATCATTGCCCAGCGGCTGGTGCGGGTGATCTGTCCCTATTGCAAAACGGTAATGCCCCCGGAGGATGGTCGCCGGGAACTGGTCAGCCGCTATCTGGGGAAGCAACTTCCTCTGTATCACGGCGAAGGCTGCGATCAATGCAAACATACCGGCTATTACGGACGCACCGCCATCTACGAGTTTATGGTGGTGGATGACGACATTCGCGATCACATTGTTCGGAAAACCCCCGCCAATCAGTTGCGGCGGATTGCTCTGGAAAAAGGAATGGTTGGCCTGCGGCAGGACGGGATGGAGAAGATCGCCATGGGCATCACTACCGTGGAAGAGGTATTGAGAGTGACCCAGGAAGTGGAGGAGTAAACCGTGCCCCTCTACAATTACACGGCAAAGGCCTCCCCTGACAAGGTAGTTCGGGGGGAAATGTATGCCCAGAATACCTCTGCCCTTTCCGATCGCCTCATTGGTATGGGCCTGCACCCCCTGGACATCGTGCCGGCAGAAGAGGAGCAAGGGCTTCCCCACCGCTGGTGGCGGCGATTCCTCCGTGCCCCTGCCCGGGCCGACTTAATTCGCTTTACCCGACAACTGGCGACCCTGGTGGGGGCGGGAGTGACCGTGCACGGAGGACTGGAGCTGCTGAGCAAGCAGTATGCTCAATCCCCCATGGGGCGGGTGCTGGAAGGGATTCTGGAGCGGGTGCGAGATGGACAGCGGCTTTCGGAAGCCTGCTCGGCCTGGCCGGAAGTGTTCTCCGAATTCTACGTCAACATGATCCGGGCCGGAGAAGCCGGGGGGATGCTGGAACTGGTGCTGGATCACCTGGCCGATTTTCTGGAAAAAGAAGACGAAGTGCGCAAGCAAATCCAGGCCGCTCTGGCCTATCCGGTATTGATGCTGATCATTGGCATGATCACGGTGACGGTGCTGCTGACCTTTGTGGTTCCCCGAATCGTGGATATGTTTCAGGAAATGGGGCAGCAGTTGCCCCTGCCCACCCGGATGCTCATCGGGGTTTCCCATCTGGTCACCCACTGGTGGTGGTTGTTGCTGATCCTGCTGGTGGGAGGGGTGGCTCTGGGGAAAACCCGGCTGTCTCAACCGGCCTTTCGCCGGAGGGTGGATGGCTGGAAACTGAAGCTGCCCTTCTTCGGTGGGCTGATCGTTCAGGGGGAGATTACCCAGTTTGCCCGAACCCTGTCGGCGCTGCTCTCCCACGGGGTGCCCGTGCATCGGGCCTTTGAGGTGGTGATGGCCGCGTGCAAGAATTCGGTGATTCGGGAGGAGTTCCGCCAGGCCGGTGAGGCCATCCGCAAGGGGGCCCGCATCGGGCGCAGTTTGCAGGCCGGGAAGCACTTTCCGGACATGACCGCCCGGATGCTCAGCATCGCCGAAGAAACCAATCAGCTGGAAACCGTGCTGGAACGGATTGCCCGATCGGGAAGCCGGGAGATCGAACGCCGGGTGGCCATCTTTACCCGGCTGCTGGAACCGGCCATGATCATCCTGATCGGCGGCATCATCGGCTTCATCGTCTTCGCCATGATGATGCCCATCTTCCAGATCGATTTCGTGGTGCAGTGATCATGGAAAATCTCCTGATCATAGCCGTTGTGTTCCTGCTGGGAACGATCATTGGCAGCTTTGTGGGGCTTTGCGCTTATCGAATTCCCCGCCGGGAAACCATCCTGTGGGGCGGTTCCCGGTGCGATTACTGTGATGAGCCGTTGCCCTGGCGGTACAAATTTCCCCTGTTGGGCTACCTGCTACTGAAAGGGCGCAGCGCTTGCTGTCATCGCCCGATTCCCCTCCGGTATCCCCTCACGGAACTGACCACCGGAGTGCTGTTCCTGGTGCTGTTTTATGATCTGGGGCCGGATGTGCAGTTGCCGGTGGCGGCGGTGTTTGTGGGGTTGCTGCTGGTCGGGGCCCTGATCGATCTGCAAAGCGGCATCATCCCTAACCGATTGACTGCTGCCGGAGTGGCCGTGGGCGTGGGGCTGTCTGCGGTTTTGCATCAGGGCTGGCCGGTGGATGCCCTGTTGGGAGTGGTGATCTGCGGAGGGTTTCTGTATCTGGGAGGGGTGCTGGGGGAAGTCTTGTTCGGGGCCCATGACGGCATGGGTGGAGGCGACATCAAGTTTGCGGCCATGATCGGAGCGTTCCTGGGATGGCAGATGGGGTTGCTGGCGGTGGTGCTGGCCGCCCTGACCGGGGTGGTGTTCGGCGGGGCCCGGATGGCGGTACAGCCGGAGGGTGTCGCCCATCGGGAAATTCGCTTCGGGCCTTTCCTGGCCGGGGGAGCACTGGTCGGCCTGCTGTGGGGCCATGCCGTGTGGGATTGGTATCTTTCACTGATAGGAGGGTTTTAACGATGAACAAGCGCTGGCGGGACGATCGGGGGTTGACCCTGATCGAAGTGATGATGGTGGTGATCATTTTGGGGGTGCTGGTGGCGCTGGTGGTGCCCCAGTTTACCGGGCGCACCGAGCAGGCCCGGGAAGCCGCCGCCCGGGCCGACATCGAGGCCAACATCGCCACCGCCCTGGAGATGTATTATCTGGACAACGGGCGCTATCCCACCACCGAGCAGGGATTGGCGGCCCTGATCAAAGCGCCCGACGTTCCTCCATTGCCGGTAAGCTGGCGGGGGCCGTACCTGAAGAAGAGCACCGCTCTGAAAGATCCCTGGGGACAGCCCTATGTGTATGTGTGCCCCGGAGAGCACAATCCGGAAAGTTACGATCTCTACTCCACCGGCCCGGATCGCCAGGAAGGGGGCGGAGATGATATTCACAACTGGAAGCAGGATGAAGAAAATCGCTGATGATCGGGGGTTGACCCTGATCGAACTGTGCCTGACCCTGCTGATTCTGGGGATTCTGGTGGCTTTGGCCACGCCCCGGCTGGCGGGAACGTATCAAGAATTGAAACTGCGAAATACCGCCGAACGCATTGCCGATGAGTTGCGGCAGTTGCGACAGCGGGCGCTCCTCACAGGAGAGGGATGGAGATTCCGGGTGTGGGAAGATGGTCGCGGCTTTTCCGTAGACCATCTTCGCCCTCCGGAGTCGGGAGCGACCCCGGCCTGGTATGCGGCGCAGATGTGGGAAGAGGTTTCCCGGCAGTCGCTCGGCTCCGGTCATGAATTTGTGGAACCGGATCCGCCCCCGGTGTGGGAATGCTGGCCGGACGGCCGCTTCGGAGAAATGAGCATTCAGGTTTGCAATCAGAACGGAAGCGTCTATGAAATTCGGGTTACCCATCAGGGGATTGTCCTTCGCCCGGCGGAAACGGATCGGTGATCATCGGGGATACGTGCTCCTGGAAGCCCTGTTCTCGGTGGCTCTGCTGACCGTCGGGCTGATGGTTGCCCTGGAAGTATTCCGGAATGTGGTGGGGGTGTATCAGTTTCGGCAATACTACCTGGGGCCGGCCCAGCAGGTGGCCGAAGGGCAGTTGCGAAAACTGGAACTCCGGGTGCTCTCGGGGCAGGCCCTGCTGGAAGGGCGCTTTTCCGGAACGAAGGGCCGTTTTGAGTATACCGTGGATGTGTCTCCCTGGCCCCTGTCGGCGACTTTAAAACAGGTGCGGGTGACCGTGAACTGGAAACATCACGGAAAGCCCGGTGCGTATTCGCTGGCGACGGTGCTTCCGGCTTCCGGAGAACTGCTGGGGATGGGCACGATGGAAGCGGATTTTTGAAACATCAGAAGCACAGAGAGAGGGCATGGCAGCGGTGAGGGACATGGAAAAATCCCCCTCGAATGGGGAAACCGGAAGGCCTGCCGGGGATGAACGGGGCTTTACCCTGGTGGAAGTGCTGGTGGCGTTGACCATTTTTTCCATCGTGGGGGTGACTGTGCTGGTGATGCTTCAGGAAGCGCTGGCGGTGCGGGCGGCCACCCGAAAATGGGAGGAAACCCAACAGAGGGAAGCCATGCACCTCTCGGTGATTGAAAGGGATTTAACCGGCGCCCATCTCTGGGGGATGAGCGAATTTCGAGGATTGCCGGATTCGTTGCGCTTTTTTACCCGCCTGCTCCTGCTGGATGGAACCGTGCGGGAGCAGGAGGTGGCCTACTTCATTCAACCGGACAGCGCCACCGGCACCAACCGGCTGATCCGCCGGGTCATTGCCCCGGAAGGGGAGGAGGAAGGGGTGCTGTTCGCTCCGGTAAACCAACTGTCGTTTCGGTATCTGGTGTTGCCTCCGGATACCCTGACCTGGGGTGGGGTGGAGGAAGAAGAGGAGCAACAGAGGAAACCGGAATGGATGGATCGCTGGGTGAGCCATTCCGTGCTTCCACTGGCAATTGAAATGCGGGTGATGCTTGCGACCGACAGGGATTCCCTGCGGGTAGTCACGGCGGTGGTGCGGGCAGCCTGGTGACCAGTAGATGGAGTGCAGGTGATCATGAACGATCAACGAGGAAGTTTAAGCAGCACATCGTTGTGGATTCTGGCGTTGCTCAGCCTGTTGGGCATCGGGCTGGCCCATCATACCCTGCTGCAATTGCGCTCGGAGAATTACGCCGCGCAGGTGCGGGAAGCCCGATGGCTGGCCCGGGCCGGGGCCTGGCATGCCGTGGCAGTGCTGATGAACGCCGTCGACACCGGGGATTCCCTGCGATATGATGCCTTCTCTCAAGAGTGGGCCCACAGCCCGGTGCTGTTTCGACAGATTCCCTGCGGTTCAGGAAAATTTGAGGTGGGCTATACCATAGCCGGGGATTATCAGGGGGTAAACGATTTTTACGGGATCATTGATGAAGAGCGGAAGATCAACCTCAATCTGGCCCCGGAAGAGGTGCTGTTGCGGTTGCCGGGGATGACCCCGGAAAAGGTGGCCGCGCTCCTGGACTGGCGGGACGCCGACGAAGAGGCCCGGGAGGGAGGGGCCGAGTCTGCTTACTATCAGGCGCTGGCGTATCCGTACCCCTGCAAAAATGGGGATCTGGAATCTTTAGAGGAGTTGACCCGCATCCGGGGATTCACCGAAGCGGATGTGGAGCGGCTGCGCCCGTTTGCCACGGTGTATGGCGAGGGATCGGTGAACATCAACACCGCTCCGGTGGAGGTGCTGGAATGTCTGGGAATCTCCCCGGAGGTGAGTCGGCAGATCGTGCGGCTGCGCTGGGGAGATGACGGGGTGCCGTTTACCGATGACGATGTGGTGTTTAAGAATCCGGTGACGGTGGTTTCTATTCTGGCGGATCGTCTGGCCCTGTCGCCGGAAGATCAGATGTATCTCAACGGCTTACTGGCCGGGGGACGGCTGGGGGTTGCTTCCACCTATTTTACCATTCATTCCGTGGGATTGGCCCTGGGAGGGAAAATTCGTCGGCGAGCGCTGGTGACGGTGCGACGGCGAGGGCTGAATGGAGTGGAAGTGATCCGCTGGGTGGAAGAAGGCCAGCAGCTCATCGAAACCATGTAACGCTATAACCGGCGGTGCCATGTATTTGCAAAGTCTGGAAATTGCAGCCCAACATCAGCTTCCCGCTCCCAACCTGGGGGAAAGGGTAGGGGAGTGGACCCGGGAATTGCTTCCTCGTTCGGGGCAGTTCATCGGCATCGAATTTGATCGTCAGGTGGTCAAGTTTCTGGTGGTGCGCCGTCGCCGGAAGCGAGAGTGGGTGCATTCCCTGAAGGTCAAGATGCTGGCGACTCCCGATTGGGAGGCGTTTCAAATTGCCCTGACCGAGTGCGTGCAACATGCCGGAATCAAGCGGGGCGCCCACGCGGTGATTGCCCTGCCCCTGAATCTGGTGCATACCCGGTATGTGAAATTGCCCGCAGGGCCTCCCCGGGAGTTGCGACAGATGATCCGGTACCACCTGCCCCGGGAGATGCCTCTGTCGCCGGAGGAAATGGTATATGATTTCCGGGTGCTGGAGACGGATGAACAGGGCCATGCCCGGGTGCTGGTGTTCCTGGCCCGCAAAGATGATGTGCAGACGTATATCGAACTGTGCCGGGCGGCGGGGTTGGTGGTGGATGCCGTGCGGGTGAGCGCCGAAGCGGTGTATCGCTCGTTCATGCGCCTGTTTGAAGCCGAGCCGGACATCCGCTCTAAATACCTTACTGTGGTGGATGTGGATTTCTCCTCCGTCAAGGTGCTGTTCATCGACCGGGGGGAGCTGGCCATCTGCCGCCATGTGCCCATGGGAGTGGCCAATTTCGCCGACAGCCTCATCGACGGCAGCCGCCAGGACGCCTATGGGTTGTGGAGCCAGGGGCTGGCCCAATCTATTCATCAAACCGTCACCCTGGTCAGGCGGGAGTTAGGGGAACGGGAGGTTCAGCAGGTCTTTCTCAGCGGCTGGTTGCCCCGGGCGGAGACGTTGATGGCCAATCTGCGGGAATTGCTGGAAGTGCCGGTCACCCGGTTTAATCCTCAACTCCCCCGGGATAAAACCGGGGAAGAGGTTCTGGAGAACGTCAGCCATCGCTGGTTTTCCCTGACTGCCCTGTGGGAGATCACCCGGGAGGAGCCGGAAACGCCGTATCTGGATCTGCGCCCCCCGGAAGCGCAAAAGGCCTGCCGTCGACGCCGGTTGGTGCGAGATGCGGTGTACACCGGTCTGTTGAGCCTGTATCTGATCGGGTTGCTGCTGGTGAGCATCGGGGTGGGGTTGCACCGCCGGGATGTGGCCCTGGCGGCATTGCGGGAGCGGCTGGCCGCCCTGAAACCCCGGATGGAAGCGGTGCACCGGCAGCAGAAGATGATCCGCATCCTGGATGAGGAATTGGGTTCCTCGGAGATGACCGCGGCGGTGCTGGCCCAGGTGTTTCAAAAACTGCCCCCGGGAGTGCAATTGCAATCCCTCTCCTACACCCGGGGACAAAAGCTGCTCCTCCGGGGCGTGGCCGGGAACCTGGCGGAGGTGCTGAACCTGCCTTCTCAGATGATGAGCCAGCCGGCCCTGAAAGAGGCGGTCATTACCTCGGCCAATCGGCAGCGCAACAGCGGGGGGCAGGGAGAAGTGGTGCAGTTTGAAATGACCATCCGCCTGAGCGGCGGTTAAGCCGGTAGCGGTGGGCCGGGAAGGTGGGAATTCTAAACCAGGAAAAGAACGTATGAAGCGCCCCCTGACATCTCGGGAAAAATGGTTGATCGGTCTGGCCGGAGCGGTGGTGCTGGGGTACGTGCTGATCTACTGGGTGGGCATGCCCCTGTGGCAGGGATGGCAGGAACGAGAGGAAGAACTGGTTCGGTTACAGGCGCAGTATCTCCAGGCGCTGAAGACCGTTCGGGCGGTCGGAGCAGTGGGGGAAAATCCCGTTCCCACCGCCGCCTCCGGGGAGCAGGGGGCGGTGGCCTCCATCGCGGAGTTTTTGAAGGACATCGAAGCTGCGGCCGGATCGTCGGTGCGCATCCACCGGTTCCAGCCGGTGCAGTCGGGGAACCATCAGGCTGCCGGAAAGCGCCTCACCCGCCTGCAGGTGCACATCGAATGCTCCGGAAAGCTGCCGGATCTGATGGATTTCTTTGAACGCATCGAAGCGGGCAATTCCCTCACCCGCATCCGGCAGTTTTACCTGACTCCGGAAGGAGAAGGGGATCAACTGCAATGCCGGGTGATGGTGTTACGTTTGATCGCTTCCTGAATGGAAAAAACGCATCGCTTATCAACGCGCAGGTCATGGATATGGATGACGACAGAAACATTGCCGATCCCGGGGAAATCACCGGGGGGTCCACCAACGGAACCTATCATCCTCAGGCGCAGGGGGCTTTGAGGGTGCGGGAGACGGTTTCCGGGAAGCCTTCCCGACGGGGATCGGGGTGGTCGTCGGCTCTGGTGGGCCGCTTTCGGGAAGCGGTTGCCGGGGAGCCATTTTCTCTGGGGATGGTGAATCGCCTGCTGGTGCTGGTGGCGGTGCTGGCCACGGCAGTAGCGCCGCTGTACTGGCGGTATGATGCCGGGCAGATGGAGATGTTTCTGCGGTTGCCTCCGCCGGATAGCGCCCTGGCGGGTCAACGGGGCGGCGCCCGCCCGACCGGTGCTGCACCACAACACTTTTCTCGAATGGTTCGGGGACGGCAGTTTTTCCGCTATGCCGGCCCCCGGAAGGTGACCACGGCAGAGCCGATCAACGCCGTGGAAGTGCCCGGCCTGTCCCAGCGATATACCCTGCTGGGGGTGATCATGGGAGCACAGCCCCAGGCCATCGTTCGGGAGAATATCACCGAAACTTCCATGTTCCTGTCTCAGGGGCAGCAGTTGGGGGGCTACCGGGTGATGGAAATTTCCGAAGGCCGGATCATCCTTCAGCGGGGGAAGGAGCGGGTAGAACTCCGGATGTGACAACGTAATCCGTAATGCGTATTCCGTAATTTCCACCGGCTGTATTTGATAACAACGTTACGATACGCAATACGCAATACGCAATACGCAATACGCAATACGCAATACGCAATACGAATTACAGATTACCACAATCCAATAACCTGTGGGGATCGCCCATGTTATCAACACGACGATGGTTTTGCCTGGTGCTGATCGGCCTGATGTTGCTGGGGAGTATGGGAAGCATTCAGGCGGATCAGCAGCGGGGAGGAAAGGCCAGAATCAGCCTGCAGTTCCGCAACGCCAACATCCATGACGTGCTGAAGACCCTGGCGGCGCAGGGCGGCATCAACATCGTGACCAGTAAGGGGGTGCAGGGAACGGTCACCGTGTTTGTGGATAGCATTACCGTGATGGATGCCATCGAACTGGTGGTGGAGATGCAGGGGCTGGCTTACTATCAGGAGCACGGGGTGGTCAAGGTGGTGACTCAGGAGGAGTACCAGAACCGCTTCGGCAGACCGTTCAAAGATCGCATGCAGACCCGGGTGATTCCCCTGCGCTATGCCAGCGCCGAGGAGGTGGTCAAATCTCTGTTTCCCCTGAAATCCCGGGGCGGTAATCTCATCGCCGAGCAGCGCTCCAATAGCGTCATTGTGGTGGATTTGCCGGCGGTGCTGCGGGACATGGAGCGGGTCATCCGCACCCTGGATATTCCTCTGGAGACGGCCACCTTTGCCCTGGATCATGTGGCGGTGCAGAACATCGAGGAGATCGTCAAGACCATGGTGTCGCCGGGGGCGAAGGTGAAGATCGACCCGGAAAGCAATCTGCTGGTGGTGATGGATGTTCCCGAGCGGGTGCAGCGGGTGGCGGAGTTTGTTCGGGAAGCGGATCAGCCCAGTGAGGCGGTGCTGGAGATTTTTACCCTGCAATACGCCGACGCCGAGGCGGTGGCCGCCCGCCTTCAGGATGAACTCTCCCCCGGGGTGGGCTATGCCGTGGCCGATCCCAAAACCAACAAGATCTTTGTCAAAGATCTGCCCGATCACCTTCCTTACATCCGTCAACTGGTGGAGGTGCTGGATCAGCGCACCCAGGAGGTGCTCATCGAGGCCAAGATCATCCAGATCGCCCTGAACGATGAGCATAAGTTGGGGGTGAACTGGAACGTCATTACCGAAGAACTGGAAGGCACCATCGATGCGGGCACCAATTTCCGGGTGCTTTCCGATGGAGACACCGGCGGTCGTATCAAGGCCCTGGGGTTGATGTCCGGCTCGTACACCATCAACGGCCTGATCGAAGCCCTGCAAACGGTGGGCAAAACCGAACTGCTCTCCAACCCCCGGATCACCTGCGTGGATGGGGAAGAGGCGCATATCCTGGTGGGCAGCACGGTGCCCTACAAGACCATCGACACCCGGGAAAGTCAGGGGGTGATCTCCACCTTCGAGAAAGTGGTGACCGTGGAAGTGGGCGTCAAACTGAACGTGACTCCCATGATCAACGAGGACGGTTTTATCACCATGAAAATCCGCCCCGAAGTCAGCAACGTGACCGGGTTTGTGGATAACGTCCCGGTAATCGAGAAGTCGGAGTCGGAAACCACGGTGATTGTGAAGGATGGGGTCACCATCATCATCGGGGGGTTGATCAAGGATCAGAAGATCAAGACCGAGAACCGCATCCCCATTCTGGGGAGTATCCCCATTCTGGGATTTCCGTTTCGGAGCAAAAGCATCACCAATACCAAAACCGAACTGGTAATCCTGTTACGACCTCAAATCATCACCGGAGATGTAGATTTTTCGGGAGATGAAAGCGGATAGATGGGTCGGGTGCTCCGGCCTGTGAGCAGAGCTTTCTATTATGGTCGGCCTGGATAAGGCCGGCTGTGGGGGGTCTCGATGTTTGACATGCGGTTCCACCGACAGGGATGTCAGCAGCGGGAGCCGAATTCCCCGGAAAGGGGACGCTCCCGGAAGAGTACGAAGGATTCGGCCTCCGGAGGGGGTCTCTTTCCGGCCTACCGGTGTACCGATGAATTCCGGATAAATGCAGCAAGGTGGATTCCCTGTCGTTATCCGGTAACATCGTCATCCCTCATTTCATGGATATTTGGCACACGTTTTCAACCGTAAAACCGACCCGGTGTTACGATGCTGATGACCGGACCGCCGGTGAATCCGGTGGTTTGGGGGTATGGTACTACTGCTCTTTCAAGGTTTGGATGACGGGTTGAATTCATAAAGAGATTCTTCGGGCTGCCGCCTTGACACCACTCCTGCGAATGAGATCGGTGTTTCTGAAACCGCCGCTTTTAATAAAGCCGGCAACTTCCCCGGCGGCAGCCCTCAGAATGACATGGAAACCCGTCACGTTAACCTTGAAAGAACACTACGGAGATTTTGCACACGACAATAACAACTCGGCACGAGGTGACTCGCCCAGGAAAATCACTAACTGAACCATTCACAAAAACGGAGGATTGGTTATGAAATCGTATGGTGTATTTCCCCGCGATGGCCCTTTGATGAGGATCAGGACTTCAACCCGGAAAGGAAATTGGGAAGGGCAGGAACACAAAGCCCGGAAACGATCCCCCCGACCGATTCTGCCCGAACAGGTGACAGGGAGATCGCCCGGGACTTGAGGTGAGAAGAAATGCATGGTAGTGTAAGAAATTGCGCGATGAATGACAAGCACAAAATTCGCAAACCAACGGAGGTTCGTATGCATACGAAGAAGTCTTATGGCAGCGGATTTCTCCGGATTTTGATGAGCACCTTTTTGGGGCTGTCCCTGATAGCCGGCGCGCTGTATGCCCAGGGATTTGCCACCATTGGTGGGAAAATCTGGAAAGGAAAGAGAAATCCCGATAATACGCCGTATCTGACCCCCGGCCCCGGCGATGAAGTGTATGGGGCCAAGGTGATGGTACAGGAAGAGGAAGATGAAGTCGTCACCTACGCCACGGTGACCGGGAATACCTGGACGGCCACGGTACCGGCCCCGGGCGAGTACGTGGTGATGTTTTCCGCTCCGGGGTATGATGTTACCAGCCGGCAGTTCGAAGTGCAGCCGGGCGACAACATCACTCAGGATGCCTATCTGCCGCCCCTGTACCACGATCTGTACGGAAATCCCGATCCGACAAATGAGCTGCCGTTAGCAAACTTGCTCGTGTATGCTTTCTATGACAATTATGTTAACGGTGAGCCGGATGATTATCCAATTGATGTCCCCTTAAACGGCGTGAAATTTATCGTCATGAGTGAAGAGGGGGACACATTGGCGACAGGATATACCGGTTCCCAACCGACCATCGTTACCGCGGATGGAACTGTATATACCCAAACCGATGGGTTGTATTACTTTACCGGGTTGCCGCCTGGTGAAGTAATTGTAACATCCGATCCTTCGGAGGTGTGGAAGTATCCCCAATTGCCCGAAGTCGCGGCTCTGGGATTCGACCAAAACACCGAATTTTACCTCAACTACACCGAGGAAGGTGGCCCGGCCTGGGATCCCAAGCTCTATCCCGGCGATCCGGGAACAGAAGGTGGAGCATTCTTGATCTGGCACAGTTATGTGCAGAAGCTGGGGCAGATCACGCCTTCCAATGTGGCAGATCGATTTCCTCCGGGAACCTCTCTGACCAATGCCGGAACCATCATCGGTGATCTGGTAGATGCCGATAAAGCGAATCTGGATCCCGATGAGCCGTTTCCCATTCCCGGTGAAGATCACCCTGGCGTAACGCTGAATGATCGGGTCCCGAATGGCCTGGTGATTTTGTTCACCAATGACGAAACGATGCCTGTTCATCCGGTCGCCACAGTCGAAGCGGACCCGGTGACGGGGCATTTTGAATTTACCAATGTGCCTCCGGGCCGGTACAAAATGATGATGTTTGATATCCCGCTGGACTATGTCTGGAGTCAACAACAGGTAACAGTGGGACCCAATCAAACGGTGAGTTTTCCGCTGAATTCTCTGCTGGTACCCCGGTTCTTTGCCCGGGCGCGCGGATATGTGTATGATGTTTCTACCGGCCTGCCCATGCAGGGACTGAATGTGCATATCCGCTATAAGGATGGCAGTATTCAGAAGGAAGAAGTCACCGATGCTTCCGGATGGTATAACTTCGATGACCTGCCGGAAATCGAAGTGATTGGGTATGTGGATGTGCAGCCGCCCCCCAACTATCGAGGTGCCCTGCGTACGGAGCGGTTCTATCCCAAAGGCAAGTTGATCTCTCTGGAAGACGTCAATCACAATCAGGTGCTGGATCCCGGCGAGGATACCAATGGAAATGGCCGGCTGGATTGGGTAGATACCACCGATTGTGCGGCGCTGTCGGCCTATTGGGGACTGCCCATCTCCGATGTGTGCCGGGATTTCACCTTCAACGCCATGAACCGATACATCCAATGGCTTACGGCTAATTATCAAGCGGATCTGTACCTGGAACCGATTCCGGCCACTGAAGGAGATATCCGAGGTTATGTGTTCTATGATAACCTGGAACGGAATCTTGGCTGGACCGGGGACGGCGTCTATCAGGAAGATGAAGAGCGCACCATGCACGGGGTGCGGGTGGAGCTGTATGACGCCACCGGCACGCTGCTGCTGGCCGATACTCTGACCGGTAAGTTCGACAAGGCCAACACCCTGGCTCAGGGCTGGCACGAACCGTACACCTGGCCCCCGGATGAAATCGGTGGGGTGTATGTCGGTCCCCAGCCGGGATATTACGAATTCCGGGGACTGGCGCCGGGTACCTACACGGTAAAGGTGATTCCGCCGTACGGCTTTTCCGCTTCTCCTGCCGGTTCCGACGTGCAGGTGGTGACCGTGTCCGGCGGGATGGCCACGGAAGTGAACTTCGGCATCAATACCGAAGTGCCTCTGGCCGGGGAGATCGAAGGTGGCGTGTTTGATGACGTGAACATCGACACCCGGGGCGGCTCCCTGACCCCCAACGATCCCAACGATCTTCAGAGTCTGCTCTTTGCTGAAAAAGCGGGTGTGGACGGAGCCCCTGTAGGAGTATATGATCAGTACGGTTACTTCCTGGGGTCCATGCACATGGGCAACCCCCTGTGCTACGCCGGCGCCCCGGATATTCCCGGACAGCCGGGCGTGAGCCAGTGCCCGCCGGGAGAGGCTCCCATTCAAAAACCGGAAGCAGAAGGCAAGTTTGCTCCGGGAGTGCACATCTACGTGGGCAACGATCCTTCTTTACCGGGGTACAATCCCAATTACTTGCCGCTGACCTTGCCGTACACCTTTGGTCAGGGCAAGTTTAAGTTTGAAGCGGATTGGTCACTGGTACCGGTGGCGTTTGCCGGTGCACCTGTAGCACCGCTTAACGCCAATATGTTGAACACTCCTGCGGACGTGGCGGCAATATTACCCACCAACCGTCCGGTAATTACCAATCCGGTGCCTCCCGGTGGCCCGGCGGCGACGCTGAGCAAAGGGGATGTATTCACCATCACCGGGCAGAACTTCGGCGACAGCACCGGCTTCTCCACCGTCACCCTGGCGGGCAAGAAGCAGAAGATCAAGAGCTGGAGCGATACCCAGATCAAGATCAAGATTCGGGGCGACGCCATGAGCGGCGGCCTGGTGGTGGCGACTTCCACCGGTATTTCCAATGCCATCCCCATCGAGATCCACTACAACAGCAAGCGCCGCAAATATGTGGAAAAGCGCGGGGTGTGGGTGGATGCCGGTAACACCAGCGGCGTGGAAGACGGCAGCGAAGCCCATCCCTATAACACCATTGCCGAGGCCCTGCAACATAATACTCCCAAAAAGCCCAAAATTATCTTTGTGGCTCCGGGAGTGTATCGGGAACGAATCCAATTCACCGAGGACAAAGTGCACCTGATCGGTTTCGGACCTCAGGAAACCATTATCAATGGAATTCCTGACCTGCAACCGGGCAGCGCACTGAATCTGTTGCAAGGACAGGGTGTTGAAGGGTATGGCCCGACGATCTTTATCGGTCGTGGAGGGGAAACCGGTGGTGTCCGCAATGTTTCGATCAGTGGATTTACCGTTACCGGTGGAACTGTACACGAAGATATTGGCGCCGGTATTTTCGGCGATTACGGCAATGACAAGATCGTCGTCAACAACTGCATCATCGCCCGCAACGGAGGATATTATGGTGGTGGCATTTGGCTGCACAAATCCAACCATAATGTTCGGGTGTGGTCATGTGTGATCGCTGAGAATGGAAGTTACGGTGGCTATAGTGGTGGCATCAGCGTCAATGATGAACCGGAATATGGCCCCGCTCATGGCGAACCCGAACATGTGTGGGATGACTCACTGGCCGGTCCGCCACCGGGCAAGTATGAGATCTATAACAATCTCTTCTACCACAACTTTGGCTATGACTATGGTGGTGCCCTGTGCATTTATGAGAACAAGGACCGGATCGTGATCTTTGGCAACATTTTCATGGAAAATAAAGCCGATGATCACGGTGGGGCTATGTTCTTCGAAGATTGTGGTCCTGTGACCATTCGCAACAACGTCATCTTCCGCAATTTCTGTCCCGATGATGGCGGTGCGATCAGCTTTGAAGATGTGGGCGATACATTGTCCCATATTCGTATTGTCAATAACCTGATCGCTGAAAATATCGCTGATGATCATGGGGAAAACACCGCCCGGGGTGGCGCTATTGCCTTTGACGATGCCTTTTACGCCGAGATTGTCAACAATACCATCGTGGGCAATATCGTGGCTGGTAGTAACCAACCTGCGGGTGGTGGTATTGACGCCGAACGTAATGGCCACGAATACAACGGCAGTGTGCCGGGCTATTACGTGGCTCCCGGATATAGTAATCCCAAGATTTACAACAATATCATCTGGGACAACTGGCGTCTGGAGTACGATCAACCCTTCGAAGCCGGTGCAGAAGAGGATCTGGATTATACCTGGGGCATAAATTACCAATGGACGCCGGATCAGTATCATGTGGATAATCCGGCGCTGAATGCTCCCTGGGAAACTCACCTGAATTCGGAGAGCTTCACCGACATGGATAACAACATCATCGAGGGAGGCTACTCCGCCGGCGTCGGCAACATGGATGTGGATCCCCAGTTTGTGGATCCGGCCAACTTCAACTGGCGGTTGCAGGGTACTTCTCCTGCCATCGATCAGTCGCCGGATGCCACCACCCCGACCCACGACCTGCAAGGGCGCATCCGTACGCCCAACGGCGGGTATGTGGATCTGGGGGCGTATGAGTGGTTCAGCAATCAGTTGAACATCATGCGCCTGCCGGAAGGTATTCTGGGGCGCATCCAGGTACCCACCCCCGGATCCAGTTCTCTCCACACTCCCTAATCATGTTTAGGGTGGTGAGAATCATCCGGGGATAGATGTCCCCATGGCAAGACAGGGGCGGGTCGCAGGTTGACCTGCCCCTGTTTTTTATTGTGAAAAGTGCAGGGAGGCATTGCAGTGGAACCTATGCGAAAGCGATTGTACACTAAAAAACCTCTTGATTTTGGTTGTGTGGAAGTATATATTTGTGCCGCTTTTTTGTGAAGCCAATGACTAAACGGGGTCGTAGTTCAGCCTGGTCAGAACGCCGGCCTGTCACGCCGGAGGTCGCGAGTTCAAATCTCGTCGGCCCCGCTGTTGCTAAGGGGAATCGAATGGTTCCCCTTTCCTTTTTTGTTC
>CAYQGB010000048.1:0-18130 GCA_964416895.1 uncultured Calditrichaceae bacterium
GCGTTCCAAAACAGAGTTTTGGAACGAGAGAAACGTGCCCAATCGTTAGGTTCACCCCGCCATGGCGGGGCCTCGGCGAGGGTCGGGGGGAATGACACCAAAAGAAGATCAACTTTTTCTCTCCTATGGTGAACGGTTGAGGTTGAATAAAAACAGAAAGTTTCTGAGCGCTCCCTCCCCCGTAAAAAAATCCGAAACTTCCGGTAACCTTTTGCGTTAAAGGGCATCTTATGCAATCGACTTTCGACTTTTTTCATAATTGGTCGAATATTTGAATGATTTCACAGGGATATCTGATGCGTTCACCTACCGATCAGGAAAAGCGGGTGGTCATTAAACAGGCCGCGCGGGAACTGTTTATTCACTTCGGTTACACCAAGACGTCCATGGAGGATATCGCCCGACAGGCGGGGCTGGCCAAACCCACGTTGTACTACTACTATCCCAATAAAGAGGCTCTGTTTCAGGAAATTGTTATCGAGGAAGCCCACCGGGTGATGGAAGCGGTGCAATCCCGGCTGCCTGCGGAAGCGCCCGCCGATGAGCGGTTAGCCCTTTTCTTTCGGGGGCTGTACGAACAGTTGAAGGGGTATGCCCGGAAGATGACCGATATGCCGGAGTATCTGTGCGAGCATTCCCCCTACGGTCATCCGATTGTGCGGGAACTGAACACCCTGTTTCGGGATCGGCTGATTCCGCTTCTGGAAGCGGGAAAAGCCCAGGGATTGTTTCATTTCCCGGATACCGAGATCACTGCGGCTACCCTGGTATTTCTCACCGACTTTTTGAACCTGGACTGGATGCGACATCACCCGGAAGATTTTCGGGATCGCGTGGTGGATACGATGATTGAGATTATTCTTAACGGCCTGAAAAGGAGGACGGGATGAGGCTTCGGGAGTTTGGATTCGGGATATTGTTGATACTGACTTCCTGCACATTGGCCGGGGAATATACCCTGGAGCAGATATTGGCGCTGGCCGAGGCCAACAATCACAATATTCGGCTGGCGGAGGCGGAAACCCGGCTGGCCTCGGCGGAAAAGCTGGCCGCTTTCTCCCGGGCGATGCCCCGCCTTTCGGTGGATGCCGGCTACAATCGCAATTTTCAGGAAAACGTGTTTTTCTTTGAGGCCCGGGATCCCTTTACCGGGGAAGAGCAACGGGGAAGCTTTAAGGTTTCTTTTCGGAACGAATACCGGCTCAATGCAGTGCTGAACCAGACCCTGTTCAGTTTTGAGGTGGGGCAGGCCATCCAGGCGGCGCGCTATCTGAGCCGCCTGACCGAATTCTCCTACGAGGCCACCCGGCAGCAGGTGTTCACCGTGGTGAAAAAAGCCTTTTATCGGGCGTTGCTGTTGCAACAGGTGGCCGAGGTGGCCCGGGAATCGGAGGTTAGCGCCCGGGAAAACTACGAGAAGGTGAAGCTATGGTATGAGCAGGGGCTGGCCTCGGAGTTTGACCTGTTGCAGGCGGAAACCCGGTGGCAGAACGCCATCCCGGAAGCCATGAAAGCCCGTCGGGATTACGAACTGGCGGTAAACAACCTGAAGGTGCTGGTGGGGCTTCCGATGGAAGAGGAGATCGTGCTCACCGGGAATATTGATGTATATCCTCCCCTGCCGGACTCGGTGGGATTTCAGGAGGTGCTGGCGCAGCGCCCGGATTACAACGCCCTGATCTGGGAAAAGAAGTTGCGCCAGAAAAATGTCAGCGCCCGGCGGGCCGGATTTTTTCCTTCCCTGAAGGCCACCCTCAGCTATGTGTATTCCGCCGCTTCCGATGCTTTCCGGCTGGAACGGGAGAACGATAACATCGTACTGGGGCTATCCCTGAGTGTGCCCATTTTTAACGCCAACACCATTGCCCAGGTGCACAAGGCGCAGGTGGAGGTGGAGAAGACCGCCACCCGTATCGATCAGGCGGGTGTGCAAATTCAGGTGGAACTGCAAAACATCTATCTTCGGCTGCGGGAAGCCCGGCAGCGCATCGAAGCGGCCCGGCAGAGTGTGCTCACCGCCCGCCGGGCCTATGAGATCGCCCGGGCGCAGGTGGAAAACCAGCTGGCTACTCAGGTGGAACTGAAGGAGAGCCGGGTGGCCCTGGATCAGGCCCAGATTAACTACTATTCGGCCATCTTCGATTACCTGGTGGCTTACTTCGACTGGCAGTTGGCCACCGGCAATGTCTCCGCCGGCGGACTATAGCCGGCATAATTCACAAGCTTCACCGCCAGAACGTTGAAACGCCAATGTTGTTGGGGTTGTACTATCCCATGACATCTGAGGATTGTGCTCATACTGTATCCAGACCTCTGAATAGAAGAATGTGGGAAAGATCGAAGAATGCGTATTGCGTAATGCGTATTGCGTAACAAGCTATACTCGTTAAGGGGAGAAGTTGGAATTTTTGCACCGGCGCATACGTAAAGAATAATCACATATCACCCCGCCGTGGCGGGGCATCACGGTTGGTAGCCAAAACCTCAGAAGTTTTACCCGGTAAAGAAACGCGAGGTTTTATCTCTAACGAGTATATTCCACGATACGCAATACGCAATACGCAGTACGCAATACGCAATACGCAATACGCAACACAAATATATTTCTTGACGTTGAGCACCGGTTCCTGGACACGTTCCGGGGAATTCTCATGTATCAGGTGATAACACAAATTACGGAAGATAGAAATCTGAAGGAGCAATGATGAACCCGGGAAAGAAACTCGTCGCCATAGTGGCTTTGCTGGTGATCGGCCTGTGGTGGAGCGGCTGCGCCGAAGACAGCCAGGCCAATCCCACCGAGAAGCCGGACCGCACCCCGGAAAAAGGCGTTCCGGTGAAGATCCTTACCCTCCAACCTCAGCCGTTTAAGGAATATCTGGAGATTACCGGCACGGTGGAGGCCCGGAACCACATCCAGATTATGGTGGAGGAAGGGGGTACGCTCCGGAAAGTGCTCCGGGATAAGGGCCGGTACGTGCAGGCCGGGGATACCCTGGCGATTCTGGAAAACAAGGTGCTGGAGGCCGGGTACAAACAGGCCCTGGCCGCCCTGCATCAGGCGGAGCTGGACTATCGCAGCAAGAAGGTGCTGATGGAAAAAAAGGCCCTGCCGGAGAATCAGTATCTGGCGGCCAAATTCGCTCTGGAGGCCGCCCGGGCCGCCCTGGATCTGGCCCGGTCTCGGTACGAGAAGCTGATCATCCTCGCTCCCCTCAACGGTCTGGTGAACAACCGCTACTACGATATCGGGGCCTATTGCACCCCCATGACCCCGCTCTTTGAGTTTCTGGACAACGATTCCATGCGCATTCGGGCGGGGCTGGCCGAACGCTTCATGCGGGATATTCGGCCGGGCACTCCGGTGGAAGTTCGCTTCGATGCCTATCCCGATTTGCAATTGCAAACCCGAATTCAGTTTGTCTCTCGCAGTCTGGATCCCCAGAGCCGCACCTTTGAAATCGAGGTGCTGGTGCCCAATCCGGGGCATCGGCTGGCCTCCCGGATGATTGCCAATCTGCGTATTCTGCGACGGGTGTATACAGATCACATCGTAATACCGCTGGATGCGCTGATGGAATCGGAATCCGGGTGGTATGTGTTCGTGGAAGAAAACGGCCGGGCCCGGAAAGTGCCGGTCAAGCAGGTGGCCATCTATGAAAATCAGGTCGCCGTGGAGGGCCTGTCTCCCGGTCAGCATCTCATCATCGTGGGGCACCGGGAGTTGGGTGAAGACGATCCCGTGAAAGTGGTGCAAGATTAACCCGGAAGTACAAATTTCCCATGTGAGGAAGTCAGACCATGAAAATTACCGACACAGCCCTGAAATATCGTACCAGTGTATTCGTCCTGCTCTTTATCGTGACCATTCTGGGGATTACGGCTTATGTCAACCTGCCGGTGGAATCGTTCCCCGACATTAAGCAGCCGGTGGTGTATGTGGCGGTTCCCTATTTGGGGGTGGCCCCTTCGGATATGGAGACGCTGGTGGTGGAGCCGATCGAAGACAAGTTGAAAGAGATCAGCCAGATTAAGAAGTTGACCTCTACCGCCCGGGAAGGCTATGCCAGCATCATCGCCGAGTTTGAGCCGGACATCGATGTGGATGAGGCGGTGCGTAAGGTTCGGGAAAAGGTGGATCAGGCCAAACCGGATCTGCCCAACGATCTGGATGATCCCCTGGTTCAGGAGATCAATTTTGAGAACATTCCCATTATGATCGTCAGCATCACCGGGGATCAGTCTCTGGTGGAGCTAAAGGAGATTGCCGAGCACCTGAAGGATCGCATCGAACTCATCCCCGGCGTACTGGATGTGACCCTTTCCGGAGGGCTGGAACGGGAGGTGCAGGTGGATGTCATTCCGGCGCGCTTGCAGCATTACCGCCTGGGGGTGGATGATGTGATCAAAGCCATCCGCACCGAGAACCTGACCATCCCCGGAGGGGCCGCCGAAAGTCGTTCGTTGAAATGGACCGTGCGGGTGCCGGGGGAATTCAAGAGTGTGGATGAAATCAAGAACATCGTGGTAAAAACCAAAAACGGCGTTCCCATTTATCTGAAAGATGTGGCCGAGGTGCGCTTCGGTTTCAAGGAGCAGACCAGCTACTCCCGGCTGAACGGCCAGCCCAGCGTGACCCTCTCCATCCAGAAGCGCAGCGGGGAAAACATCATCCGCATCACCGATGAAGCCAAGCGTATCCTGGAAGAAGAAAGCCACCGGTTTCCTCCCAATACCCACTACACCATTGTGACCGATTTTTCGGAAGACATCCGCAGCATGGTCAACGACCTGGAGAACAACATTATCGCCGGGCTGCTGCTGGTGGTGTTCGTGCTGTATTTCTTCATGGGCGCCCGAAACGGCCTGCTGGTGGGGATCGCCATTCCCCTGTCGATGTTGATCTCCTTCATGGTGATCGGCTTTCTGGGGTACACGCTGAACATGGTGGTGCTGTTCAGTTTGATTCTGGCGCTGGGGATGCTGGTGGATAACGCTATTGTGATTGTGGAAAACATCTATCGGCATCATCAACAGGGTAAACCGCTGTTCAAGGCTGCCCGGGAAGCCACCGATGAAGTGGGCATGGCGGTGGTGGTTTCCACGGCCACCACCCTGTCGGCCTTTCTCCCCCTGATTTTCTGGGAAGATGTAATGGGCGAATTTATGAAGTATCTGCCCATCACCCTGATCATCACTCTGTCCTGCTCTCTGCTGGTGGGGCTGGTGTTTAATCCGGTACTCGCCTCGAGATTTTTGAAGCTTGATCCCAAACTTTCCCGTCTGGCGGGAGACCGCTTTCTACGCTGGCTGACCGTGCGATACGAGCGCACCCTGAAGTGGGCGCTGCATCATCGCTGGAAAACCCTGGGCATGGTCTGGGCCGGCTTTGTCGGGATGATCGTGATATGGGTTTTGGTCAATCTCCTTCCTTACGGGATTGAATTCTTTCCCACGATCGAGCCGGAGCAAATTTTTGTGGAGGTGGAGGCGCCTCTGGGCACCCGTCTGGAAACTTCCGACGCCATTGTTCGCCAGTTAGAGCAGCGGGTGGCGGATACCCCGGACATGAAGACCATGGTCTCGGAAGTGGGCAGTGTATCCAACTTTTTCGATTTTGGAACCGGAGGAGGGGCATCCCACAAGTCCCGGATTACCATCGACCTGCGGAAGCGTCACCTGCGTACTCAGAACTCCTTCGAGACTCTGGAGCAGGTGAAGCAAAACGTTCAGGGGATTCCCGGCGCCCGTATCGACGTGACCGCCCCGCAGCATGGCCCGCCCACGGGAAAGCCGGTGGAAATCCAGATTAAGGGGCCGGATTTCCGAACGCTGGCCCGGCTGGCCGAAGCCGTGAAGGCCCGCATTGCCGATGTGCCCCATATTACCAAAATCCGGGATACCTATCAGAAAGGCAAGCCGGAGCTGCGCATCCGCATTGACCGGGAAAAGGCGGCCCTGTTGGGACTGAGCACCCAGAAGATTGCCAACACCATTCGCACGGCCATTAACGGGACCGAGGCCTCGGAATTCCGGGTGGGCACCGAAGAATACGACATCACCGTGCGCTTCGGGGAAAATTTCCGCCAGAGCTACAACGACCTGTTGAACCTTACCGTGTTCCATGAAGGGGTGCACTATCCTCTGGCCAACTTTGCCACCATTGAACTGGCTTCCGGGCTGAGTACCATCACCCATGTGGACGGCGACCGGGTGATTACCGTTACCGCCGAGGCTCTGGGCAACAACGCCAGTGCGGTGATGCAGGAGTGCAAACGGCGGCTGCGAAATTTTGAACTCCCCCCCGGCTATACCCTCTTTTTCGCCGGGCAAAACGAGGAGCAGCAAAAATCCCAGGCCTTTCTGATGCGGGCTTTTCTGATCGCCGTCTTTCTGATCTTCCTGCTGCTGGTTACCGAGTTCAACTCCGTCACCCTGCCCTTTGTGATCATGATTTCGGTGGTGTTGTCCTTCTTCGGAGTGTTCTTCGGGCTGGTGGTCACTTTTCGCCCCTTTGGTACGATCATGACCGGCATCGGGGTGATCTCTCTGGCGGGAGTGGTGGTGAACAACGCCATCGTGTTGATCGACTACGTTCAGAAGCTGCGGGCCAGGGGGTTGTCGAAGTTCCAGGCCCTGGTGGAAGGGGGCAAGACCCGTCTGCGCCCGGTGCTGCTAACGGCCATCACCACCATTCTGGGATTGATTCCCCTGACGGTGGGTATCAACATCGACTTTGTGGGGCTGCTGAGGGGGGATGTGAGCAAGTTCATCCAGTTCGGCGCGGAAAGCTCTCAGTGGTGGAGCGGAATGGGGATTGCGGTCATCTTCGGCTTGCTATTCGCCACCGCCCTGACCCTGATCGTGGTGCCAGTGATGTACTACATGCTCAGCGATCTGGTCGCCGAGGTGGGAGCTTATTTTCGGCCTCGCCCGGCGCCCCTGCCGGAGGTGGATAATCCACCGGAAGCGATGGCCGAAGGAGAAGCCCCTGTGCGGGAAACGTGATAAGGTGAAACGTGATGCGCCGGGGAAATCCTCCCCTGTACGCATCACGTTTCCCGGGCGTTTGTTGGATGCCCGCGGGTGGCCTTGCTCCCTGACTTTTACATAGCGGGAGGGCAAAGGCGATCATCCGAACATATCGTTGCTCACCGTAGCGGCGACCGCCTGCCGAAACAGGCTGTTGTAGATCACCCCGATGATCACCCCCAGAATCAATCCGTACAAAAACGTCCAGGCAAATCCGAAAACGAAGGCTTCCACGGTTCCGGTGGTGAAGCCGGGGTAGATGGTCTCGAAGAAGCTCAGGGCGGCGCTGGCTCCCGATAAGGCGGCCACCACCGCAATGATCAGAAACAGCAGGGCCGCGCCCAATCCCACGGCGACCCCGAACCGCACCGCGTCGATCAGGCCGGTGCGCAACTGCGCCCGATCGGTGAAAAACATATCCGTGGGGGGCGGAGGGGGCGCGTCCCCTTTGGTATGCACATCGGTTAGCATCAGGAGCTGGCGATTGTTGTTAGCCATGATGATCTCCTCTTTCGTTAATGGTATGAACAGTTTTCAGGTCGGCGTTGCTTCATTTTTTTCATCGATAAGCGCCGGTTAAGACAAACGCCGCCCAGCGATGCAGCTGGGGATATTGCAATCGGGGATCCCGGCGGAGCGCTTCCATGATTTGGTGCTGGGCCGCCTGCAGGGCCACCACTTTGGGCTTCCCTTCCTGCAACCACTGGCGATAGAATTCGGTTATCAGTTTTCCGGTGTATTCATCGTCGATGTCCCACAGGGTGGCAATGAGTGTGGGGGTTCCCGTCTTCAAAAACGCCTGGGTCATTCCCACCAGTCCTTCCCCTCGAAACAGATGGCCGCCGGCGGTGCGACAGGCCGAGAGCACCACCAGTTGAGGCCTGCGGAAATGCAATCGCCCGATCTCCCGGGCGGTCAGCAGATCATCCCCCGGGTATGTGGAGGTGGAAGCCCCGGTACGAAGGACGCTTCGGGAAGCGCTCCTGGCCCCAATTCCCGCCGCCAGAAAAGAAAGCGCGGGATCCTGTTCGTTGATGATGGCGTGAGTGGCAAAATGATACACCTCATAGGAGCGCCCTTGCAGAAGGTGAAGAATGCTATCTTCCGAAGCCTGAATGCCCATCAGGGTATCCACTTCCCCGAACAGCGGAGCAATCCCCCGAACTTCCTGCTCGGAAAATTCCAGATCCCCGGTGGGATTTCCCACGGCAAACAGCCGCAGCGGGGCATTGTCGGGAATATCTTTAGAGCGGGAGAGGCAATGCAGCAGTACGGCGGCGCCGGGGGCATAGGCGATGGGAAACCGGTCGATTAGAAATTCCGCCTCCCCCTCCGGGTTGCGCACCAGGGCGGCAAAAGGCACATAGTACAGCACATCGTCGGGGATGACATACAGAACGCTGCCGGGAGTAAGAAAATCTTCCATCGGTTCCACGAGATACTGATACAGCCGATGGGCCGGTTGCAACGACCGTTGATATACCCGTTGCGGATTTTCCTTCAACTCCGAGGCAAAATCCCCATAGGCCTCTTCATCGGCGGCGCCAATAGCCCGCCGAAATGCGGTCACTTCTGCTTTCAGCGTCTCCCGTGTCAGGGGAAGCGTGGTATGAACAAATTCCGTATTGCTGAGGCCGAAAATCAGCAAGCGGCGGTGAGTTACTTTATAGGCCAGGAGGTGCACCGCCTCCGGGAGGGAGTCCTGTACTTCCTTCAGCGTCAGGGAGGTAATCCGTTCCTCGGTGCGCAAGGCCTCTTGCAGGGTTCTGGCCCGGGAGCGCTCGGCATAATCAAACGCGGCGGCAAAATTTCCCTGTTCATATTGGAGCAGGATCATTTCATCGTAGATGTCCTGAGTGGTAGCAAAGTATCCGATCCGCTCCTCTTCCTGATTCATCAAACGGGTTTGTTCCACCGTCTGGATGGCCCGGGCCAGGGCTTTTTCCGCCAGGTTAAAATGTCGTTGATCCCGATACACCAGGCCCCGGGTAAAATAGATGTTGGAAGACAACCGGGGATTGGGTTTCTGCAACTTTCCCGTCTCTACAAGGGCCTTTTTCAGGGTATCCAGAGCCGCCGGGAAGTTCCACTTTTCCCGGAGAACATTGGCAATCCGAATCAACGCATGAACGGTGCCATCCGGAAAGTTGCTCCGGCGAAAGCCGCTCAGGGCCTGGCCATAACAGGTTAATGCCCGGGATAAATTCCCCTGAACCCGATACACATCTCCCATACTCAGGTCAATTTCGTGTTGCAGTTGTTCGCCCCGATGCCTGCCCTCGGCCTGCGCGTCCCGCAGAATCTTCAGTGCGGCTTTATACCGATCGAGCGCCTGATCATACCGATGGGTATCCCGGAATACGTCGCCCATAATCTTTATCGCTGCGGCTCTGTCGTGGGGTATCCCCAATCGGGCAAAAATGTGTTCTGCCTGCCGGAGATACGAAAGCGCTTTGGAGGGCATTCCGATTTGCCGATAAACTTCCCCCAAATTGACCAATACCACCGCCTTCATATCTGAAGAATCCTGTTCCAATAGAGTTAATGCGGTCTCAAGATCCTTTCTAGCGAAGCTGTACTCCCCGACCTTTTTGTACACCAATCCCCGTTCCACGTAACTCTTTATGATGAGCGTTTTCCTGTTAAATGCTCCGGGAGATTGGATAATTCGGGTATAAATGTTCAGCGCTTCTTCCCGTTTTCCTAAAAAATCAAAAGATATGGCCATCCTTCCCAGGCTGTACAGAGTGCAGGTAGAGTCCTGCAATTCTCCGGAAATTTCCACCGCCTGTTCAAACTGCTCCAGAGCAGTGCGATGATCCCCCAGGTCGGAATAGATCAATCCCAGATTGTAATGTTCCCAGGCTTCCTGTTGCCGATAGCCCAGCTGTTGACTCAGCGTCAGAATTTCCTTGCCCATTGCCAGGGCTTCCCGGTTGCGGTCTTCCCGGTAAAGGGTGTATTGCATCTGAATCAGATTATCCACTTCCCGCTTGCGATCCCCGATCTCCCGGCACAATTGCAGCGACTGCCGGTAATGCTTCCGGGCTTCCTCGATCTTCCCCTCCCGATAGAACCGGTATCCCACCAGGAATAAGGAGTCTGCGGTTAGCTTCTTCTGTAATGCGGTATCTTTCAGCGCTTCACAGAAACGGTACTCCCGAACCAGAAAGGAATCGCCCCAGGCTGCGGCAAAGGTATGGGCGATCTCCCGGGCCATGGCCATATGCCGATCCGCTTCCGGGAGGGCTTTCTGAGCCTGAAATCGCAACCCTTCCTGCAGGAACTCCTGGAAAATTCGCCGGAACCGCATGGGATGCCGGCGCACCAGTGCTTGCGCTTCCGATAATTTCCCTTCCGCAAACAGAAGCCGGTAGTGCGCTTTTAATCCCGCCGGGCGGGGATGATCGCACTGCCACAAAAGCGCCACGGTAAGGGCAATGAGCGCCGTGCTCGCCATCCGGGAAAAAACATGGCCGTGAATGTATTTCATGGCTGCTGTGACGATTCGATGGATTTATACCGCCGTTTCCGGAACGCAACCCCGAGCAACCAGAACCATCCTTCTTTAAGGGCATTTTTCAATTGAGTGGGAATATTTAGCGACAGCAGGTTCCCTCGCAGTGCCGCCTCCTGGCTTCGCTGCCAGTCCTGCACCACTTCATCGAATCGGGGCATAAACTGATTGCGGAAGCGAATGATCTGTTCGATGAGGTCCGAGACCGGATCAACGCTGTGTTGAACGAGGGCTTCTCCACACTGGTCAAACTCCTCAGCGCTCAGATGTTGCTGGAGCGCCCGGCGGAAATTATCCCGGCCGGTGATGGGCTGATCCTGCAACGGTTTCAGCTTCTTTAGTACCGAAGCGGGAATGCCGGCGGCCTTCATTCGTTCCAGGCGATGCTCGGTGATGGTGCACACCGGGCTTACAGCCAATCGGAAGATTACTTCTTTGTATTGATTGAAGTCGGCATCTCCCAGCACCTGACGCAGGGCCTCTCCGAAGGCGGCTCCTCCCCGGAACTCCTGGTCCAGCAATTGTTGAAGTTTAGTGATGACCGAATTGGGCACATCCGCATCGGACAACTGCGCCAGAGTGCTCTGGGTAATCACATAGCAGGGAACATCCGGGCCGGGCGGTTCCGGTCCCGGATAGTGGATAACGAAAAAGAGCTGGGTGACCAGCTTCTCGAATTCCAGCAACAGAGAACCGGTCAGTCCCCGCTGTTGATGTTCCGGATGCCGGATCAACGCTTCCCGCAGTTTGGGATGAAAAGGACTCATCGTGTATCTCCTTATAAATTGTCATCCTGGCAATTGGCAAGGGATGGAAAACTCAGGAATTCCGGCAGGAGCCGGAGCGATTGAGTTTGGTCAATAAGCGATCATACATGAAATCAAAAATCAGTTTGTCGTACCGGTAATCGAAATAGGCCAGATCCATAATGCAGGAGATTCCCGGGTGGGGCTTCTCCGGAACGTAAGATCGCCAGTCCGGTTCCTTATCGGTGCGGGCACGATCGGAATAGTACTCCACAATCGGCCCATTTCCTAACTGATACTTTCCGAACAGTTTGGGTACCGGATCGGTGGGATTGGCCCGCAGCTTGCGGTTGAGGATGGTATTGTGCAACGCCGCTTCGGTACTTTCCACATAGCTATCCAGATACTCATCCACGATGGCCCCGTTTTCCACCGAGGACATGGCATGGGCGAACTCGTGCACCGGGGTCTTCAGCCGATCATCCCAGGCGGAAAGGGCGGCCACCCCCGGCACCCGGGCGCAATAAGCGTGGATACGCCCATTGACCGGATCGTCAAAGTTCTCCGTAAACGAAAAACGAAACGGTTGCCCCTGATTGGCGGGGCTGTCTTCTTTCCGGGCTTCCTGAGTAAACCGGGCGGAAGACTGAATAAACCGCTTGTGGCCGGATAGCACCATGATCACATCGGCATAAGGCACCCCGGCGTTTTTTACGTATTGGTAAATCACCGAATCGGTTTCCGGCCGGGGGGCGAGAATGATGGTTTCGGGAACTTCCTGACACAGGGCGTTGGCGTCCTCCGGGCGGCGTTGAGCTTCCTCCCGGGCGAAAACGGTCACCAGTTTCAGCCGGGGAAGAATTTCCGGGAGTCGCAGGAGTTCATTGTTCGCAAAGCTCCGCAGGCAGCGGGTTACCACCCGAACAAACAGGTCTTCATCCTCGATAATGGGATCCGGTTCGTAACTGCCGTCGTGCCGTTTGATGGCCGGATTGGCCACCAGCACAATGGTGTAAGGCTCGTCTCCCTCTCCTGCCTGAATCACATTCACCGTTTGGGTGGGATCGTAGTCGAACACGTCCTGAGCCGCCTGGCGCACCTTTTTGTTTATCAGCCAGGTGTACAGCCAGCCCACCATAAACCCAAAGACAAACCCGTAAATGAAGGCCCAGAAAATCCCCACAACCAGCCCCACCGGAGTGAGGGCATACCCGGGGAAAATGGCCTGGAAGAAACGAATCAGGGGGCCGGCAGCGGGGGGAGCGGAGAGCAGGGCGATGAGGGTGACGGCAAATACCAGAGCCGCCCCGATCACACCGGCGGTGATGCTGAGAAATTCCGGGCGAAACAGAGTAACCCTGCCGGAAACAGATACTTTCATGGCGATCTCCTCCAAATTGGATAGCGGTGAGTAAGCCGGGATTTTTCCGGTACACTTCTCCGAAGCTATAAATACAGATTCCACCACCCGGAGCTACCGGGCAGTGGAATCTTCCTCCCAACTCATGTTTGGAAATGGATTTACCGGTGGTTCACTAAAAAGTTTACTCGACGAATGGACTTATTTGCCCAGGGCGTTGATAAGTCGATCGGCCTCTTGAAAGTAGGGACTGTTGCTGCCGATTTGACGCCAGTGCTCCAGCGCCTTCGGAGTGTTCCCGGCAAAGGCCAGGGCCAGCCCCAGAAAGAAGCGCTCCCGATCCGATTGGCCCAGGCGATGGGTCTCGGCCAGCGTCAGTGCCCTGGAAATGAACCGGATGGCCTGGTGGGCGTAGCGATCCTTTTCCGCATCCTCCAGCCGATCCCCGTTCACCCGGGAGTAGGCCAGTTGAGATACTCCCAGATAGAAGTAGTAATTTCGCAGCAATTCCCGGGCTTTCGTGGCCTCCTGCGGCCCCAACTCTTGCACCAGTTGTTCATCCCCAAGAGACTGCTCCAGGGCTTCCGCCTGCGCTTGCAAACGGCTCAATTGACCGAGGGCGGCTCGGTAGTCTCGTTTTTGATAGGTCGCCAGGCTTTGTCGAAAAAGTTTGGAGAAAGCTATCCAATCGGAACGCACTTCGGCGCCGGCTCCCCGGAGTTGGGATTCCGCTGGTGCCACTTCTGCCAGTGCCACCAGTGGCGCCGGTACTTCCGAATTCCATCTCTCTTCGTATTGCGCCAGCGGCCCGCTCCCGCCAATGATCAGAAACAAGGCCAGCACAGCGGCCAGGGCCGCCGGTATGGGAATGACGTATCCCTTCCGCTGTTTGAGCCAATCCCAGATCCCTCGCAGCTTTTGCCCCACTCCTGCGAGTGCCGGTTGCGGCGGAGTTTCCCGGAACACGATCTGCAAAAACTCCTCCCGGGAAGGAATGGTAACCATCTCCATTTCCGGAATGGTTTCCGTTTCCAGGGCAGCCACCCGGGACAGCTTCAACATCACCAATTCGTAGAGGTGAGGGGAAGTCAACATGGCATGCACAAACACCCGGTCGTCCTCGGCGGTGGCGCTTCCGGATAGCAACCGTTCCAGAGTAGCTTCCAGCCGGATGGCATCTACCCTTCCGGAAGGTTTGGCCGGATGTTCCAGATCCACCGTGCCCCGCTGCCGAATGTTCGTCAGCAAGTCGAGCACTACTTTATACTCCGGTGCTGTATCCATTATCTTCTGAACACGCGAGCGAAGCTCCGCATCCGCTTTTCCGGTGATATAAGCCACCAGCTCCCCCTGAGAAATCTTGATCCATTCACTCATGCCTTTCGCTCCTCTGCAATATCTGGTTGTTTGCTCTTCCCGACTCCGGGCACCAGATGGCAATGAAATTTGCGCTCCGTCACACCCACAGTCTATTTCTTAAGACCGGTATCGGGAAGGTTTTCTCTCAACCGGGAGTTTTTTTCTCATTCGGATGAGGAAGCTCCGGTGGCTTGCTTTCCATGATAGTAGGCCCGCAGGACCCCTACAAATTGCTCAAAGCAGTGGTAACAGGAATTGAGATGAACAATCAGCGGGCCGGAATAATCGGGCGAAATTTTGCCTGAAGCAGGAGACTTCTCGGGGAGAAGAAACAGAAAGGCCAGGAATATCTCCGGATGTTCTTTCAAAAAAGGGTGTTCCCTGGCACAGGAGAGGTGAGGGAACCGGCTCCACAGGGTGTCCAGGTTTTCTCCCGATTCCAGTTCCTGAAGCTGTTTTCGCAGCCGTTCAGCCTGGTGTTGTTCGTCGGGGGAAAACGCTTTCGAAGCGCCGGGATTTTTCAACTGCGCTTCCAGGCAGGCCAGGCTGCGCCCGAGGGTGGTGGTAGAAATGCTCATAAGACGTCCCGAAATTTGCTGAATCATGCAAGCCGGAGAAAGAAACCGATTCGGGTGAACTTACTCGATGCACCCGCGAACCCGCTCGCGCATTCGATTGACCACGTTGTCGGTTACCCGGTGACCGATATCCAGATGGGGTAACGAGGAAATCATCTCCTGGTTAAAATCTCCCCACACATACAGGAGGTAAATGTGAATGTCCCGCTCCAGGTTGCCCCGTTGACGGGCTCTTTCGGTTCCCGGAGCGGATTCCCGACCTCGCAAACAGGCCACGACCCATTCATACAGTTCCCATTGATCCGCTTCGGTAAGATGTTGCCGAAAGCGGGGGCTTTCAAAAATGAATTCCTGATGCTCCGTTTCGGTGTTCACCATCCGGGGAGGCAAATGCTTGTTTACAAATCTCCACACTCGTTTATTGCAGATAATGGCCAGCCAGCATTTGAACATGCCCTCATTGTCTTTGGCCCGAAAATCTCTCAGCACCCGGCAGTTATCCTGTACCAGCGTGGTGAGAACATCTCCAAAAATATCATGGACAACCTCATCGAACTGAAGTTTGAGGCGGGGAACGTTCAACTGAGCGCAGCGTTTGGTGATGGCCTTTAACATGAGCAGGTTATACCGGCGATAAAACTCGTTCCAGGCCCGCTGATAGTGAGGGGAGTCAGGAGTGCAACACCACTCCAGTAACTGGGAGAAAGGCATTTGCGGCGAACTCTGAGGCATTATCTTCGCTTCTCTTGTGTTGTGCACGGCCCATTCGCGGGCCTTTTTTACAGGTGAGGCCAATGACATCAGAACGGTTGGAAGTTAACCAATCAGGGGAAATTTTCAAGGTTTTTTACAGGATTGTGGCAAATCGTATCCAGATTCCCCCCTTGCCCGCCGGATGCTTCTGCTAAAGTAGTATTGTTGGCCTTCCCCCGGGATTATGCCTTTATCTCCGGCGCCGGTTGTCGGGAATTGGTTATATACACTCCCAGAAGCACCAGACCCGCCCCCAGAAATTGCATCAGGGTGAACCTTTCTCCCAATATGGCAAACGAGGCCCCGATGGTAAACACGGGGATGACGTTGGCAAAAACCGCCACCCGGGCCACGGGAAAGCGGGATAAGGCCCGGTTTAACAGAAAGTATCCTCCCACAGAGCCTCCCAGCGCCAGATACAGAACGCTCGCCAGGGTTATTTCGCCGGGGATGAACAGCCCCTGACGGGCGGTTTGCCACAGGGCCAGGGGGAAGAAGGCCGCTGCACCCGCCAGAGTTTGATAATAGGTGAGGGTGAGGGGGGCATACCGTCGGGTCAGGCGGCGGGCCAGGCAGTTGTACAGGCCGGCGGCCATGGCCGCCAGCAGAGCCAGGAGGCTCCCGACCACAGGCGCCGGCGCCAGAACATCTCCCGGCTGCTGTTCGATGATCGCATATACCCCCGAAAAGCAGATGGCCGCGCCGCCCAGGCCGAACAGGTGAGGCCGCTCATTCACAATTACCAGAGCAAACAGCATGGAAAACACCGGAATCAGGGCCAGGATCAGGGAGACCGTGGCCGGAGTGGTAAACCGCAGGGCAAACGTTTCGCACAGGAAGTATCCCACCGGTTCCACCGCGGTCAGCAGCAAAAACTCCCGGCGGTCCCGGCGATGGATAGGCTCCCACTGCCCCCGGCCCCGCACCAGCGCCCTCAGCACAAGCCAGGCCAGGGCATACCGGGCAAATACCAGCTGAAAAACGCCTATCTCCTGCAGGGCCAGCTTGGAAGCGACGTAGGTCAGGCCGAACAACAGGCTCATCAAAAACAGGGCGAGCATGGGCCGATCCCCGGCAGGCTATTGTTTTTTCAAACTTAAAGTGACGGGTTTCCCTGTCATTCTGAGGGCTGCCGCCGGAGAAGTGCCGGTTTTATGTTGAATAAGAGCGGCGACTTCAGAAGCACTAATGTCATTCGCAGAAGTGCTGTTAAGGCGGCAGCCAGAAGAATCTCCGGCCTTATGAATTGCGTCCAGGATAACAACCTCCTATTGGTGTTCTTCCGGAAAAGGCCGATATAGCAGGATGGTGTTGCCGATAATCTGCACCACCTCCGCCCCGGTACGTTGGCTTAGAATTCGAGCCACCTCCTCCCGGGTCAGGGGGCAACTCTCCTGAAGCTTTATCTTTACCAGTTCTTTGGTATTGAAGGAATTGTTCAGGGATTGGATCACCCCCTCCCCGATGCCTTCTTTACCCACCCACAATTCCGGTTTGATGAGGTTTCCTTCCGCCCGTAAAGCCCGTTTTTGTTTGCCGGTTAACATGTTGCCTCCCTTTGAATAGGCCGGTTTTTTTAATGGGGTACGTTTTTGAATTCATCCTTTAGTTGGTTATATTCCAACGGCCTGGACTGAAATGCGAATTGCCCTTCGGAAAAGATCATCTTTCGGCGGGTTGCAGGGAGTCCCGCCGTATGGATTCGCGCCGGTTGAAGATGCCGCCATGATCGGCCTGTGTGGCCATGAAAGCGAGGAGTTTAACTCCGGAAAGTTCCTGAACAAAGCGCATTTTGGATCGCCTGAGCGCTTCAACCCATGTTCATAGAGAATATAACGGGAGAATCGGAACCGATGAAATCGCTATCTTTTCCTTTCCTTTTCCGGCAGCGCCGGATGGTGATGTCGATGATGTGGGGCGTGGTGTTGTTGCTGGCCGGTTGCGGCGCGGCCCGGAAGATGACTCCGGTTCCTCCGTTCCTCACCAATTTGGCCGCCTGGCCGGAGATGTACCATCAGAATTTTCAACAATTGAATACCTTTGTGGGAAAAGCCCGGCTGACCGTGGAATCTTCGGAGTACTCCGGGAATGTGGATGTGGAAACCTACTGGGTGCGCCCGGATAAGTTTTACATGCAGGCGGAAGGATTTCTGGGGCTGGATATCGGCAAGGTGTTTGTGGGAAGTTCCCGGTTCATCATCTACGACCAGTATTCCAACCATTTCGTTTCCGGAAACGTGGATGATCCCTATCTCAACCGCTTTCTGCAAACCGATTTCACCCTCAAGGAAGTACGGCAGGCGGCACTGGGGCAGGCCCTGGAAGCGCCCAACGTGCCCATTCAACTGGTGGATGAGCAGCACGGTATCTTTGAAGCGGAGACGGAAACCTTCCTGTATCGCTACCTGGTCAACCCCCGCACCGGCCTGCTGGAAACCTGCGAAGTGGTGCGCGAGGGGCGGGTGTTTATGCGACAGGATTTCCGGAATTATCAGGTGCTGGAAGGGGTGTATTTTCCCAGAATCGTTCGGATCACCCTTCCGGAGCAGAAGCAGCGTATCTCCCTGTTCTACAAGTCGTTGAAGATCAATGTCCCTATCGATCCTCAAAAATACACCATCGAAGTGGAACCCAAAGTGCAGCAACTGAATCTGAACTGATCGACTATGGATCTTTCCATTGTTATTCCGGCGTACAACGAGGAAGAATCGCTGGATGAATTGCTCAAGCGCGTTACCGCCGCCGTGGAGCCGCTGGACAAGTCGTACGAAATCATCGTGGTGGA
>CAYQGB010000049.1:0-18083 GCA_964416895.1 uncultured Calditrichaceae bacterium
CGGCCCCGCCAGGGCGGGGTGAACCTAACGATTGGGCACGCTCCCCTCGTTCCAATCCCGCCAGGCGGGATGGAACGCAAGAATACGTGAAACTCTCCCGCCGGGCGGGATGGCCAAATTTATGGTAATCAGGCTATATTTTGCGCCTCTCGAAACGGAGTTTCTCGCCTCACCTCGTTCCCATCCCGACGCTTCGGGATAGGAACGAGATGGTAATTCTTGCAAATGAATGCTGAATAGTAATCTTTCATCTTTGATCTTTATCGGGTATAACAAAAAGCCGGCCGTCGATATACTTCTCGCATCTCGAACGGCCGGCGAGGTACCAAAAGCCGGGAACCCCATGACTTACCCTGACGGCGGCTATCCCAGCGCCGAAAAGGCAGTCAGCCCGGCTTCCGGTTGCATCTTTTTCCAGACCCGGCAATACCGCAAACCGGTTTTCTCATCCACCTGAACGTTGGTGGCGTCCGGGGGAATCTCCCGGCCAAACACAATGACCCGTTGATACCCGTTGCAGCATTTTTCTGCGTCTTCCTTGCGCAGCCAGACATGGTTCCTGGATTTGCAAAAATACATCTCAACCTCCTTGTTGAAATGTTTTGCGGGTTGAAGATAGATAGCCAGTTGTCCAGAGATGCGCTCTCGAAAGCTATGTCGGGGGAAATCGTAATAAGTGGGTGAACATCCCGGTCTAACCTCCCTGTTTCGATTTTCCAATCCCTGGTTCCCAACTCCGCTTATAGTGTTCGGTTGCTTCCCGGGGAACTTAAGCATCACCCTGGGGCTAAAGTTTTGCTCGCTGATTGACGAATTGATGGGCATCACGAACGGATGATTTCGTTTTGCCAGGGACAGGGAGTTTGGGAAGGGACTCAGGGATGATGGTTTCACCAAACCGTGGTTTTTTATCTACAAATCAAATATTCTCCCCGAGCAACCCCTTTTTACAGGACGGCGGTTTGCCGGTAATGGGAGGTTCTTCCCCTGGATGAACCCACCGCATGATCATACCCGGCGCCTGTTCTATTCGGGAGAATGGGATGGGCGCCCCCCCTTCCTGCCATGCGGAAGGGCTACATGGAGGTAACATCAAACAAAAGGAGTTGGGTGATGAGGGTCTCGTTTTCCCCCCGGGATCGGGAAGAATTCCAGCGTCGGGGCATTTCCGAAGCGCAGGTGCGGGAGCAACTGGAGCGGTTTGAGATCGGTTTTCCCCCCCTTCGGTTACAGCGTCCCTGCACTGTGGGCGACGGTATTCGTCGAATCTCTCCGGAAGAACATCCCCGGTATCAACAGATATTTGAGCAGGCCAGAGCCGCCGGTCGAGTGACCAAATTTGTGCCCGCTTCCGGAGCAGCCAGCCGTATGTTCAAGCTCCCCCTCAAATTTTATCATCAGTATGAGGTCATCGATGTGCACGCCGTAACCGAGAAAGCGGAGGCCGGCGATGAGGACCACAGGAATTTTCTCCACTTTTTGACCCACCTCCCCCGATTTGCTTTCTACGACGACCTGGCCCTGAGCCTGGCCCGGTTGGGGCGCAATCTGGAAGTTATCCGGGCGCGGGGCAGCGACTACCGGGAAGTGCTGGAAGCCCTGCTTTTTGAGAAAGGGTTGAACTACGCCCGGCTCCCCAAAGGGTTGATCAAATTTCATCGCTACAGAGACCGCAGCCGCACGGCCTTCGAGGAGCATCTGGTGGAGGCGGAGGTGTACGCTAAAGGCGCTTCGGGCACAGCCCGGGTGCATTTCACCGTGCCGGCGCACCATGCCGACCGGATTCGCCTGCATGTGGAGTGGTTCGCCCGACACCGGAGCAATGCCCGCTATGAGGTCACTTTCTCGGTGCAGAAGCCGTCCACCGACACCATCGCGGTGGATTTAAACAATCAACCCTTCCGCAATCCCGACGGCAGCCTGCTGTTCCGCCCGGGGGGACATGGCGCCCTGCTGGATAACCTCAACGATCTGCAGGGGGATATCGTGTTCATCAAGAACATCGACAATGTGGTGCCGGACTGGCTGAAACCGGATACTTACCTTTATAAGCAGGTGCTGGGAGGAGTGCTGGTCAGCTTGCAGAATGAGGTGTTTTATTTCCTGCGGCGGTTGACCGAGGGCCCGGTGGATGAAGCAGTGCTGGAATCGGCGGAGCGGTTTGCGGAACAAGAGCTATCCCTGCAGGTGCCGGTGGAGGTGCGTCAGGGATCGGTAGAACGGCGGGTGGAGTTTTTGATCCGCAAATTGAACCGCCCCTTGCGGGTGTGCGGGATGGTCAAAAACGAAGGTGAACCCGGCGGCGGCCCGTTCTGGGTGGCGCAGGAGGACGGCTCCCTCTCTCTGCAAATCGTGGAATCCTCTCAGGTTGATTTCGATTCCCAAGAGCAACGGAACATCTGGAACAGTTCCACCCACTTTAACCCGGTGGATCTGGTCTGCGGTCTGCGGGATTTCCAGGGGAAGCCCTTTGATCTGAAACAGTTCGTGGATCCCAACACCGGGTTCATCGCCCGCAAATCCAAAGACGGGCAGGAACTGAAAGCCCTGGAGTTGCCCGGTCTGTGGAACGGGAGCATGGCGTACTGGAACACCGTGTTTGTGGAAGTGCCCATCACCACCTTCAATCCGGTGAAGACGGTGCTGGATTTGCTGCGCCCCCAGCACCAGCCGAAGGGTACATCCGAGATGGCGACTTCACCGGCATGATGTTGAGGTACTGGGATATTGGAGGATTGGGAGATTAGTGCATCCCGGCGGAAATTTTCCGCCGTTGATCACGCTTCGACCACCGACTGCGTCGGGTTCCGCCTGGCGGAATCAGCGTGACGTTATCATCCTGTCACTCTGAGCCTGCCTGCCCCGACGCAGTCGGTGGTCGAAGAGTGACGGACTATCTCTGCCGGGATGCATTAGGATGTTGAGGGATTCGGATAGATTGGGATACAATCCCGCTCCATATTCTGGAGCATGGCCGTTCGGTTCGGTTTCCTGCAAAATACCCGAATACCCGAATACCCAGGTACTCTTGCATCACCACACCAAACTACAAGGAGGTAATTATGCTATTCGAAGAAAAGAAAGTCGGCAATGTGCTGGTTATCGAAGTGCTGGAACCGCGGCTGGATGCCCGCATCGCGGTGGATTTCAAACAACAGGTAATTGAACGAATCCAGAAAGGGGAAAAGACGCTGTTGCTGTCCCTGAAGAACGTCAATTTCATCGACAGTAGCGGATTGGGCGCCATCGTCTCCTGCTTGAAAGCGCTGGGCCGAGAGGGCGATCTGGTGATCAGCGGTGTGCAGGACACCGTGCACAGCCTGTTCAAGCTCACCCGAATGGATAAGGTATTCCGTCTGTTCCCCGGTGAAACGGAAGCGTTGCAGGCGTTAAACAGCTAACCCAATCTGTGATAACCGAAAGCCGATAAGGGGCCCGCGATGAGTGTACCCCGTCGAATCAAATTCACCATCGAGAGTGAGCTGGAAAGCGTTCCTCTGGTGGGAACGGCCATCAACAAGATTTGCTCCATCATCCCCCTTTCGGAAGTGGAGTCGTACCAGGCGGAATTGTGCGTGGTGGAAGCCTGCAACAACGCTATCAAGCACGCTTATGGAAACGAACCCGGCCATGAGGTGGAAGTGGAAGTACTGCTGTATGCGGACAAGGTAGTGTTCGACATTTGCGATACCGGAAAGACCATGGAAGGAGAACTACGACGCACGCTGAACTTCAACCCCGATGATCTGGCGCAGGTGCCGGAAGGGGGGATGGGGCTGTTTATCATCCACGACATCATGGATAAGGTAACCTACCAACATCGGGATGGCCATAATGTGCTGCGGATGGTCAAGCACTTTACCCCCAAATCCCGGAAGGAGCGGTAGCCTGGACGATGAGCCGGTTGCGTGTGTATTTCCGGACAGGAACCCGGTGGGGAGGCCCGACGCTGGGAATGCTGTGGTTGTGGCTCTTCCTGTGTCGGTCGCCCCTCTCCGCCGCCGATGAACCTCGCCGGATATATCTGACCGGGGAGTGGCGCTATCGGTCGGGGAATCTGGCGCCGGCCAACTTCTACTTGCCCGCCGTGGTCGATACCGGCTGGGGAGTAATGGTGCTCCCCAACAACTGGTACCTGGCCGGGGTGGAGCATGCCGGGGTGATGTGGTTTCGCAAGCGTTTCGTGGCGGATACCTCCCTGGCAGGAAAGGTGGTGCGCCTGGTGTTCGAGGGGGTGGATTACACCGCCGATGTGTGGTTGAACGGGCAATATCTGGGATTCCACGAGGGATATTTCCAGCCATTTGCTTTCGATGTAAGCGATATACTCCGTCCGGGGAAAGAAAACCTGCTGGCGGTGCGGGTAAACAGCCCCTACGAAGCCCCGGGAGAGGATTGGTCGCTGCACAAGCGGTTGATCAAGGGTATCTTCAGTCATCACGATACCCGCCCCGGAGGCGCCTGGTCAGAGCGGGGACAGGAAAAGAATACCGGAGGCATCTGGGCGCCGGTATTTCTGCGGGTGTCTCGCTTTGTTGCCCTGGATTCGGTGCAGATTACCCCGAAGGTGCATCTAAAGGATTCGATAGCCACCGCCCGGATCGACCTGGTGATTACCCACACCGGAAGAATGGGACAGCGCTTCCGGCTGAAGGTACGCCTCTCCCCCGACAACTTCCCCGCCGACGCTTCCCAGATGACGGAGCAGGAACAGGTGGTGACTCTGAGGCCGGGGCACAATCGGGTAAGGGTGAAAATTTCCCTGAAGCATCCCCGGCTGTGGTGGAGCTGGGATTTTGGAAAACCGAATCTGTATCGCTGTCAAATTCAGATTTTTCGGGGCGGCCAACTGTGCGATGCCATAGAGGAACGGATCGGATTCCGCACCATCCGCTTTCATCCGGTGAAAAAGGTCTGGGAACTGAACGGCAGGCGGATATTCCTGCGAGGCACCAATTATATCGGCACGCAATGGCTGGCGGAGATGAATGCCGAACGCTACGGGTTCGATCTGGGCTTGATGAAACAGGCCAACATCAATGTGGTTCGGGTGCACGCCCATGTGGCCGCCCGGGAGTTTTATCGCCGCTGCGATGAGATGGGCATGCTGGTATGGCAGGATTTTCCCCTGCAATGGGGGTATGTGGATGATCCGGAATTTTACCGGGAAGCGGAGCGTCAGGCAAAGGATATGATCCATCTGCTCTACAATCATCCCTCGGTGATCGCCTGGTCGCTGCACAACGAACCGCCCTGGGATGCCACCTGGATGCAGTACAAATACCGCCACTACAATCCGGAGCAGAATCGGGCGCTGGATGAACGGCTGTATCGGGCGCTACAGGGAATGGATTCCACCCGCTATCTCCACAAATATTCCGCCACCGGAGAGCACCCCTGGTACGGGTGGTATTCCGGCCACTGGAAAGATTACGCCCGACCCACCCATCAGCCCCTGATTACCGAGTTCGGGGCCCAGGCGCTTCCGGATTTGCCCTCGCTGCAAAAAATCTTTACCGGAGAAGCCCTCTGGCCGGATACAGAGGAGAAGTGGCAGGAATGGGAGTACCACAATTTTCAGCGTCGGGAAACGTTTGAGATCGCCGGGGTGCCCATGGGCAACGGCATCGAGGAATTTATCCGCAATACTCAGGAATATCAGGCGCGACTGATTCAGTACGCCGCCGAAAGCTACCGGCGGCAACGTTATCGCCCGGTGGCGGCCATCTTTCAGTTCATGTTCGTGGAAGACTGGCCTTCGGTCAACTGGGGGATTGTGGATTACTGGCGCAACCCCAAACCCGGCTATCAGGCCCTGCGCATTGCCTACCAGCCGGTATTGCCCGGCATCGAGTGGGATCGGCAGCGGTGGGAGCCGGGCGAAACGGTGAAGCTGCATTTCTGGGTGATCAACGACCTACCGAAGGCGTTTCCCGATGTCCGGCTTTCCTGGACCCTGCGGCAGGGGGAAAGCATTCGGGAAACCCAAACGGTGACCCTGTCCATTCCCCCGGATAGCGGCAGGCGGGTGGTGGAGTGGAAGCAAAAAGGGCTTGCTTCGGGGGAATACCGGCTGCAGGTGCGCCTGGAAGAAGCCCGGGGAGAAGTGTTGGGCACCAACGAATTTCGCTTTACGGTAGGACAGCCTGCCATCCAGTAGGACAGGCATCTTGCCTGTCACCCAGTAGGACAGGCATCCCTGCCTGTCATCGATAGATAGCCTGGTGTTCTTTCAAGGTTAACGTGACGGGCTTCCATTGTCATTCTGAGGGCTGCCGCCGGGGAGGGACAGGCTTTATGTTAAGAACTGCGGCTTCAGAAACACTAATCCCATTGGCAGGAGCGGTGTCAAAGCGGCAGCCCGAAGAATCTCTTAGAGCATTGGAAGGCTGTCCTACTAAACGATGTGTATAAGCGCAAGGGAGTTGGAACGAGGGAGATCATGAGGCCATTTCATTTATCCATCCGGGATAATGCTCCTCGGTTTCCCGGGGGACGGCGTTCTTGGCGGAACGCCATTCGGCTCACCCGTACAGGTTGTCTGCTTCTGGTAATCGTGACCACACTTCCGGTGCTGTGGGCGCGGGAATTGCCCGAACCGGTGTTGCCCGCCAGTCGTTCCGCTCAGCTGGTGCTCAATCAGGTGGGCTACCTTCCGGAGTATCAAAAAATTGCCCTGCTGATCAACGCCGATCACCTGAAAGTGGAGTGGGTAGATCTGGTGGAGACAGACAGTCGCCGGGTCGTGCTCCACCTCAAGCCCGGCCCGCCCGTCACCGATCCCCTCAGCGGCGACGTGGTGCAGGTGCTGGATTTTACCGGGTATAAGCGACCGGGGCTGTATTTCCTGCGCCTGGATGAGATGACTTCGTTCATCTTTCCCGTGGATCGAGAAATCTACCAAAAGCCGCTGATCAAGCTGTTGCGGTCATACTATTTGCAGCGCTGCGGAGTGGCCGTCGATGATCCCGAGACGGAAATTCAGCACGCCGCCTGCCATCTGAAAGACGGCGCCATCGCCCATGAAGATAGCTTCCACACCCGCATCGACCGCATCCACGCTACCGGCGGCTGGCACGATGCCGGAGATTACGGAAAGTATGTCGCCACTACCGCCGTCACCATCGGGCGCATCCTCGGCCTGTATGAGATGTTCCCCAACCTGTTCCGGGATGGTCAGCTGAATATCCCCGAAAGCGGCAACGGCGTGCCCGATGTGCTGGATGAAATGCGGGTGGGGCTGGAGTGGCTGCTGCGAATGCAGCGCCCGGATGGGGCGGTGTATCGCAAGCTTTCCGGGAGGAGCTGGCCCCATCAGACCGCTCCCGAGGAGGATCATCAGCCGCGCTATGTGTACGGCATCAGTACCCCGGAGACGGCCAAATTCGCCGCGGTGATGGCCCAGGCCGCCCGGATATATCCTCCTTACGATGCAGAGTTCGCCGACCGCTGTCTTTCCGCGGCTCGAAAGGCCTGGACATTTCTGGAACGTCATCCCCGGATGATCATCCGCTGGTTCGAGGGCGACGACAGCGGCTCCGGCCCGTATATCTACAACCAGATCGACAACGAGGTCACCCTGACCTTCGATACCGACGACCGCCTGTGGGCGGCGGTGGAGTTGTGGATCACCACCGGGGAAAAGCCCTTCCATCGCTATTTTGCAGAACATCAGGATGAGTTTGACTACGGCCTGTTTGAGTGGAAAGACCCCTCCCCTCTGGCGCTGGCGGAGTACTGGCTGCATCGAGAAGCGCAGCCCGACGATCCGCTGGTGGCGTCCATCCAAAAGCGAATCCTGAAGCGGGCTACAAAGCTGCTGGAGCGGGTGGAAGGCAGCGGATATCGGGTGGCCAATCATCGCCTGGTGTGGGGTTCCAATAAAATGACCGCCGAGGAGGGGATCACGCTCTACTATGCCTACCGGATCACCGGGGATGTGCGCTATTTCCACGCCGCTATTGATCAACTGGATTACCTGTTAGGGCGCAATCCCTTCGGGAAATCCTTCGTCTCCGGAGTGGGGAGCAATCCGGTGCGCCACGTGTGCCATCTGTTTGCCGAAGTGCGGCGCTATTACATCCCCGGGCTGCTGGTCGGCGGCCCCAACGAACTGGCCCAGGCGGGCATCGCTCCCCAAAACGCCGGGCTGCTCAGCTATGCCGACCATGTGCGCTCCTACGCCACCAATGAATACGCCATCGACTATAACGCCAGTCTGATCGCCCTGATGGGTATGGTGCTGGCCGAAGCCACCAAACTGGAGAGGGAACCATGGAAGTTTTCTCAGTAGAACCACGACGGCGCAAAAAATTCTACTTCGACCGATACGAACATCGCACGCCTCCCCCGCCCATCCCCTACTCGGCGAAGCGGGAAATGCTGTGGCAATTTCTGGCCACCATCAACCTGGTGTTGGGGGGATGGTACATCTACTGGCGGTGGGCGGCCTCGCTGAATCCCGACGCCCTGTGGTTTGCCATTCCTCTGGCCTGGGCGGAGACCATGGCCTTCATCGGGTTGATCCTGTTCACCTTCAATTTGTGGAAGGATCAGCCGGTTACCATCCCGCCCCCGCCCAGAACCTACGCCGAGTGCATTCGGGATCCCCGACCGGAGGATCATCGCCCCCTCAACGTGGATGTCTTCTTCCCCACCTATGACGAAGATCCCGAGCTGGTGCGGTTGAGCATCCTCGACGCCAAAAAGATTCGCTACCCCTATCCCATCCACATCACCATCCATGTGCTGGACGACGGGCGCCGGGAGGAGATGAAACAGGTGGCAATGGAAGAGGGGGTCAACTATATCACCCGGGAGAACAACATCGGCTTCAAAGCGGGCAATCTCCGCAACGCCATGGAGCAGACCTACGGCGATTTTATCGTCATCTGCGATGCGGATACCCGCCCCTTTCCCACCATCCTGGAGCACACCCTGGGCTTTTTCCGGGATCCCGATATGGCCTGGGTGCAAACCCCGCAGTGGTTCTACGACATTCCCGAGGGGAAGCATCTGCGGTTCGTATTGCAAAAATATCTGAAGAAACCGGGGTACTGGATCGGCGCGGCCATTGAAAAAATCTTCGGTCCCATCAAGATTGGGGAAGACCCCTTCGTGAACGATCCCAAGATGTTCTACGACATGATTCAGCGGCGGCGGAACTGGTGCAATGCCTCGTTCTGCTGCGGAGCCGGATCGGTGCATCGCCGGGAAGCGGTGATGGAGGCGGCGCTCAAAACCTACGCCGACGCCGTGGATGGCTTCGTGCGCAAATTTACCGATGAGGTGCTGGATGAACAAATCCGCGCCGATCTGGAAGAAGTGATGAAACAGCAGCTGGCCCTGGAGACCGAAATTACCCCCTACAAATTTCACGTGTCGGAAGACATCTACACCTCTATCGTGTTGCACTCCGATCCGGAGCGCAACTGGAAATCCTGGTTGCAGCCGCTGGTGGAATCCAAAATGCTCTCCCCTCAGGATCTGTATAGCTGGGCGGTGCAGCGGTTCAAATATGCCGGGGGCACGCTGGATATCGCCCGGCGAGATAACCCCATTTTCAAAAAAGGCCTGACCATCCCCCAGAAGTTGATGTACGGCATGACCATCTGGTCTTACCTGGGGGCGCTGTGGAACGTGATCTTCCTGTTCTCGCCGGTGTTCTTCTTGTTCACGGGAATCTCCCCGGTGTCGGCTTATTCCATGGAGTTTTACAAGCACATCCTTCCTTTCCTGATCATGAACGAAATCGCCTTCATGGTAGGCACCTGGGGAGCCAAAACCTGGGATGGGAAGGCTTCCTACCTCTCCTTCTTCCCCATCAATCTCCGGGCCATCTGGACGGTACTGAAGGGAGAGAGGATCAAATTTCCGGTAACCCCCAAAGATCGCCAGGAGGGCAATTTCTTCCATCTGGTGATTCCTCAGTTCCTGGTGATGGTGCTTTCCGCCGCCGGGATCATCTATGCGCTGATTCGCTACAAGTTGGGCTACTTCGACAACCTCAGCGGTTTGCTGGCCAATACCTTCTGGTGCATCAACAATATGATGGCCATGTTCCCCATCGTGCGGGCGGCCTTCTGGAAGCCGGATGATGAGATGGCTGCGGAAATGGCTTGAGTAAGGTGATCATTAAGCGATAATAGGCAAATTCCGAGTTGGGAGGCATTACCATGACATTCAGAGAAGGATTGATCTATGCCCGGAGTTATCTGGTCTTTCTGGCCGGATTGATTGCCGCTTTTGGAATCATCATCTACCTGGAATCGGTGGAGGTACGGTTCAAGAGCGATTTTGTGGTTAAGCAGACCATGGACATCACCCCGCCTTCGCCGGCCCCCCTGACCGAAGAAGAACTCCGCTGGGCGCGCATCGCCTGGAAATACTTCCAGAACAATTATCAGCCGACCACCGGTCTGGTGAATTCGGTGGATAAGTATCCTGCTTCCACCATGTGGGACACCTCATCCTACCTGTTGGGGCTGATCGCCGCGTACCGCCTGGGGATCATCGACCGGGCCACCTTTGACGAGCGCCTCTCCCAGGCTCTGAATGCCCTGGCGGAACTCCCCCTGTTTGATGGAAAGCTTCCTAACAAATCTTACAACACCATCACCCTGGAGATGGTGAATTACAACAACGAGAAAACCGACCGGGGGATCGGCTGGTCGGCGATTGACATCGGGCGGGTACTGGTGCCGCTGAACATCATCGTGTGGAATTATCCCCGGCATACCGACGAAGTCGCCCGGATTCTGGCCCGGTGGGATTTCTCGGCCATGCTGCGCGACGGCGTGCTCTACGGGGCGGCGGTGGATGAGCAGGGAAACACCGTGTATGTGCAGGAAGGGCGCATCGGCTACGAAGAATACGCCGCCAAGTCCCTCTCCCTGATGGGCATGGATGTGTTCGAGGCTCTGGAATACCAGGACTATTTGAAATATGTCAACGTATACGGAGTGAAAATTCCCACCGACAGCCGGGATCCGGAAGTGTATCATGCCCACAACTACGTGGTCAGCGAATCCTACATCCTGGATGGTCTGGAATTCGGCTGGGATGGGATTAGCCGGGAATTTGCCTATCGGGTGTATAAAGCCCAGGAGTTACGGTATCGCCACACCGGGCAACTGACCGCGGTCAGCGAGGACAATATCGATCAGCCCCCCTATTTCGTGTACAACACCGTGTTTACCAGCGGCAAGGTATGGAACTGTATTACCGAGGATGGTAAGGATGCCTCGCAGTTTCGCACCATCAGCACCAAGGCCGCCTTCGGGTGGTATTGCCTGTATCAAACCGATTATACCCGCCGGGTGATGGAAGCGGTCAAAGAACTGTACGATCCCCAACGGGGATGGTACTCCGGCTATTACGAAGTGTTGGAACGCCCCAACAAAGCCATTACCTGTAACACCAACGGTATTATTCTGGAAGCGCTGTGTTACAAGCGCTTTGGCAAGCTGGTAAGCAACTATCTGGCGGTAATGGATTCTACCGGGCAATATTACGGACTCCAATAAATTAGCGAAAATCCATGATAGCGATGGAAAGAAGCGTGGGTGCAACATGGGGCTTCTTGCTCGTTGTGGGGATGTTGTGTGGGATGCTGTGCACCTGCTCCGGGCCGAAAAAATTGGATGATTACAAAATCGTGCCCATAAACGAGGGGGAGGAAGTCACCGGGTATGAACTGGTTAAAAAGGAAAAGCAAATTCCGGCATACAATAACCCCTATGGGCGGCATCGGGGACGCAACGGCCCTCTGACCGAAAAAGAGATGCACATGGCCCGGATCGCCTGGAAGTATTTTGAAAACAACTACCAACCCACCACCGGGATGGTCAATGCGGTGAACAATTACCCTTCCGTGACCATGTGGGACCTGGCCTCTTATCTGGGGGGGCTGGTGGCCGCCTATGAACTGGGCATCATCGACAAGAACGAGCGGGATCGCCGCCTGACCACCCTGCTGAAAACCCTGAACACCATGCCCTTTTTCCGGGACGAGCTTCCCAACAAAGCCTACAATACCATCACCGCGGAGAAGGTAAACTACGCCAATCAGCCGGGGGAGATCGGATGGTCGGCGCTGGATCTGGGGCGACTGCTGATCTGGCTGAAGATCATCAAAGAGCGCTATCCCGAACACGGCAACGCCATCGACAACTTCGTGTTGCGATGGAATTTTTGCCGCCTGCTGGACAAATACGGTACCATGTACGGCGCGGTGATCGGGCCCGATGGGGAGGTCATGCTGGTGCAGGAAGGGCGGCTGGGGTATGAGGAATACGCCGCCAAAGGGTTTCAGTTGTGGGGATTCAATACCGCCCGGGCGTCCAAACCGGAGCCGTATAATGTGATTCCCATCTACGGCGTGGAAGTGCCCTTTGACACCCGCGATCCCCGGAAGTACAAAGCGCACAATTACGTGGTGTGCGAAAGCTATGTGCTGGATGGACTGGAACTGAACTGGGATCTGGCCTCTGATCGCAGCAACAACGATATGGAGCACAGCGACCGAATTACCTATGAATTCGCCCAGCGGATTTACGAAGCCCAGGTGCGGCGCTACCAGCACACCGGGATCATCACCGCCCGCACCGAGCATCAACTGGATGGGCCGCCTTACTTTGTGTATGATACCATCTTCACCGACGGGTACCCCTGGAACACCATCACCGAAGACGGCAAATACGTGCCGGATTTCGCCGCCATTGCCCTGAAAGGGGCTTTAGGATTGTGGGCGTTATGGGAAACCGAGTACACCGACCTGCTATTCGATACCATCTCCGATCTGTACGATCCGGAAAAGGGGTTTTATGAAGGGCGGTATGAGAAAACCGGCGGCGTGATCAACACCTTTACGGCCAATAACAACGGGATTATGCTGGAAGCGCTGCTGTATAAAGTGCAGGGAAAACTGCTGCGGTTCAGCGGGCGGGAAAGCCTGTGGGATAAGGTGATCGCCGATGAATTTCACGGAGAAAACAAGTGCTTGCCCACGCATCAGGGGCATGATCATCAAGCCAGGAATGAGTAACGTCGGCATTTTTGCTGGTTAACATTCATTGCCAGCAAACTTTCGCACCTTATCTCGTTCCCAAGCTCCTGTTTGGGAAAGAAATAAGTGCCGATCCCGATGCTTCGGAATCCGCGATACGCAGCAGCGCAATCCGGAGGGGCCGAAACAGGAGTTTCGCGAATTGGCTCGTTCCCAAAGGGACTTTGGGAACGAGAGGTTTAAATTCTCGAGGTTTTCGCTGTCAGGCGTGATGCGTGATACGTGATACGTGATTGTTTTTCCAGGTCTTACGCTTCATGGAAGGAGATATCCAGCATCCAGTATCGAGTATCAAGCATCCAGAAACCAGAAACCAGCATCGAGCATCCAGTGACCAGAAACCAGCATCGAGCATCCAGTATCGAGTATCGAGCATCGAGCATCGAGCATCCAGAAAGATGAATCTGCTTAGAATCGTGATGATTGCTGCGACCATAAATGCGCTGCTGTCTTCCGGGTGCGGAGTGATGATCAGAGGAGTGTACAACGGCGTAAACTCCCTGGCAAATTCAGGGCTGTTCCATGTAGGCCGCCACGGAAAATTGACCGACCAGGAGCGTACCTGGGCGAAAATCGCCTGGAAGTATTTCGAGAATAACTTTAACCCCCAAACCGGCCTGGTCAATTCGGTGGATCGTTATCCTTCCACCACCATGTGGCACATCGGCGACTATCTGGCCGCGCTCACCGCCGCGTACGAGTTTGAGTTGATCGACGCCGATGAATTTGATGAACGCCTGAGCCTGGTGCTGGATTTTCTTAACCGGATGGATCTGTTTTACGGGCGGCTCCCCAACAAGGCCTACAACACCATGAACGGGGTCATGGTGGATTATAACAACCAGCCCGGCGAAGTGGGCTGGTCGGCCATCGACCTGGGGCGGCTGCTGATCTGGCTGCGGATTATCCGGGATCGCTATCCCCTGTACAGCGAGTATGTGGATAAAGCGGTGCTGCGGTGGAACTTTTGCGATGTCATCGACCGGTGCGGGAAGCTCTATGGAGGCATCAAAGGGCCGGCGGGGATCGAGTTGTTTCAGGAAGGACGCCTGGGATATGAAGAATACGCCGCCCTGGGATTTCAGGCCTGGGGCTTCGACACCCGCCAGGCATCCATGATTCGTCCCTATCACCGGGTGCGGATTTACGGCATCGACATTCTTCACGATGCCCGGGATCCCCGGGAAGAAGGCACCTACGCCCCTATCGTAACCCTGCCCTATGTGCTGGCGGGAATGGAATTCCACTGGAAGCCCATCAATCCCCGGAACCGCCCGGAAGTGAGCCTGAAAACGCTGGCCGACCGGGTCTATCGGGTGCAGGAACGCCGCTATCGGGTGGAGAAGATTTTTACCGCCCGCACCGATCATCAGCTGGGAGAGCCGCCCTTCTTCGTCTTCGATGCCGTTTATGCCGCCGGGTATCCCTGGAATACCATTTCCGACGGGGGCGATTTTTATCCCGAAGCCGCGCTGGTCTCTACCCGGGCGGCCTTCGGCATGTGGGTGCTGTGGAACACCGAATACACCGATAAATTGATCACCCTGCTCAGCTACCTGTACGATCCCGACCGGGGGTGGTATGAAGGGCGATACGAGGTCAGCGGCGGCCATGAGGAGAGCATCACCTGTACCACCAATGCCCTGGTGCTGGAAGCCCTGCTGTATAAGCAAACCGGTCGTCTGTTCCGTTTTGATCGAGAGGAGGGATACTACCCCACTTTTCTGCAGAACGAATTTAACCATCAGGGAAACTGTTTTCCGCCGGAACGGGAGGATTGCCAGCACGATGAGTAAACTCTGGCTATTACACCGTTGCCTGATGCCCTGTGGGGGTACCGACCTCACCCATCCCCACCCCGGCCCTCCCCCTGCCTCGGCGGGGCGGGAGGAGGGTGCTCCGCCGAGGCGGGGCGGGAAGAGCAGGGTGAGGTTTGGAAACCGGGGGTTGGTTACACTACTTACCCTGTTGATTATGACTGCTTTGTCGGCACAGGATTTCTACGCCGAAGCCGACCTGGCCCGCCTGCAACCGGGGCTGGTGCTGTTTAAGGTGGGGGGATATGAGCAGGCGGGGATTACCTGGAGTGAAATCGGTCAGGAAATTGCCTCTCAGGGGCGGGATCCGGCTACCCTGCGGCTGGCCGGATTTGCCTATGTGCTGGCCACCATCGCTTTTGAAAAGGATGAAAACGCCCGGGCCTACCAGACCTGGGGCTTGTCGATTCAGTACTTTTTACAGGGGCAAACCCGATGGGAGCAGGAACAGGTGGCCATTCAACAGCGGCTGGAAACGCTGGCGCATTATATCAAGGCGGCCACCGCTTCCGGAGGGAATTTGCCCATCAGCGAAAGCGACCTGACCCTGATGGATCTGGAGCAGTATCTGCATCTGACCACCTATGCCGGGCCACCGCCGGGACTCCCGGAGAAGAACAGCGCCCGCCAGGAACCGCCCATTGTGGTGGCGCGAGAGTATTATGCCCGCCCCCTGGCAGAAGCGCAGGAATCCACCGGAGAAACTCCCGAAGCGGCGGCTTACAGTCGGGGCGGAGCGCCGGGGAGGGATACCCCGGAAGCCGCACCGGAGATTTCCACCCCCTTTGCCCGGGGACTGCCGGCGGCCTCTCCGGAAGAGCTTTCCCCAAAAACCGAGGCGTGGATACCGGAAGATTCTATCCTCGCTCAAACAGGCGATTCCCTGGCGGCTCCTTCCGCACCCGTTCCCGGCCCCGGCGTCATTCCCCTGGGGTCCCCGTTGCCGGTACCGCCAACTCCAACAGATACCGCCGCCGAGCCGGTGGTGGAAACAGCGGTGAAACGGGGAGTGATCATCGACACCAGCGCTGCGGAAACGCCGGTTCCTGATCCCGACGGAGACGGCGTGGGAAATCCGGAAGTGGTGGTCACCCCTCACCTGACGCTGCCCAAAGGTGCCCTCACCGGGCAGGAACTTACCGAAGCCGATTTGACTCTGGCCCGGGCCGCCTGGCGCTATTTTGTCACCAACCGGCAATCCACCACCGGACTGGTGAATGCCGTGAACGGATACACCTATGCCACCCTGTGGGACATCGCCAGTGCCATTGCCGCATTGGTGGCGGCGGAGCAGATCGGCATCATCGACCGGGCACATTTTGAACGGGAGATGGGGCTGCTGCTGCAAACTCTCTCCCAGATTGCCCTCTACAATGACGAGTTGCCCAATCGGGAATATGACACCCGCACCGGACAGATGGTAGATATCAGAAACCGTCCTTCGCATAAGGGTAGCGGATGGTCGGCTCTGGATATCGGGCGTTGTCTGATCTGGTTGAAAATTACCGAACTGTGGTATCCCCAGCTGGCGGAAAAAGTGCATCAGGTGGTGAAACGATGGCGTTTCGACCGCCTGGCGCAGGATGGCGAGATGCACGGCGTCCTGCACAACGGGCGCAGCGAAAATATATGGCAGGAGGGGCGACTGGGGTATGAGCAGTATGCCGCGGTGGGATATGCCCTGTGGAACGTCTTCTTGCCCAATGCCCTGGATTATGATGCGGTGGAGTGGGTGAATATCCTGGACGTGGAAGTGCCCTACGACCGCCGGGATCATGCCTATCTGGTGAGCGAACCGTTTATGCTGGCCCAGATGGAATTGGGGGGGATCGATGCCGATTTCGGCGACATGGTGCAGCGCATCTATCAAGTGCAAAAGCGACGCTGGGAGGAGTATGACCTGCTCACCGCCGTCAGTGAAGACGCGGTTAACGTGAAACCCTGGTTTGTATACAACTGCATTTACCTGTACGGCAAGCCCTGGCAGTGTGTGGGGCACAACGGTGCACCCACACCGGAATTGAAAAGCATCAGCACCAAAGCAGCCATTTGCTGGTCGGTGATCTTCCCTGATGAGTACAGCCGACAGTTGCGGGAAGCCGTGGAAGGACTGGTGCATCCTCGCTACGGGTATCAGGCCGGCCTGTTCGAGAACGGGGATGTGAACAAAAACCTGAATGTCAATACCAATGCGGTGATCCTGGAGGCAATGCTGTATAAGAAGCGGGGTGGGCAGCCGTTCTTAATGCTGGATCTGGAAAAGCTATCGGCGAAATATCGGGAAGAAAACGGCATGCTGCCGGCCATCCGGCGGTGATCGGTGGAAAACCATTCAAACAAATACGCAATACGCATTACGCAATTTCAAAACAAACAGGAGGCTTTCTAATGAATCCTTCCGGCCCTAAAGACCCTCTATGGCAACTGATGGGGCTTTTGTTCCGCGCCCATCCCTGGCATGGGGTGAGCATCGGAGAGGAAGCGCCGGAAGTGGTCACCGTTTATATCGAGGTGGTGCCAACCGATACCGTAAAATATGAGATGGATAAGACCACCGGGCTGCTCAAGGTGGATCGCCCCCAGAAGTTTTCCAACATCTGCCCCACTCTGTACGGGTTGATTCCCCAGACCTACTGCGGAGAGCGCGTTGCCGAGTTTTGCGCCCACCGTACCGGCCGCCCGGATATGGTGGGAGACGGCGATCCCCTGGATATTTGCGTGCTCACGGAGAAATCGATTACCCACGGGGATATTCTGCTGCAGGCCATTCCCATCGGGGGGCTGCGGATGATCGACGGGCAGGAGGCCGATGATAAGATCGTGGCGGTGCTGAAAGGGGATGCGGCCTTCGGGCATTTTCGGGACATCGCCGAATGTCCGGCGGGAATGGTGGAACGGCTGCGACACTACTTTTTGACCTACAAGGAGGCGCCGGGGCAGCAGCGCAGCCAAGTGGAGATTACGCACGTGTACGGTCGAGAAGAAGCCCTGGAAGTCATTCGCCGCAGCCGGGAGGATTACCACACGCGATTCGGAGACCTGGAAGCGTTGTTAACTACTGCTCTGAGAGGGGAATAGAGGTAGGGGATGGGATATTGGGGTATTGGGATATTGGGATATTAGGATATTGGGGTATTGGGAGGATTCTTCGGAATGTGCCCGAGAACCGGTGCTCAGCGCCCAAAAACGTATTTCGTATT
>CAYQGB010000050.1:0-17900 GCA_964416895.1 uncultured Calditrichaceae bacterium
AAACAGAGTTTTGGAACGAGGGGAGCGTGCCCAATCGTTAGGTTCACGCCCATGCCGCGGGAGCGGGGGAAGGAGAAAATGACCCCGACGCAGTCGGTGGTGCTACCGGCGGCTGAGCCACCAGGAGGCCAGCACCACGATCAGGCTGCCCAGGCTGATGACCCCGGCCTGCCACCAGGCATCGGCCAGCCGGGGGATGGGCGAGTGGGGAAACACCTGAGCCAGCCCGATGGCAGCAAAGACCCCCAGCACCACGGTGATCCGCCGCTCCCACTGGGCGCCCCGCACCCCGGCCACGGTGAGCAGGTTTTGCAGGGCCAGCTCCGACTGCTGCCGGGTGACCTTCCAGTAGCGCAAATCGGTTTCCATCTGTTCCAGAAACAGTTGCAGATCCTCCCACAGCACCCCGGCGCGCTCCCGGGCCGGGCTTTCCCACACCGGTTCCTCCAACAACAACTGGAGGTTGCGAAGGCTTACCCGCAGGCTCTCCCGTTCTTCTTCCACCGTGCTCACGCTTTCAATGAAACTGGCGTGGCGGCGGGAGACCCGGGCGCTCAACGCCTCCAGTTTGCTCAACGGGAGGCGGGGTTCCAGCCCCTGTTTGAGCAGGGTATTCAGGCTGCGTTCCTGCTCCTGCGTGGTGGGGTACAGGGCCTCGTAGTAGCGCCGGCGGATAAACCGGAATTTCACCCGACTGAGCCACAACTGGGGCACCACAAAGTAGAGGAACCGGGAAATGGCTTCTTCCGCTTCTTGGGGGTATAGCAGGATCAGGATTTCGGTTTCGCCTTCGGTTACCGGCAGGGCCATGCCCCCGGCCACCGGAAGGGCGGTTTGCCGGATGCGCTGGAGATCGGGAAGCTCCTTCCGGTGGGGCAGTTCCTGTTGTAATATCTCCCGGGCCGTTTCCGGCCACTCCGGAGGCAGGGCGGTGTCTCCCACAATGGCCCCCAGGCAGGCGTTTTCTCCCACATAGGCGCCTGCGTTTATGGCCGGGGTATGCGGGGGAAGGGCATAAGGGGTCAGCCGGGAGAAGGCCTCCGGGGAAGCCGGGCCGGAAAAGGCCTGCCCTACCTGAAGGTAGAAGCAATCCAGCAGGGTGCGGGCTTCCAGTTCCCGCAGTCGGCCGTTCCATTCCTGCCAGGGACGATAAGCCAGACGGCGGCTCACCTGAGGGGGGCGGGAAAGCTCCGAAGGAACTTCCGGAACCGGCGAGGCCTCTCCGGCCCACTGCCAGGCGGATTCCAGGATTTTTCCAAAGGCATCTGCTCTCTCCCGGCGTTGGGCTTCCTGATCGCGAGCATGCCAGCTCAGAAAGAAAAACCACTGGTAGCGGAAGGGGTCGTGCAATCGGGCGCTCATTTCTCCGACTCCCGGCTCCCGGAAGGAGCGTTGGGGGGTGAACCGGTCTGGCCGGAGGGAGGTGCTCCCGGGGAAGTCCCGCCGGGGGCCTGTTGGGCCAGCGTTCGCAAGCGGTTGCACACCTGCCGGACCTGCTCCTTATCTGTCAGGGTGTTTCCGGGCAGGCGTTCGGTGAAGCCGCTTCGCCATCCCCGCAACAGGCCCCGGGTGTAATGATACCGGTTCAGCAGGTCAAACAGGCCGTCGGCGGCGGTTTCCACATCCCTGCGGGTCGCCGGGGAGGGCAGGGCGTTCACGAGGCGGCAAAATTCCCGGTAGAAATCCTCCCACTGAGATCCCAATCCCGGAGGAAGCTGTTCCCAGTTGCGCTCCAGCAGTTCGGTTACCTCGGCGGCGGTCATGGTAACTCTCCTGCGTTTATGGGCTTATTTCCGTGAGAATAACGGGTTTCCCGGAGGAAAGCGCCGTTTCTCTTCTCAACGTCCCGTCCCCATCTCCGGTTCCCCCCGGCGGATATCGCCTGGCTGCTCCCGGCGGTATATATAGCATCCCCGGTCTGCCCGGCACGGGCGGGGGGTATGCCGTTTTTTTAAACGTTTTGGCGTGTAGGGTAAATATACTGATTAAAGATGTAAGACTAAAGGTAAAAGTAGGATCACCGACTGCGTCGGGGCAGGCAGGCATCCCTGCCTGTCATGATGCCATCCGCCCTCAACTTCGAAGTTGAATTATTGTAGCGCTTTTTCAAGGTTTGAATGACGGGTTGTCATCCTGGACACAATTCATAAAGAGATTCTTCGGGCTGCCGCCTTGATAGCACGCCTGTGAATGACACCAGTGCTTCTGAGGCCGCAACATTTGACATCAAATCGGCACTTCCCCGGCGGCAGCCCTCAGAATGACATGGGAACCCGTCAAATAAACCTTGAAAGAACAGCGTTCCCATGCATAGCATTTCCCACATCCCTGTAGGGGATGAATTCAGGCGATTGTGCAGCCTCTACGCAGATGGCGGGTTTTTGGGCGGATCATCCGGCTACTCATTGAGAAAGTGCTCAAACGGCAATGGTGGAGTATTTTTCCGCGATTTCCCCCTCACCCCCGGCCCCTCTCCCGGCGGGAGAGGGGCGTTCCATTTCACCGGGGTGGAAAATGAGGGTAAAACAGCAAAAAGCAGGCAATGCCCTGGAAACAAAAGGATTTTTTTCAAGAAAAATTCCGGTTGATTAACAGGGTATTTTCCCCTACGTTTGGCGGTTTCAGGAGCAGGGGTATTGGGATATTGGGATGTTCTGGGAGTCAGCATACGCAATACGCACTACGCATTACGCAGTCCCCTCTAATCCCCCAACACCACACGGATACGGAGGTCCCGGAAGTTGATTCTCAAGGAAGTGCGCACGACGGTGCTGCTGAGCGCGCCGGTGGTGGCGGCGCAACTGGCGCAGATCTCGCTGGGATTTGTGGACACGGTGATGGCCGGAAATCTGGGTGCGGTGGATCTGGCGGCCATTGCCATCGGGCGGAGCCTGTATATGCCCGGCTATCTGATGCTGTTAGGGATACTCCTGGCCATCAATCCCATCACCGCCCAGTTTTACGGGGCGCAGAAGACGCCGGAGATTCGCCGGGCGGTGCAGAGCGGCCTGTGGCTCAGCCAGGCGCTGGCCCTCTCGGGAATGATCGCCATCCGCTACGTGGATGGGCTGATGCACGTCATGGACATCCCCGAGCCGATCATTCCCATTACCCGGGAGTATCTGAAGGCCATCTCCTGGTCGCTGCCGGCCACCCTGGCCTATCTGGTGCTGCGCTTCTTCAGCGACGGGCTGTCCCGCACCCGCCCTCACTTCTATTTTGCCGCCATCGCCGTGCCGGTGAATATCGCCGGCAATTACATCCTGATGTACGGCAAGCTGGGGTTCCCCCGAATGGGCGCGGTGGGGGCCGGGTGGGCCACCGCCCTGGTGTGGTGGATCATGTTCCTGGGGATGGTCATCTACATCGCCCGGAAGCGGGCCTATCGGCCGTATGGGGTGTTTCGGAATCTCGGTCGGCCCCAATGGGAGTACGTGCGGGAGATTCTGCGCGTCGGGGTGCCTAACGGAATCAGCTTCGGGATGGAAACGGGGATGTTCGCCGTGGTGGGGCTACTGATCGGCTCCCTGGGGGTGGAGCAGGTGGCCGGGCACCAGATCGCCCTGAACGTGGCCTCCATCACCTTCATGGTGCCGCTGGGGATTTCCATCGCCGCGACCTCCCGGGTGGGGCGGGAGATCGGGCGCCAGGATCCCGCCCGGGCCCGGCTGGCGGGATTCGTGGGCATTGCTCTGGCGGCGGGGTTTATGCTGCTCACCGGCATCCTGATGTTCTCCTTCCCGGAGGCCATCGTCCGCATTTACACCTCGGATTCGGCGGTGATCCGGGTGGCCGCTCCCCTGCTGGTGATGGCGGCGCTGTTTCAGCTTTCCGATGGGTTGCAGGTGAGCGCGGCCGGCGCCCTGCGGGGACTGAAGGATACCCGGGTGCCCATGCTGGTGAATGCGGTTGCCTATTGGATTGTTGGCCTGCCGGTGGGATATTATCTGGGTATTGTGCAGGGACAGGGCGCCCGGGGGCTGTGGATCGGCCTGATCGCCGGGCTGAGCGTGGCGGCGGTCTCCCACACCTGGCGGTTTAAAATACTGATAACCCGGTGGATAGCCCGTACCTCCATGCCGCCGAAAGTGCGGTCGGTTCTGGAAAGGCAGCGTGAAACGTGAAACGAGATGCGTAATCTTTCCTTCACGTATCACGGAAAATCGCCCTGATTCTGAGAGGTTAGCTAACTCTTGTAATCCAGCACGTATCACGTTTCACTTCTTACGCAATACGCAATACGCAATACGGAATACGCAACGTAAGCCATAAATCTTACTTCTATTATCTGAAAAGGTTATCCCATGCCCCTGGAACTCATCGGATGGAGTGTGCTATTTGTGATCAGTCTGGCGGTGCTCTTGAAGTCGGCGCACCATTTCACGCTGTCGGCGGAGCACATCGGGTTGATGTTCGGCGCGCCCCCGTTTGTCATCGGGTTGACCATCATCTCCATGGGCACCTCCCTGCCGGAACTGCTCTCCTCGCTGGTGGCGGTGATGGAAGGCGCTCCGGAGATCGTGGGCGGCAACGTTATCGGCTCCAACATCGCCAATATTTTTCTGATCCTGGGGGTGGGCGCCATCCTGGTGGAACATCTGCGCATCAAACATCAACTGCTGAATGTGGATTTGCCCCTGCTGCTGGGATCGGTGCTGTTTCTGGCCATCACCGCCTGGGATGGCTTCTTCTCCGTGGGCGAGGCGCTTCTGGCGGTACTGAGCTTTGTGGTGTTTTTGATCTACACCCTCAGCGGGGATGCGGGGAAGAGCAGCTTCCGGGAGGTGGAAATTCCCGCCCGGGTATCTTTTTCCTATAGGCCGTTCGTGATTCTGGTGATCAGCGGGGTGTTTCTGGTGCTGGGAGCCAAATATACCATAGAAGCGGTCATTCGCATTTCCGCCCTGACCGGGATCGGGCGGGAGATTGTGGCGGTGACCGCGGTGGCGGTGGGCACCTCCCTGCCGGAGTTAGCGGTGACCTGGGCGGCGGCGCGCAAGGGCAACGCCGAGTTCGTGGTGGGCAATGTGATCGGCTCCAACATCTTCAACACCTTCGCGGTGATGGGCATCCCCGGCCTGATCGGGGGCATTCCCCTGCCGCCGGCCCTGGTGGAAACCTCCCTGCCCATCCTGATCATCGCCACGGTGATGGTCTTTGTCACCACTCAGGATCGGGAGATGACCCGGTGGGAGGGGTGGCTGTTTCTGGTCTTTTACGCACTGTTCGTGGGGAAAGTGTTTGGGTGGGTGTAGCGGATGTACTATCGCTTGAGACTGGTGATAGATAGTATAAAGGATCAAAGATGGAGCGGGCCTATTTTGTGAATTCGAGCAAAAGCGTGCCTTTGCACAGCATCTTCTGTGTGGGGCGCAATTATGCCCGGCATGCCGCGGAGCTGAACAACCCCGTGCCGGAGGCGCCGCTTATCTTTCTGAAGCCCCTGAGCGCGGTGGTGCAAGACGGGGGAACGGTGGTGCTGCCGGAGCAAAGCCGGGAGGTGCACCACGAGGTGGAGGTGGTGGCGTTGATCGGCCGGAAAGGGAAACACATTTCCCCGAAGGAGGCGCGGAGTTATGTGGCCGGATACGCCGTGGGCATCGACCTCACCGCCCGGGATGTGCAACAGGCCGCCAAAGCCAGGGGGCATCCCTGGACCATCGCCAAAGGCTTCGATACCTTTGCGCCCCTCAGCCGGTTTGTGCCCCCGGAAGCGGTGGGCGACCCTTTCCGGATGGAATTCTCCTTGCGGGTAAACGGCCAATTGCGCCAGCAGGGCAACACCGCCGATATGCTCTTCCCCCTCCCGGAGTTGATCGCCTATCTCTCGGGTATCTTCACCCTCAAACCCGGGGATCTGATCTTTACCGGCACACCGGAAGGGGTGGGGCCGGTGCATCCCGGAGATGTGCTGCAGGCCGAATTGGAAGGGCTGACCTCGCTGCGGGTGGAGGTAGTCCGGGCGCCTTCGTAATCCCCCAAGCCGAGAAGAGATACGCAATACGCAATACGCAATACGGAATACACAGTACACTCAGGAGGAAGCTAACGTGATCAAGGTCGCCTGCATTATCGGCGCCGGGTCTTCCGGCATGACCGCCGTAAAAGCGTTTCGGGATCGGGGCATCGACTTCGACTGCTTCGAGAAGGGGTCGGACATTGGGGGAAACTGGCGTTTCGAGAACGACAACGGGGTTTCCTCCGCCTATCGCACCCTGCACATCATTTCCAGCAAGTGGAACATGCAGTATGCCGACTTTCCCATGCCGGAAGATTTTCCCGACTACGGTCACCACAGCGATGTGCTGCGCTATTTCGAGGCGTATGTGGAACACTTTCACCTGCGCCCGCACATTACCTTTCGCACGGCGGTGGAGGATGTCTCGCCGGTGGAAGAGGGGGTGTGGGAAGTGACCCTTTCCACCGGGGAGCGGCGACGCTACCGGAATGTGATCGTTGCCAGCGGTCACCACTGGGATCCCCGCTGGCCGGATTTTCCGGGAGAATTCCACGGCACCGTGCTCCATTCTCACGACTACAAGCACCCCGAGCCGTTTGCCGGAAAGCGGGTGCTGGTGGTGGGCATCGGCAACTCCGCCTGCGACATCGCCATCGACCTGTGTCGCCTGTCCCAATGCGTATATGTCTCCACCCGCCGAAGCGCCCATGTGGTGCCCAAATACCTGTTGGGCATCCCCACCGACCAGTGGACTCGCCCCTTCTTTGAACTGGCGCTTCCCGTGGCCGTTCGCCGTCTGATGTTCCGCCTGTTAACCTTCCTCACCGTGGGCAATCAGGAGCGCTACGGCCTGCCCCGCCCCAAACACAAACTGTTGCAGGAACACCCCACCGTGAATCAGGAATTTCTGTCCTACGTGGGGCACGGGCGGGTGAAGATCAAACCCAACATCCGGGAGCTGCAGGGAGATCAGGTATTGTTTGAAGATGGCTCCCGCCTGCCTTTCGATGTGATCATCTACGCCACCGGCTACAATATCACCTTTCCTTTTTTGAAACATAACGTTTTTGAAGTCAAGGACAATCGGGTGGATTTGTATCGCCGGGTGGTGCCGCCGGATCGACCGGGGCTGTACTTTCTGGGGTTGATCCAGCCATTGGGCGCCATCATGCCTCTGGCGGAGATTCAGGCCAAATGGATTGCCGGGCTGATCACCGGCGAGATCGCCCTGCCCTCCCCGGAGCGCATGTGGCGGTGGATTGAGCGGGATTGGCGGCGGCTGTCCCGGCGATATGTTCGTTCGCCCCGCCACACCATTCAGGTGGATTTCTGGGATTACTATTATCAAATTCGGTGGGAGATCTGGTGGGGGCGCCGGCGGGCCCGGCTGGCGAAAAAGCAACCGGCTGAGGGAAAGCCTACCGTGGAAGCCAACCCGGCGGAGGGGGGAGTTACAGGATCGGCATAGCCGCTCCCCTTGTCAATTTGCTTTTTCTACCGTAGATTTTGCCCCATGAATTCATCGGATGCCAGAACATTTCCCCCGACCCTGACCCTCCGGCTTTTCGGCTACAGCGCGGTGGGAATTTTCATGTTCTTTGTTCCCCTCCCCCTGGGGGGCAAAACCACCATTCCCCTGGATCACATCATCACCGCCCTTCGCACCCATGCGCCGATCCCGGCCCGGTGGTATGCTTTTGCCGTGGTGGTGGCGGGAGCCGTGTATCCCTTTCTGGCCGGGCAATGGCGGAAGGATGCCACCTCCACCATCCTCTCCCTGTTTAAAGCCCTGGGGGTTCTGGCCGCGGGGATGTATGTATTTTCCCTCGGCCCGCAATTCCTGCTGGCGAAGGACCTGCTCCCCTTTCTGTTTGAAAAGCTGGTCATCCCGGTGGGGCTGATCGTGCCCATCGGGGCCATCTTTCTGGCGTTTCTGGTGGATTACGGCCTGCTGGAACTGGTGGGGGTGCTGATGCAGCCGATCATGCGCCCGGTGTGGAAAACGCCGGGGCGCTCGGCGGTGGATGCCCTGGCTTCGTTTGTGGGAAGCTACTCCATCGGCCTGCTGATTACCAACCGGGTGTTTACCGAGGGGAAGTATACCGTCAAAGAGGCCGCGATTATTGCCACGGGATTTTCCACCGTCTCGGCCACCTTTATGGTGATTGTGGCCAGAACCTGCGGCCTGATGTCCATGTGGAACACCTATTTCTGGAGCACTTTGCTGGTAACCTTTGCCGTGACCGCCATTACCGTGCGCATTCCCCCGCTGAGCCAAAAGCCGGATACCCGTGTGGGAGAAGCTTCTCCGGTGGAGGAAGCGGTAACCGGCTCTCGCCTGCGCCGGGCCCTGGAAGCGGGGGTGAACACCCTGGCGGCGGCTCCTCCGGTGAGAGTTACCGTGGCCGAAAACCATCCGTGATGGCTTTCGCATGGCCGCGGGGATTCTGCCCATGATCATGTCCGTGGGCTTGCTGGGGCTACTGATTGCCCGATACACCCCGGTGTTTGATGTGGCCGGATACCTGTTCTGGCCCCTGGCGAAACTTCTGGGCTTGCCGGAAGCCGGGCTGATCTCCCGGGCGGTAGCGGTGGGCGTTACGGAGATGTTCCTCCCCGCGCTGATGGTTACCGGGGCCGACCTTACCGCCCGGTTTGTGGTCGCCATCGTGTCGGTTGCTTCCATCCTGTTCTTTTCCGCCTCCATTCCCTGCATTCTGGCCACGGAAATCCCCCTGACCGTGGGGGAGATGCTGCTGATCTGGATAGAACGCACCGCACTGTCGATTCTGCTGGCCGGTGCTGTGGCGATTCTGGTGCTATGATGATTCTGAATCCCTAAAAAACCTTTTTCCGGAAACCTTTTGCCCAAATCGGCGTTGCAGGATTCGTTAACGCAAATAAGCACATTTATCACGAGTCACAGTTCGAGAAAAGAACAACCATACAGGAGGAGTGGGCAATGAAGATCGGTCGTTTTATAACGGTGATGATGCTGGCGGCTTTGTTGGGGGTTGTTCTGGGATGCGGTTCCTCCCGAACCGTTACCCGGATCGATCCCGAAACCACCACCGACCTCAGCGGCTACTGGAACGATACCGACTCCCGCCTGGTGGCTCAGGAGATGATCCAGGATGTGCTTTCCCGACCGTGGTTGGGGCGCTTCCAGGGGCAGAAGGGACGCCTGCCGGTGGTGATCGTGGGCACCATCAAGAACCGCACCTCCGAACATATCGAAGTGACCACCTTCATCAAAGATCTGGAGCGGGAGCTGATCAATTCCGGTCAGGTGCAGTTTGTGGCCAGCAAAGAAGAGCGGGAAGAGGTACGAGAAGAACGGGCCGATCAACAGGACTTTGCCTCCGAAGAGACCATGAAGCGCTTCCAGGAGGAACTGGGAGCCGATTTCCTGCTCCGGGGAGACATTTCCAGCATCATTGATCAGGAAGGGGGTACTCAGGTCAAGTATTATCAGGTCAATCTGGAACTGATCGACATCGAGACCAACCGCAAAGTGTGGATCGGGGAGAAGAAAATTAAGAAAGTGGTGGAACGCAAAGGACTTACGCTGTAACCCTCAAACAGGCTCAGGGAAATGGGATGGATTTCGGTGCGGAAAGCGCTGCGGATGTTTCTGACAGCGCTTTCGTTGTTTTTAATGACCTGCGCCCCCGCAATTCACTTCTATCACCATGTTGACCGGAGCGTTGCCCGGGGGGATTATGAGGCCGCCATCCGGAAGCTGCGGGAAAATCACCACCGCCTGACCGGGCGAAACGAGGTGCTGTATCTGCTGGATATGGGGTTGCTGTTTCACTACGCCGGTCAGCCGGATTCCAGCATCAAGTACCTGTTGGCGGCGGAGCGCCGAATTGAGGAACTGTACACCAAACGGCTCTCTCGAGAAGCCGCGGCAATGCTCATCAACGACAACGTATTGCCCTATGCGGGGGAAGATTTTGAGAAGGTGCTGGTCAACGTGTTTCTGGCCCTCGACTTTGCCGAAAAAGGGGAGATTGACGAGGCGCTGGTGGAAGCCCGCAAAGTGGATCTGAAGCTCCGGAATTTTACCGCCCGCTACGAGGGAAAGAATCGCTATCAGGAAGATCCCTTTGCCCGCTACCTGACCGGCGTGTTGTATGAGACCGCCGGAGAGATCAACGATGCCTTTATCGCCTACCGGAAAGCCTATGAGGCCTATCAAAAGTATGGGAAAGAATTTGGGGTCAGTGTTCCCCGGTTTCTCCTGGATGATCTGGTGCGCACGGCCACCCTGATGCAGTTTTCCGAAGAGCGGGATCGCTTTCTGGCTGCCGGTGGGCATCCTTACGACCCGGCCACCGAAGGCAATCTGGGAAGCCTTCTGGTGGTCATCTACGCCGGGAAAGGCCCTGTCAAAGTGGAAACCCGAACCCGGGTGTCCATTCCCGATTCCTCCGGAATTGTGCACACCTTCACCGTCGCCCTTCCCAAATTTCAGCCCCGTTATCAGGGGCGGCGGCGATATACGGTGGTGGCCGCCTCCCCCGATGACTCCCTGACAACGCGCAGCGTGGTGGCCGCCGATATTACCACTCTGGCAGAAAAGTCCCTCAACGATCGGCTGGGCTTGATCTACTTAAAAAGCGGCGGCCGGGCGCTGTTAAAATTTCTGGCCGCAGAAAAGATCAAATCGAAATGGAAAAGCAAGCCGAAAAAGAAGAAAAAGCCCAAGGGCAAAACCGACAACGCCGAAGAAACGGAAGAGGATTCCGGAGGCAGTTTTCTGAGCAATTTCTTCAAGAGCCTGTTTGTGGATGCGGTGGTGGAAGTGAGCGAGCGAGCCGATACCCGTTGCTGGCGTACCCTGCCGGCGCAAATTCAATTGGCCCGCTTGCATTTGCCCCCAGGCGAATATTCCCTCCGGGTTTCCGCCAACGATGGGGGATTTCAAATGTCCGAATCCCCGGTAGAAATCAACTCCCGCCGAACCACCTTTGTGATTGTGGATGATGTGCGATAACCCGCAACAAAATAGAATCGGAGAAGTCCATGAGTTGCCCCCAGTGTGCAGGTCTGGAGAGGCTGTTTAATCGGAGATTCGCCCGCCTGGAATTGTGGATGTATCACCGAAAAGGCCCGGCCAAAACCACCCGACTGTTGATTGAGGCGGTGAAATCCCTGCCGGTGGAAGGGGCAACGCTGCTGGACATCGGCGGAGGGATCGGCGCCATTCAACACCACCTGTTGAAGGCAGGAATGAACCGGGCCATCCACGTGGATGCGTCCACGGCATATATTCAATCCGCCCGGGAAGAAGCCCGGCGGCAGGGACTGCTGGAGCGAATTGAATACCATCATGGGGATTTTGTGGAACTGGCGCCCACCCTGCCGGAAGCCGATGTGGTCACCCTGGATCGAGTGATCTGTTGTTACCCGGACATGCCCGGGCTGGTAAGCGCCTCGTTAAGCAAAGCCCGCCGACTGTACGGCCTGGTGTTTCCCCGGGATGTGTGGTATGTCAAAGTCGGTAGACCCCTGTTGAATTTCGGTTGCTGGATTACCCGTAACCCGTATCGCTTTTATGTGCATCCCTCACGGGAGGTCGATGCGTTGATTACCGGGGAGGGGTTTTCCAGAGTATTTTTTCGGAAAACCTTCACCTGGCAGGTCGTCGTATACCGGCGAATGTAAGAAATTGTTTTTCCCGGATTACGTTTCACGCAAACTTTCACTTCTGCTTGACAATTTGGAAAAAGGTTAATAACTTGCAAGTAATTGAGAAATTATGGGTATACTTAAGGCAACCGATTAAACCCACCTTTCAAACAAAGTTTGCAGCAGCACGCTGTCGGGTTGGTTTCACGGTCTGCCTTGAGGTATGTTGAACCTGAAAGGAGGTAAGTCCATCATGTCAGAACGGGTTACCGGTATCGTTAAATGGTTCAGCAGTACGAAGGGATACGGTTTTATTTTGCACGAGGAGAAGGGCGATGTCTTCGTGCATTACAGCGCCATCAACTCGGAAGGATTCCGCAAGTTGATCGAAGGGCAAAAAGTGGAGTACACGTTGGTGAAAAGCGAAAAAGGGTTTCAGGCCCAGGATGTCGTAATTCTGGAATGATTCCCCGCTGCCCATAGATGCGTTTTCCTCAGAATTGTTCATAAGCCTGTCGGTTGCCAAAGTTTGACGGTTCTAAAGTCACTCGTAAAGCCCCCGGATTCGCCACGTTTTTTGCTTCGCTTACCTCGTTAGGAGTCCAAATCATACCGATCCTGTTGGACCTCCCGGGAGATATTGTTTATTTTCTTGGATTATCCACCGAAATCGACGCTCAATGGCCTGAGGCGTATTGCGTAATGCGTATTGCGTGATTGGATGCCCGATTACCATACACGGGACCCCGCCGGGGAACGGAAAGAAGTAAAACGCGCTCCGGCGTTGAACCCAATATCAACTGGTGGTCTTTCAAGTTTAACGTGACGGGTTTCCATTGTCATTCTGAGGGCTGCCGTCGGGGAAGTGCCGGCTTTTGTTGAGAGCGGCGGTTTCGGAAATACCGATCTCATTCGCAGGAGTACTCTCAAGACGGCAGCCCGAAGAATCCCATAGAGACACTTCTCCCGCCAGGCGGGATCAGAGTAACAACAATCAATGGCACGATTAATGTTTCAAAGAGCATTAGCCCCCTTTGATGAGAGAACAAAGAACGTAAAACTAATAACCAGAACCCCCAACTATTCTGCACCTCCGAGCACCCCAATCCCATACCCCAATATTCCGATACCCCAATACCTCAATACCCTGATACCCCACTGTCCCAACCCCCTGAGTTTTTCAGATTTTTCTTGGCTTCCCCGGTATATTTTGGCATAATAAAATCGTCGGTAGAACCCGTACCGACGGGATTGAAACACATACTCCAGTGAAGGGAGAGCACGTTTTCCGGGGGGAGAAATTTCCCGAACCGGCTTCGTTGAAAGCAGGGGGATTGGGGTAGGGGACAGGGAGCCACGGAACATCGAATGGGTATCGTATCTCATAGAACTGAGTGATGATGGAGGAGCGTAAAACGATGATGGAAGTCAAAGAAAAACCTCGCCGACCTGTCCGCAAGAAGAAGTTGCGGTTTGATCCCCAGACGGTGATCCAAGATTATCGGCTGGCCTATCGCAGCCGCCAGGCCAGCCTGTTAGGGCGCAAAGAGGTGATGGGAGGACGGGCCAAATTCGGTATTTTTGGCGACGGCAAAGAGGTGGCCCAGGTGGCTATGGCCAAGGCCTGGCAGCCGGGAGACTTTCGCTCCGGCTACTACCGGGATCAAACTCTGATGTTTGCCCTGGGGGTGCACACCATCGATGAGTTCTTCGCCCAGTTGTATGCGCACGCCGACCTGGAGTATGAACCGGCCACCGCCGGGCGGGCCATGAACGCCCACTTCGCCACCCGATTTTTGAATCCCGACGGCACCTGGAAGAACCTTACCGAGATGTACAACTCGGCGGCGGATGTGTCGCCCACCGGCTCGCAGATGCCCCGGCTGGTGGGGCTGGCCTACGCCTCCCGACTGTACCGGGAACTGGAGGAGTTGAAGCAGTTTACTCAGTTCTCCCGCAACGGAAACGAGGTGGCCTTCGGCACCATCGGGAACGCCTCCTGCGCCGAAGGGATGTTCTGGGAGGCGGTAAACGCCATCGGGGTGCTGAAAGCGCCGGCGGTGATCTCCATCTGGGACGACGAGTACGGCATCTCCGTGCCCAATGAATACCAGATCACCAAGAGCAACCTCTCCGAATTGTTGAAAGGATTTCAGCGGGAGCCGGGCACCCGGGAGGGCTACGATGTATATACCGTGCGAGGGTGGGATTACCCCGCTCTGGTGGAAACGTATCTGACCGCCGCCCGAATTGCCCGCGAGGAACATGTGCCGGCCCTGATCCACGTCATCGAATTGACCCAACCCCAGGGGCATTCCACCTCCGGCAGCCATGAGCGCTACAAGTCGAAGGAACGGTTGCAGTGGGAACTGGAGTTCGACTGCCTGCGAAAGATGCGGGAGTGGATGATCGCCGAGGGTATCGCCACCGCAGAAGAGATGGATCGCTGGGAAGAAGAGGATCGGCGGGAGGTGGAGCATATCCGGGATCGCTCCTGGGAAGCGTTTCAGCGGCCCATTCGGGAGGAGCGGGAGCAGGTGGCGGCCATGATGGAGCGTATCGCCGCTCAATCGACCCACGCTGCGGAAGTGCAGGAAATCAAAAATCGGCTGATGCGGCTGCAGGCGCCCCTGCGGCGGGATATTCATGCGGCGGCGCAGCGGGTGCTTCTGGTGGTTAAGGATGAAGCCATTCCCGACAAACAGGAATTGATTCAGTGGCGGCGAGAGCAGGAAAAAATCAATCAAGAGCGGTACGGCTCCCACCTGTACAGCCAGACCCCGGAATCGGCCCTGAAGGTGCCGGAGGTTAAGCCGGTTTATTCGCAGAATTCTCCGGAAGTGTACGGTTTCGAGGTGCTCAATGCCTGCTTCGATGCCGCCCTGGCCCGGGATCCCCGGGTGATCGCCTTTGGCGAAGATGTAGGCCGTCTGGGGGATGTGAATCAGGGCTTTCGAGGATTGCAGGCCAAATACGGAGAACTACGGGTAAGCGATACCGGCATTCGCGAGTGCACCATTCTGGGGCAGGCCATCGGCATGGCCATGCGGGGATTGCGCCCCATCGCCGAGATTCAATATCTCGATTACCTGCTGTATGCCCTGCAGATTATGTCCGATGATCTGGCGACGCTGTACTGGCGCACCAAAGGAGGGCAAAAAGCCCCGGTGATCGTGCGCACCCGGGGGCACCGCCTGGAGGGGATCTGGCATTCCGGTTCTCTGATGGCCGGGGTCATCCATCTGGTGCGGGGGATGCATGTGCTGGTACCCCGGGACATGACCCGCGCCGCCGGTTTTTACAACACCCTGCTTCGTTCCGATGAACCGGCCATCATCGTGGAGGTGCTGAACGGCTATCGCCTCAAGGAGCGACTGCCGGAGAATATCGGGGAATTCACCGTGCCCATTGGGGTGCCGGAGGTGCTGCGTCCCGGCACCGATGTCACCGTGGTGACCTACGGCGCCTGCTGCCGGATCGCCCTGGAAGCGGCGGAGCAGCTGGCCCGCGCCGGCATCGAGGCGGAAATCATCGACGTGCAGAGCCTGCTACCCTTTGATCGCCGGGGGATCATTCTGGAATCGTTGAAGAAGACCAATCGTATTGTGTTCATGGATGAAGATGTCCCCGGAGGCACCACTGCTTACATGATGCAGGAGGTTATCGAAAAGCAGAAAGGATATTACTGGCTGGATTCCGAGCCGCGCACGCTTCCCGGTAAGCCCCACCGCCCGGCCTACGGCTCCGATGGCGACTACTGGTCTAAACCCAATGCGGAGGAACTTTTCCGGGTGGTCTACGATCTAATGCACGAAGCCGATCCCCGGCGGTATCCGATTTTTTATTGAACTGCACAAATCGAAGATCTCCCAGGGCGATGCCCTTCGCTATCCCATGAAGACCCCTTCGGGGGCTGATCATAGCTGAAATGGAGACCTGGAGAAATTTTTAGAACAATTGTTTCCGGATGAAGAGTAACGCAAGCATATGAAAGTAGCCTTTTACACCTTTGGCTGCCGGTTGAATCAGGCGGAAACGGCCATCCTCCGGCAAAGTTTTGAACAGATCGGCGATTACCAGATTGTGGATTATCGCCAGTGCCCCGATGTGGTCATCGTCAACACCTGCACGGTGACCGAAAACGGGGATGCCGACACCCGGCGGCTGGTCAATCGCCTGGTACGCATCAATCCCCGGGTTCGGATTGCCCTGGTGGGATGCCAGGCGCAGGTGCAAAAGGAAAAGCTGCTCAAGCTTCCCAACGTCCGCTGGGTGGTGGGGAACGCCCGCAAGCTGGAGATGGAGCAGATTTTGCAAACCGGGGGAGATGATTCCCACGAGCCTCAGGTCATCGCCCCGACCATCCGCCGGGAGAGCTTTACCATCCCCTTTACCGGTCTGGATGCCCAGCACACCCGGGCCAACTTGAAAATCCAGGATGGCTGCGACTTCTTTTGCAGCTTTTGCGAAATTCCCTACGCCCGGGGGCGGGCGCGCAGTCGCCAGTTTGAAGACATTCTCAAAGAAGCCCGTGCGCTGGTGGCGGCAGGGCATCACGAATTGGTGCTCACCGGGATCAACATCGGCACCTATCACCATGAAGGGCGTACGTTGGTGGATGTACTGACCGCTCTGGAAGGCCTGGAGGGATTGTGGCGGATTCGCATCTCTTCCATCGAACCGACCACCATCGCTCCGGAGATCATCGAGAAAATGGCCCGGGGGGGAAAGCTATGCCGCCATTTGCACATTCCCCTGCAATCGGGAAGCGACGCCATTCTGAAAGCCATGCAGCGCCAGTACACCGTGCGGGAATTTACCGATTTTCTGTTGCAGGTGCATCGGGCGGTACCGGATGTTTGCCTGGGCACGGATGTCATCGTGGGATTTCCCGGAGAAACCGAGGCCCGGTTTGAGGAAACTCTGGATCTGCTCCGGGAGTTGCCCCTGGCCTATTTCCACGTGTTCAGCTATTCCGACCGGGAGCATGCCCGCAGCTCCCGCTACGGCGATAAAGTACCCCGGGAAGTGATCCTGGAGCGCAGCCGTCGGCTTCGGGAACTGAGCCAGCGGAAGCGACAGCTCTACTTCCGCCGCTTTCTGGGAAAGACCGAGCCGGTGCTGTTCGAGCAGCGGAAAAACGGCTACTGGAGCGGCCTGACCGACACGTACATCCGGGTGAAGGTGCGGGGAGAAGAAAACCTGGAGAATCGCCTGATTCCGGTACGGCTGGAGGCCATTGATGGGCAAACCATGCAAGGAGAAATTTTAACCGAGTTTTCCCCTGACATCCTAATATCCTAATACCCTAATACCCGAATATCCGAATATCCCGATACCCGAATATCCCGAAATCTCTGGAAAACAACTCCTGCCGGAGTTTTTCATACAGCGGCTTTGACGCATGCCGGTACCCTTTCTCACCTCGCAATGGCGACACATCGTGATGTTGAACTATGAAATTGAACCGGAACGGTTACAGCCGTTTCTTCCCCGGGATCTGGAGATCGACCGGAAAGAGGGAAAGACCCTGCTCAGCTTGGTGGGGTTGATGTTTTACGATACCCGGCTATACGGTTTTCCCGTACCGTTTCATAGAAAATTTCCGGAGGTGAATCTCCGCTTTTACGTTCGGCGTCGGGTGAAGGGAAAATTTCGGCGGGGGGTGATGTTTATCAAAGAGATCGTGCCCAAAGCGATGGTTTCTGCCGTCGCCCGCCGTTTGTACCATGAAAATTATACCACCCTGCCGCTAACCCACCTTCCCCGAAATAAGAGGCGGCGATTTTCCCCCGGCGATCCGGTTGCGTACCGATGGTTACATCGCGGCCGGTGGAATGAGTTGTATATTCGCATCGGTGGGGAAGCGGAAACGCCCCCGGAGAATTCGGAGACCGCTTTTGTGGTGAACCACTACTGGGGGTACACTCGCTGCCCCGACGGAACAACTCTGGAATATCGGGTAGAACATCCCCCGTGGCGGATTTATCCGGTTCAAGAATGGCGGTGCCGGGTAGAGGGGGAGACCCTGTATGGGGAGGCTTTTGGAGAGATCTTCTCCCAACCTCCGAGATCGGTATTCATGGCCGAAGGTTCTCCGGTGAAAGTGTACCGGGGGCAGAAAATATATGGGGAATAGCCAGCCAGCGTGAAGTGCCGGGAAGCATATTGCGTAATGCGTATTGCGTAATAGACCGGCTACGCAATACGCAATACGCAATACGAAATACGCAGTTCTTACGAGGTATGATTCATGCCCGACACACCTGATGTTGATGTAGTGGTCATCGGGGCGGGGCCGGCC
>CAYQGB010000051.1:0-17406 GCA_964416895.1 uncultured Calditrichaceae bacterium
CGTTTTTTATCCTGTTAGATTATGTGGCTTCTTTAAAGCACCAAAATGTTTCGATGAGGGCAATATCATGCCGCGAAAAAAATATCTCTTCGACGATCCGAAGAATGTAAAACGGGTGCTGGTGGGGCTGTATAGCGCCTGCGCCCTGCTTTTTGTGCTGGATTTCCTGTTTTTGCTGTTTCCGGAGACGTTTCATAAACATGCCCACTACGCCTGGGAAAACTGGCCCGGCTTTTATGCCGTGTATGGATTTGTCTCCTGCGTATTTCTGGTGCTGCTGGCCAAGCACGTGTTGCGGCCACTGGTAAAGCGGAGCGAGGATTACTATGATCGTTAAGCCTGTTCCCCCGGCCCTGATCTTCCTGATCGGCGCCCTGATTATCCCCCTGCTCAAAGGGCGGCTGAAGACGTTATTCATGCTGCTGCTGCCGGTGTACAACTACATCAATTTGCTGAGCATGCCCGAAGGCCGGTACTGGATCGTGCAGTTTCTGGATTTCCAGCTGGTATTGGGGAGCGTGGATCGCCTGAGCCTGATCTTCGGCAACATCTTCATCCTGATCACCCTGATCGGGGTGATCTACTTGTTGCACACCCGCAACGATCTGGAATATTCCTCCGGCTTTCTGTATGCCGGGGCGGCGTTGGGGGTGGTGTTTGCCGGGGATTTGATCTCCATGTTCCTGTTCTGGGAAATGCTGACCGTGGCGGCGGTGTTTTTTATTCTGGCGCGCAAAACCCGGCGGGCCATCGGCGCCGCCATCCGCTATCTGCTGGTGCACGTGGTGGGGGGATTGATTCTGCTGGCGGGGATCATTCTGTACATCGCTCAGCGGCAGACGGCGGAACTGGGCTACATCGGCCTGACGGATCTCGCCAGCGCCCTGATATTCATCGGCTTCGGAGTAAATTGCGCCTGGCCGGTGCTCCACGCCTGGCTGCCGGATACCTATCCTGAAGCCACCGTGGGAGGCACCGTGTTCATGGCCACGTTCACCACCAAAACGGCGGTGTACATCCTGGCCCGAACCTTCCCCGGCGAAAGCCTTCTGGTATGGATCGGCGCGATCATGACCGCTTTTCCCATCTTTTATGCCGTGATCGAAAACGATCTTCGGCGGGTGCTTTCTTACAGCCTGATCAATCAGGTGGGATTTATGGTGACCGGGATTGGCATCGGCACCCAGCTATCCCTGAACGGCACCGCCGCCCACGCCTATTGCCACATCCTGTACAAAGCGCTGCTGTTCATGTCCATGGGAGCGGTGCTGCATCAAACCGGAAAGATCAAGGCCACCGACCTGGGGGGATTGTATAAGTCGATGCCCTTCACCGCGGTGTGCTGCATGATCGGGGCGGCCTCCATCTCTGCCTTTCCCCTGTTCAGCGGCTTCGTGAGCAAATCGCTGATCATGTCGGCGGCCACCATTGAAGCAGCCCACAATCCCCTGCTTACCCTGGTATGGCTGGCGCTGGTGTTTGCTTCCGCGGGGGTATTCCACCACTCCGGCATCAAAATTCCCTTCTTCGCCTTCTTCTCCCACGATGCCGGAATCCGGGTGAAAGAGGCTCCCCTGAACATGCGCATCGCCATGGGGATTACCGCCTTTTTGTGCATCTTGATCGGAGTGTTTCCCCATGCCACCCTGTATAAGCTGTTACCTTTTCCTTCGGTGCCCTACGAACCGTACACATTTCCTCATGTCAATGCCCAGTTGTTGCTGCTGATTTTTTCTGCGCTGGCCTTTACCCTGCTGTTGCTCTCGGGAGTATATCCTCCGGAAATCCGGGCGGTCAATCTGGATGCCGACTGGCTGTATCGGCGGGGGCTGGCCCTGGCCTACCGGGCTATCGACCGGGGGTTGAACGGGTTGAACGAGTGGGCCTATCGTGTGCTGGTGGTGCAACTGACCGGTGCGCTGGCGCGAGGGTTCTATTACGGGCCTTCCCGGTTGCTGGCCAATACGGTGGGTGCCCTGATGCGCCTGAACGGCGCCACACCGGAGGAGGTGGAGAAAACCCGGGCCGATGTGTACGAACGCGCCCGTAAAAATGCCTTCCCCATCGGCGTTACCGCTTTCCTGGCGGTGCTGTTTCTTTCGGTTCTATTCTTCGTGTAAGTTGTGAGGAAGGTACCATTTTTCAGGAAAGGGTACTTTGCGATGTCATGCCCTCCGCCCGGGCGGAGGGCATCCATAACCTCTTTAAAATTAAGGATTCCCACTTTCGCGGGAATGACATAAAAACTTTCATAACCCCTGTTTCCTGAAATTTGGTACACACTCAAATCTGGGAGTCTCCTGCTATACTTCGTGAAACGTAAACGTAACCGAAGCTCAGCGTTGTTAGAAGAAGCGATCTCTGTATAGCAATTTTTCGCCGATAGCCCATTGGATACCGCTTTTGGCACGAAAATTGAATGCGGAAGTTGGTGATTTTTATCGCTTTAATGCCTCCAATTTTTTAAAATTTTGACAATTTTTTCTTTGACTTGCCAGTATGGTTTTATTATATTGCTTTTGTTAAATTTGGGCTATTTTTCTGTTTTTCATAAGTTTAACCAAACCAGAGGGCGCCTAATGGGACAGGAGCTACGGTCTTACCGTATCAATCACCGCTATTCCCTGGAAAAGTATCTGGATGAGATCAGTCAAATCCCCCTGTTGACTCCTGAGGAGGAGATCGAATTAACCCGTCGTATCAAGCGGGGGGATCAGGAAGCTCTCCATAAACTGATCCGGGCGAATTTGCGGTTCGTGGTCAAGGTTGCCAAAGAGTATCAGAATCAGGGACTACCCCTGACGGATCTGATCAATGAGGGCAACCTGGGACTTATCAAAGCGGCGAGACGGTTCGATGAGACCAGGGGGTTTAAGTTTATCTCTTACGCCGTGTGGTGGATCCGTCAGTCGATTCTCAAGGCCCTGGCCGAACATTCCCGGGTGGTTCGGCTTCCGTTGAATCGGGTGGGGCTGATCAGTAAGGTCAATCAGTTGGTGCGCGACCTGGAACAGAAGTACAACCGGGAACCCTCCTTTCAGGAAATTGCCAACGAATTGCAGATGTCCATTCCCGATGTCTCCGAAGCCATGAGCAGCAGCGCCTTCCATGTGTCGCTGGATCAGCCCATCCATCGTTCGGAAGACGGCACCATGAAGGAGATTATCCAGAATCCCGATAGCAAGGTGCCGGATGGGGATCTGATCAAGGAATCGCTGCGACAGGAGATCCGCCGGGTGCTGAAGTCGCTCACGACCCGGGAAGAGAAGATCATCAAGATGTACTTCGGCATCGACTACGAGCGACCCTACACGCTGGAGGAGATCGGCGAACGGCTGAAACTGACCCGGGAACGGGTACGCCAGATCAAAGAGCGCGCCCTGAGCCGCCTCCGCCATCAATCGCGTTCCCAAAATCTGCGCCTCTTTTTGTGACTTCCCTCTGACATCATTCGCTTTCACTGAATCGGGATTCGACCACGAGTTCTCGTAGGGGAAACGCAACTCTCGGAAATCGGGATGTTCAATGTTTTTGCCGGGGTGGGCATCGATGCTCTCCCCGGCGTTTTTTTAAGCTACCCTTTATATTTTCCCCCCTCATTTTGTGAAACAAGTGCTTGCGCAGCGTGCCAGAATTGGCTAAATACTTCCCCACTCTGGGAAAAGAAGAGACAAGGCGGATCCATAAACAAGGAGGTATGCTACCGTTGAGAGCGCTAATGACCAGTGTTTCCGGAGTTCGGGGGGTGGTGGGGGATACCCTTACGCCGGAGACGGTGATCAAATACGTGCAGGCATTTGCCGAACCCCGGGCCGGCCATACGGTGGTGGTCGGGGGAGATCCCCGGGTGAGCCAGAACTTTTTGCGGCCTCTGGTGAAGGCGGTGCTGTTGGCTACCGGCTGCAATGTGGTAGACATCGGGGTAACCCCCACCCCCACGGTGCAAATTGCCACCGAGCATCTGAAAGCCGCCGGGGGAATCGCGATTACCGCCAGCCATAACCCCATTCAATGGAATGGATTGAAGTTCATCGGCGCCGATGGGCTTTTTCTCCCCGAAAAGGAAGTGCAGGAACTGTACCGCCGGGCCGAACACCCCGAACGGGCCTATGCCAGCTGGAAAGAGCTGGGCAGGGAAGAATCCTACCCCTCGGCGATTGAGGACCATCTGCAAAAGATTTATGAGCTGTCCTATATCGACGCAGAGTTGATCCGTAGCAAACGGTTTAAGGTGGTACTGGATTGCGTCAACGGGGCGGGAGGGCTGATTGTTCCGCAAATGCTGGAGTATTTCGGCTGTGAGATCATCGGGCTGAATCTGGAGCCGACGGGTATGTTTGCCCATACTCCCGAACCGGTGCCCCAGAATCTGGGCGAACTGATGGAAGCGGTAAAGGCCCACAAAGCAGACATCGGTTTTGCCGTGGATCCCGACGCCGACCGCTGCGCCATTATCGGCAATGACGGGAATCCCCTGGGCGAGGAATACACTCTGGCGCTGGCGGTGAAATTTATTCTGAGCAAAAAATTAGGGCCGGTGGTCACCAACCTGTCCACTTCCCGGGCGATTGACGATATTGTGCAGTATTACAACTGCCTGCTGTATAAAACCAAAGTGGGCGAGATTAATGTGGCGGATAAGATGCGCGAGGTGCAGGCGGTGATCGGTGGAGAAGGCAACGGCGGAGTGATTCTCCCCGAGGTGCATCTGGGACGGGATGCGCCGGTAGCCGTTGCCCTGACCCTGCAACATCTGGCCGAATGGGGCAAATCGGTGGCCGAGTTGAAGCAGACCCTCCCTCAATACTACATCGTGAAGGATAAAGCGCCCCTGGGAGAAGTCAATCCGGAGCAGGTGATGGAGCACTTCGCCCAAAAATTTTCTCAGGAGCGCCTGGATTTTACCGACGGCCTGCGCATCGACCGCCCCGACTCCTGGATTCACCTGCGGAAATCCAACACCGAACCGATCATGCGCATCATCGTGGAAGCCCGCACGCCGGATATCGCCTGGCGGATTGTGCAGGAGGTGAAGGAAGAAATATCCCGGCTGTAAAGCGGGATGTGGAGACCTTCAGGGCGCTTTAGCGTCCTTGATGGGCCTGCCCCCGTGGTTTACCACGGGGGCGGCGATGGTGGGGGATCTCACCATTGAGGTTCACCTTCGGAGAAGGGGATCCCCGAAAACAGCCGCCAACAGGCCCGAAAGGCGAAACTGAAAAAGAACTTTTTGGATAGATGATTGGTCGGTGTTATTTTAAGCGTTGTGTAAAATGGAGCAACGTTGACTCATTATCCGGAATATTTCCATGACCGCAGAAGAAGTGGAACAGGGATTTCAGGAAGTCTGGCGGCTTTTCAAAGAAACCGATCGACGGTTTAAAGATCTGGAGCAACGGTTCAAGGAAACGGATCGGCGGTTTCAGGAGACCGATAAGCGATTCCAGGAGACGGATCGGAAGATCGAGGCAGTTTCCCGCCAGATCCAGGAAACCGATCGGGAGTTGCGAAAGATGTTTGAAGCGACCGACCGGCAGCTCGAACTTCTCGGGAAGCGTGCGGATGAAATGATGAATGCGGTTAAACAGCTGACCGGGAAATGGGGCTACTTTGTAGAAGGGCTGGTGCTGCCGGCGGTGGAAAAACTCTTCAATGAGCGAGGGATAAAAGTTGATCAGGTGTATTCCCGGGCCAGGCGCTCGCTTAATGGCGACCACATGGAAATCGACATCCTGGCCCACAATGAGGAATACGTGGTAGCTGTGGAAGTCAAAAGCACCCTCACGGTAGAAGATGTTAAGGAACACATCCAAACCCTGAAGCAGTTCAAAACCTTTTTCCCTCTGTTTCGGAATCACAAGCTTATCGGTGCTGTAGCGGGCATCGTTATTCATGAAGATGCGGATCGCTACGCCTATAAGCAGGGGCTGTTTGTGATCGGTCAAAGTGGTGAAACGGTCAGAATCTTAAATGACGAAAAATTTGTTCCCCGGATCTGGTAATTTAGACCCGGACCATATCTTCGGAAAGCGGTTTCCCCGGAAGTGGGAGCCGCTTTTTGATTTTTAGAAATTGGAGGAGACCTGATGACCCCGTACGAAATCATTGCTACCAAACGAGACGGACGCCGGCTGACTCCGGAAGCGATTGAAGCCTTCATCACCGGCTACATGAACGGTGAAGTGGCCGACTATCAGATGGCCGCCCTGTTGATGGCCATCTACCTGCGGGGAATGGATGACACCGAAATCACCGCCCTCACCCGGGCGTACATCCGTTCAGGCAAAACGGTGGATCTCTCCGACATCCCGGGAATCAAGGTGGATAAGCACAGCACCGGAGGAGTGGGGGATAAAGTTTCCATCGTGCTGGCGCCGCTGGTGGCCAGCCTGGGCGTGCCGGTGCCCATGATCTCCGGCAGAGGGCTGGGACATTCCGGCGGTACCCTGGATAAACTGGAATCCATTCCCGGCTTTCAGACCGATTTTTCCATCGAAAAATTTCACCGGTTGGTAGAAGAGCACGGGCTGGCGCTGATCGGCCAGACCGATGATCTGGTGCCCGCCGATCGCCGCATCTATGCCCTGCGAGATGTCACCGCCACGGTGGATAGCATTCCCCTCATCTGCGCCAGCATCATGAGCAAAAAGATCGCCGAAGGAATCGACGCCCTGGTGCTGGATGTAAAATACGGTAGCGGCGCTTTTATGAGGTCTCCGGAGAAAGCGGAAGCTCTGGCAACAAACCTGATTCGCATCGGGCGGGAATTCAGCAAGAAAGTGGTGGCCTGCGTTACCTCTATGGAGCAGCCGCTGGGGAACTACATCGGTAATTGGCTGGAAATTCGGGAGTGTCTGCACTGTTTCGCCGGGAACGGCCCGGAGGATCTGATGACCGTGACCTTTACCCTGGCCGGACATATGCTCCGGTTGGGAGGAGTGGCCGATTCCCCGGAAAAGGCCCGGGAACTATGCCGGGAAAGCATCCGCAGCGGTCGGGCCTGGGAAAAATTCCTGGAAATCGTCCGGGCCCAGGGGGGAGATACCCGGGTGCTGGAACATCCTGAAGAGTATCCTTATACGGCGGAAGTTTTCCCGTTTACGGTGGATCGAGAGGGCTATCTGGTGGCCATGAACACCCGGGAGATCGGCATGGCCGCGGTGGAATTGGGTGCCGGTCGCCTGCGCGCCGAAGATGGAATCGATCCCGCAGCAGGAATTATCCTGCACAAAAAGGTAGGCGATTTTGTGAAAACCGGGGAAACGGTGATGGAACTCCACACCAACCGCAACGATAGGGTTCCTGCAGTAGAACACCGGCTGCGCCAGGCACTTACCATCGCCGACCAACCGGAAACGATCCCCCCTCTGATTCTTAAAGAAATAAGGTAACTATTCAGGTCTTTTCCAGAGTGCTACCTGCTTTTTGCTGTTTTCCTTTCATTTTCCACCCCGGCGAAATGGAACCCCCCTCTCCCGCCGGGAGAGGGGCCGGGGGTGAGGGGAGAATCGCGGAAAAATAGCTCGGCATTGCCGTCTAAGAACCATCTCGGTGGATACTTGAGTAGTTACGAAATAGGAACGCAGACGAGTCATCGGATATGAAGCATCCTGTGATCGGCATAACCACCTACGGGCTGGATGCCCGGGGACGCTACAACCTCCCCCACCAATATGTCGATGCCGTACGGGCCGCCGGAGGTGTTCCCGTGCTGCTGCCGCCGGGGGAGTTCCACGTGGAAAGCCTGCTGGAGGTGATCGATGGGCTGATTTTAGCCGGAGGCGGCGACATTGATCCGGCGCTCTACGATGGGCGCCCTCACCCCACCATCGAGCGGGTGGATTCCCGCCGGGATGCCCTGGAATTGGAACTCAGCCGTCAGGCGCTCGCCCGGCCTCTCCCGGTGCTGGGCATTTGCCGGGGACAGCAGGTGCTGGCCGTGGCCACCGGCGGCACCCTGGTGGAACACATTCCCGATGAGTACGGTCAGGCGGTGATTCACCGGGACGGCTCCGGAGAGTACGTGCAGCATCCGGTTGAGGTGGAGGCAGACAGCCGCCTGGCGGAAATTCTGGGCGCCACCGAATTGCCCACCCCTTCTAAGCATCATCAGGCGGTGCGGGAGGTGCCCCCGGAGTGGCGGGTGGTCGCCCGGGCTGCCGACGGGGTCATCGAGGCCTTGGAGCACCGGCATCACCCCTGGATGATCGCGGTGCAGTGGCATCCGGAGCAGGCCTATCGGGATCCCCGCCACGGGCGCCTGTTCGCCGCTCTGGTAGAGGCGGCGCGGGGGAGAAGGTAACTCTGTGTTCTTTCCGGCTGCTCTGTGTGCCCCGGGATTTACGGATGTTGTAGAAATTTATTCAGGAGGGTTATGATGAGATTGTCAAACAAAGTCGCCCTGATCACCGGGGCGGGCAGCGGCATCGGGCGGGAGGCCGCTCTGCTGTTCGCCCGGGAAGGCGCCCGGGTTGTGGTAGCGGATGTCAACGAAGAGATGGGGGCGGAGACCGTCTCCCGAATTCAGGCGCAGGGAGGAGATGCGGCCTTCGTGAAAGTGGATGTCTCGAGTGCCGCCCGGGTAAAAGCCATGATCGAGTTTGCCGAATCCACCTACGGCAGGCTCGACATCCTGTTCAACAATGCCGGCATCTTCGATTCCCGGGATGGCTCGGTGCTGGACACGGAGGAGGAAGTGTGGGATCGGGTGATCGACGTGAATCTCAAAGGGGTCTTTCTGGGGTGCAAATACGGTATTCCCGCCCTGCTGCGCGCCGGAGGGGGTTCCATCATCAACACCGCCTCATTTGTGGCCCTGATGGGCGCGGCGGTCTCCCAGATTGCCTACACCGCCAGCAAGGGAGGGGTGCTGGCCCTGACCCGGGAGATTGCGGTGGAATTCGCCCGGCAGAACATCCGGGCCAATGCCCTGTGCCCCGGCCCGGTGGAAACCCCTCTGCTGGCGGAACTTCTGGCCGATCCCGCTCGACGCCAGCGGCGGCTGGTGCACATCCCCATGGGACGCTTTGCCCGGGCCTCCGAAGTCGCCTCCGCGGCCCTGTTCCTCGCCAGCGATGAATCCGCTTACGTCAACGGCGCCGTGTTTACTGTGGACGGAGGGATTACTGCGGCATACATCACCCCGGAATGATTTCCGGCAGGCTGCTTCTGCACCGCGAAGGCAAAAAGGTGCCCGGAAAAGGTGAAAAGCAGAAAGACAGATGTTGAAAAGGGGAGTGAAGAACCGGCACAAAAGGTCGGGGCATGCTTTGCGCCCCGGCGTCTTTGCGGTAAGGCCAGTAGCTTCTGGAAGATTAAAAAATAATTGCCCAAAGGTGTGACGTTCTACACGAATGGGTTGGGGGAAATTTGGCTTAATTGCCGGTGCAGTACGTAGTAAAACCCTCCTTCGTGGCAAAATCCCCCTCCTACCGGAAGCGCGGCTCGGCTCAACGATGGCAGGAGGGGATTTTGCCGTTTGCCCCTGTGGCAAAACCGTCCTCGATCTTCCCTGGTGTAAACGCTAAATCCGGGTCCTGTTCGGCGGAGACATCCCTGGATTAAAGGATACCCCGAGAAGGAAAATCTCCGTGTGACGAATGTCAAATTTGCGTAAATATTCGTTATTTTGCGCAATTATTGAATATCTGGCATTTTCTTGAAAATTCATACATAAATACCCCTTTCCGCTTACCGCCTGCGACCCGAATCGCTTACCGCCTTCAACCTTCGGCCTGCCATCGGATTTCCCACCGCCTGCCGCCTTTGGCCTGTTCCCTGACCGCCTGTCGCCTGCTGCTTTCGGCCTATTTCTCTATTTTCTCCGTAAAACAGGTGGTAATTTCCCCCGGATTCGTATAAATTGTAATCGGATAATCAACTTCTGAAGAGAAGTTTATCGGTTCGGAGAAACCATGCCTGATCTGGGAACTCGCAAAATTACCCTGGAGCAGTTGATGACCCTGTATGAAGTCAGCGAGGTCATCAACTCCCAGCTCCATCTGGATACCCTGCTGGATACCATCATGGATCGGGCTATTGCCTTGCTGAAGGCGGAGAAGGGGGTAATCCTGTTCAAGGATGAAGAGACCGGGGAACTGGTTCCCAAAGTCGCCCGGGGTATGACCGGCCAGACCACCCGGGATGCCATCCAGATTAGCCGAACGGTGGTAAAGCGGGTGGAGCAGGAAGAGGAACCGATTCTGCTCCAGAAGATCCCCGATGTGCCGGGAGGGCAGACCAGCAAAAGCATGGTGCTTCACAAGCTGAAGTCCATTGTGTGCGTTCCCCTGCTGTGCAAGCAAAAGCTGATCGGAGTGATCTACCTGGACACGACCCGGGAGGAGCACTTCTTCCGGGAACAGGATGTGTTGTTTCTGGAAGCGTTTGCCAACCTGGCCGCCATTGCCATCGAAAACGCCCGCCAGTACCGGGCCATTGAAGAACTGAATGCCAATCTGGAGCGCAAGGTGGAAGCGCGCACCCGGGAGTTGCGGGAAGCTCAGTTGCAGTTGATTCGCTCGGAGAAAATGGCCTCGCTGGGGCAACTGGTGGCCGGCATTGCCCACGAAATGAATACCCCCCTGGGCACTTTGACCAGCAACCTGGATCTGTTTTTGCGTGGGTTTGAAAAAGTGCAGGCGCTGTTGCAGGAACCGGATAAAGTACCTCCGGAAACTCTCCTTTCGCAAATCCACAAGACGGTGCAGGCGCTGGAAAACCTCCCCCGGGTCAGTCGAGAGGCCTGCCGGCGCATTTCCGACCTGGTGAAGGCCCTGCGCCGGTTCGCCCGCCTGGATGAAGAGGAAGTGAAAGCGGTGGATATTCACGAAGGGCTGGAAAGCGCTCTGCTGCTCACCGAACACCTGTACCGGGATCGCATCGAAATCGTTCGCCGGTTTGGCGATTTGCCCCTGGTGAAATGCCGGGCGGCGGAAATCAATCAGGTGTTCGCCAACATTTTGCGAAACGCCTGCGAAGCGATTCCCGAAACCGGCACTATCGAAATTACCACCGAACGGGTGGGAGAGAACGCCCGAATCCGGATCGCCGATACCGGGGTGGGCATTCCTCCGGAGCACCTGGAGCGAATCTTCGATCCCGGTTTTACCACCAAAGGCGCGGGAGTAGGCACCGGCCTGAGTTTGTCCATCTGCTATCGGATTGTCCGGGATCACGGGGGAACCATTGAGGTGGAAAGTGAGGTGGGGAAGGGCACCACGGTAGTAATTCAATTGCCCATCAATCCAGAAATTCCTTCAAATCCCTGATGGTTTCCGTTAGACTCTGGTATCGCTTGTCTTTGGGCTTGGCCAGCATTTTGCCCAGGATTTCTTCCAGCTGCTGAGGAAGCCCGGGATTGACCTCCCGCGCCCGGAGAGGTTCCTCCTGCATCAGTGCCACGATGTAGGCCATTTCGTGTTCCGCCTCGAAGGGTAACTTCCCGGTGAAAAACTCAAACAGCACCACTCCCAGCGAAAAGATGTCTGACCGGGGATCCAGTTCCGCTCCCCCGGCCTGTTCCGGAGACATGTACGCCGGCGTGCCCAATGTGGTGCCGGTACGGGTGATCTTGAAGCTATCTCGACGGAGGGCTTTGGCAATCCCAAAATCGGTGATCTTGACCACCCCCTCCCGGTTTACCATGATGTTATCCGGCTTGATGTCCCGGTGAATGATATTGTGGCGATGGGCATATTCCAGTCCTTCCGCGGCCTGAATGGCGATTTTTATCATCTCCCGAAAATCCCGGGGTTTCTGGGCTTTCCATTCGGTCAGGGAAACCCCGTCAATGTACTCCATGGCGAAAAAGGGAATCCCCTCCACTTCATCGATCTCGTAGATGGTGATGATGTTGGGATGGTTCAGCGCCGAGGCGACTTTGGCTTCGATGATGAAGCGTTCCCGCAGTTCGGGGTCGTGGATCAATCCGGGCGCCAGGGTCTTCAACGCCACGGTGCGATCCAGCCGGAGATCCACCGCCCGATACACCGATCCCATCCCTCCGCTTCCAATACGGTTCTCGATGCGGTAATGGCTGAGAATCTTTCCGGTGAGGGGTTGCTCGGAGGAGGGGGTGTCTTCCTTCGACGGTGCCGCCGGAGTCTTGCGGCCCGTTTCCATAAGTTCGGCAAACAGTTTATCCTGTTCCCGGATCAGCCATTTCTCGAAAAAGTAGTTGGCAATCTGAACCCATCCGTTGCGGGTGTAGAGATATCCCAGGTGAAACAGGTCTTGCAGTATCCGGGTCAGGTTCTCCCGTTGAAGATCGGTTTTGCGCTCCAATTCTTCCACGGTGATCTCTTTTTCTTTCAACACATGCCAGAGAATCTTCTTCTCCGTGGCATCCAGGTAATCGAAATCCACTTTGAAGAAGTGGGCCACCATCTCGTCGTTGCTGATTTCCTCGATCACCTGATCCACATCTCCGCTTTCAAACAGGCGTTTGCAGATCAGTTGAATCAGGTAGGGATGGTTGTGGGTTTTCTCCATAATCAGTTCCACGGTCTCCGGGGGAAATCCGCCCCGGCTGATCAGTTCCCGGGCGGCCTCGTCTTCCAGGCACTGGAGATACACCGGAGGGATAAATCCGTACAGAAAGGGGGAGGTTTCCGGGCGGGAACTCTGCTCCAGTTGCATCAGGCGTTTGGTGGCCGCCAGCACCGTGCGCAGGTGGTCTCCCTGCTGGAAGAATCGCCGCAGGCGGGGCAGAGCTTCGGGATGGCGCTTTTCCACGTTGATCAGTTCCTCGCATTCGTCGCACAGCAGCAGCAGGGTGCGTTGATGCTGGCGCGCCTGACGCTTGAGCACCCGGAGCATCTCGAACACGTCACTTTTGCTCTCCAGTTCGGCGATCTCTACCCCGATCTCGGCCAGATATTCTTCCGAAGCCTCGGCGCTCCAGATCAAGGATTCGGCCAGCCCCTCCAGATCCGCAGCCCCCTGCAGATCCCAGAACAGGCCGATATACCGATCCCGATAGTCCCCCTCGTTTACCAGGTATTCGATCTGCTTTAACAGGGAGGTTTTTCCCAGCCGTCGGGTGCCCGCCACCCACAGGTAGTCTCGGGCGCCTTCCAGAATCTCGTTCAACAGCGCCTTGCGCCCGAAAAAGTTCTCGCCCCGCACCCAGTTGCCGGCCACAAAGGGGTTTTTCATCAATTCTCTTCTCCTTCCAGAACCCTGGCTTTCACCGCTTCCACATCTCTGGCGGTGATTCGGCGTCGCCGCTGCTCAATGGCCCGGGCGACCACATTCACGCAAAACTTTTGAATCCGGTAGGGCACATTTTCGCTGTATTCCAGAATCTTCTTCACCGCCCGTTCTTCGTATTTGAAGATGCCCTTCACCGGCTCTCGAATCAATTTCAAAGCTTCTTCCGTGGAGATAGGCCCGACTTTGATCTCTTCAAAAAAGTTGTACCAGGGACTCCCCTCGCTTTCCCAGTGCTTGCGAATGAAACTGCCCGACATCACCGCCACCAGGTCTTCGGCAAAGGTCTTCATAAACACGCTACGCAACCGCTGGTTGATCCGTTCGCTGTAGCTGTTCAATTCATCCACTTCATCCATCAGCAGCACCAGCTTGACCTGCTTCCCGAAATGCTCTCTCAGATGCGAGAGAATCCGTTTCACATCGGCGCTGAAATCCCGGGCGGTGTATTCTTCGGAAGCTTCAAAAATTCGCAAGGCCAGTCCATCGCCCAGATGGCGCTGGCACTCTTCCACGATATCCATCATCATGGTGGCGAACAGCTTGTCTTCCGGAGTCCCTTCCAGATCGATATAGACGGGAAGGTAAAAATATCGCTCATCCTGTTCTTTCTCAAGTCTTTTTTTCACCTGGTGCAACAGAGAGGTTTTGCCGATTCGCCGGGGGCCGTAGATCATCAGGCTGTTGCTGTGGATGGTGTTCAGGATTCGCCGGAGCAATTCTTCCCGGCCAAAAAACATCCGTTCGTTCCGAATGGGCGCACCGGCAATGTAAGGGTTGTATTTCTCCACCAGGGCCACCCGCCGCTTGAGCACTTCGTTGATCCCCACGGCTATCACCACCAATCCCAGAAACAGGGCTGCGCTCCACCAGAACAGCGGTTGCCGGTAGAAGGGAGGCCGCCGATAAACCGTTTCCAGATGGGAGGATTGTTTGGGAACGGGATCCCGGTCGTAGGCCACGATGGCGATCTGGTTTTCGCCGACGCGCAGAGGGAGGGTCACCGAAAAGGGCAGCTCCCGGACCTGTTCGGCGGAAACCGGTCGGATTTGCACCGTATCCCCGGCAGCGTTGCGATAGACTTCCCCGTTGACCACAAATTCGATCCGATCCAGGCCGATGTCGTCCTTCACCGTTCCGCTGATCAAAATGGAATCGCTTCTGAAAATCGACTCCTCTAACTTAAATCCGATGGAGGGAGGAGCGCCGCTCACCGGCACGGGAACCTGCACCACCACCGTATCCGGAGAGGGGGGCGAAGGTTCGGGAGGTTTTCCCAGCCGTTCTAACTCCAGTTGTGCCCGGCGAATCCAGTTGCGGATATCGGGATAGTGGGGGGCCTGGGCCTGCACCCATCGGAAGCTGGCCAGGGCGGCCCGGTAATTCCCGGCGACGAACTCCCGCAATCCCTGCTCGAACCGCTTTTTGAGAGGATTTTCCGTCGGCGAAGAGGAGGTGGATTTCCGGGAAAGCTCGGCGATCTGTCGTTGCAATCGGGCGATTTTCCCCTGAGAACGGCGAAGGCTGTCTTCCAGCGTGCGGGTAAGTTGTTGCAGGCTATCCGACAGGCTCACCTGCTTTTCCACCAGCGCCAGATATGTTTTTATCGATTGGGCAAAACGGGTATTTTTAATCACTCCCCAGTAGTCATAAGATTTGCGGAAATTTTCCCGCGCTTTTTGGTATTCCCCCAGATTGTAATAGGCCACCCCCAGCCAGTAGTACGGCACATAAGTAATGTACCGCAGGGTGGTGGTTTCGGCTTTGGTCTGGGGATTGGTTTTTTTGCTCACAGCCAATTGCAATTCCCGGATCGCCGCTTCCCATTTGCTCTCGGCGATCAGATCCCGGGCATTGTCGTAATGGTCATACCACTCCTGCGCCCCCAGCGTGAGGGTAAGCAGGAAAACGATCCCTGCCACCATCAGCCATTGATGTCGGCAGATAAAGCGCATGGTTACCTCCCCTTTAATACATCGTGGGGCGAATTGCCTGCTGTCCAGGTTCCTCCGGCCTGTCCCCCGGATTAGAACTGATAGTAAGAAGAAATCACCAGCACCGCCGCTTCCGCCGGGCTGACGGTCAGATCCAGAGCCAGGTCGAACCGCAGGGCCCGGCTCCAGGGGTATCCGATCCCCAAGGTCAGGTGATGGCGATCTCGTGCTCTGGGGTAAGAGGCGGTAATCACCGTGCCCACCTCATCCTGTCCCCTGTCCGTTACCGCGTGGATGATATGCCCCGGCTCGAAATAGTATCCCCCCCGCAGCAACATGGGTAGCTCCACCCGATTCCGGCGAAACTTCCACAGATATTCCACCCCGGCGTGAACTTCCAGTTTATCGGAAAGCCCCACATCCCGGGAATTGTCCGGATCCGTTCGCCGAATATTTCCATTTTCCAGAAGCTCCAGATCATCATCCTGAATCAGATTCAGCGGAGCTTTCTTTTCCACCGCATCCAGAGCCTTCAGCAATTCCGAATAACGGATATACAGCACATCGGCGGTGATCTTGATCCGTCGGTTGCTGCGATACAGAAGGCCGATTCCATAGGAATCGGGGATGTTCAGGCGCAAGTTCTTCACTTCGATTTCTCGCCGCTCAAAATCCAGGTGGGTGGATTCCCCGGCGCCTTCCACCGATCCGGCAAACCGGAATTGGGTGAACGTATCCAGAGCATTTAGCCGAAAGGTGGGTCGTAGATTGACCACCGCTCCCACCAGCAGGCGCCGATCCAAACGCGCCTGAAATCCAAGCGTCCAGGAAAGATCCCAGCGCTTTTCGTCAATGGTTTGAACCCGGTAGAGATTCTCTGATTCCAGTTCGTACTGCGCTTCCGTATTCTGGGAGGGAGCCACGGGAAACGTTACCGAGGTGGGGAAATATTGCCTTTCGGTCAGGTGAAAGGTGAGCTGGGTTAAGCGCCCGGCAATGCCCAGACCGAACCGGGAGGAAAGGGACAGGGTAATTCCCAGGCTGTTATCAATGATCTGGATTTGCAATTGGGTTTTCCGGGAGGAAAAGTTCTGTCCCAGGTGGGTTAAGGCCCACTGCTTCAGTGTGGCTTCTCCGTCCTGAGCCGTCAGACCGGTCGTGTCCACCGCCTGAACCCGAAAGGGAAGCCTGGCGGTAAGGTTGAACCGCTTATCCAGCACGGTTTCCCGGAAGGCCAGTAACCGTACCCTATCCCAGGGAATGGATGCGGCCAATAGGGTTTGATCCAGAAACAGATCTTTCACCGGTTCGGAGAAGGGTTCTTTCTCCGTATTGGCGAAAAACTCTTTCTCGAACAGGGGTTCCCGAATGGTAAAGCCGCTTAGACGGGTGCTGGAAGCGATGGCCGGCCGGGAGATCACCCGCACCCCGGCAGGATTCAGCGTCATGGAAGAGGGATCATCCGACAACCCGATGCCCGCGCCCCCCATGGCCAAAGCTCTGGCGGAAGGCACCGTGAAATCTATCCGAAAATTGCGCAGATTGATCAGATTAAAAGGGCGATCCGGGGGCATTGGCTCCCCGGCGGCGCCTCCCTGAGCCAGTAGAGGAATTAGCCCCCATACCCACCACACTCCCAACACTGTGAACGTTAACAGTTTTTTCAACGGCGCCCGATAGCCTCTCATGGTGGCCTCCTGTGCAAGCCAATGACGATGAAGTGGAGTGCTGTTTTGGTCTGGAAATACCCTGTTTTGTGCTTACCTGTTGTGGGAGATATAAAAATTGAGGCAATTTTTTCAAAAAAGCAAGTTTTTCGCTACCTGCTGGTGCAATAATGCGCTTTCAAGGTTTGGATAACGGGTTGTTATCCTGGATGGAATTCAGAAAGGCCGGAGATTCTTCTCCCGTCTTGACGGAATCGGTAGTCTCCCTTTTGAGTGTTGTTGCTATTGAGAGTATTGTTTTGTCATACTGATTCCGCCAGGGCGGAACCCGACGCAGTCGGGGCCCGAAGCGTGCCCACTGCCTCAAGAACGGCGGAGTACGATTCATGTCACGCTGAGCCTGCCTGCCCCGACGCAGTCGGTGGTCGAAGCGTGACCCAAAAGCAGCCTCGTGCCCATGCAATGTACCGCCGATTTCGGCGGAGCGGAACCCGAGGCAGCCGGTGCCTGAAGCGTGAGACTTCCCCTGTCATCCTTCGACAAGCTCAGGATGACAAGCTCAGGATGACAAGCTCAGGATGACAAGCGGGAAT
>CAYQGB010000052.1:0-4207 GCA_964416895.1 uncultured Calditrichaceae bacterium
CATGAGGCATTACGTGCAGTATTTGCCTTTGCCACTGAGTGTATGCGGGAGGAAGCTCTGTATGTCATGCCTACCGGAGCAGGATAATGCGATTTTTAGCAAATGAGAATTTTCTCCTTGTAAATGTGAATCTCCTGCGTGAGGCCGGTTATGAGGTAGCCGCAGTTATCCAGGACTCTCCAGGAGCAAGGGATTCAGAGGTTTTACAAAGGGCTGTGACTGGGCAACGCATTGTATTGACTTTTGATCGAGACTATGGGCAATTGGTCTATCGTACCAAATTGCCTGCACCTGCAGGAATGGTTTACTTTCGTTTTGATCCACTGACCCCCGAAGAACCGGCGCAACGGTTGCTCCATCTACTGGAACAAAAGAATATTTCTCTGGAGGGAAAATTTACCGTTTTGGAAAGAGGGAGAGTGCGCCAGCGACCGTTATCTACAACTTCTTGAGGTATCCCTGAACTGGCAGAGCCATCCGAAGATCCCGATTGACTCCATCGATCATAACCGCGTTTAAAGCTTACCCCGCCTGTATTCCACCCCCCTGAAGACTTTCGGACGGATTCTTATATTTTTCCTTGAATATTTCATTAAGGAGTGTTTAATTAGGATTCCTAATTGAATGTGCAATCTTGCGCGCGTGCGCCCGGTTGGATAGTGTGCGTAATCTGGGAAAATATCCCTCATACAGATAGATCTGCATAGTGCTACCCACAACTTTTTGACCGCACGATCGGTTCAGAGCCGGATAACAGCCTGACCTTCCCTGTCGCCTGGTGATTATCTAACCGGCCACGAAAAACCCCTCTTGTGTTCGTGGTTTTGGGGATTGTGAGGATGTGGATGACCGCATTCTGTTTCTCCTGAGTCGTGGCTGAGTTTAGAACAATCAACCTTTTTAATGGATATGGGGTCAGGGAAATGCCTGTATTCCATCCCGATGAAGAATGCTGTTCCATCGGTGTGGGAGAAGTTTCCCGCACCGGGCAATCCTGGTACCAACAGAAAGGAGGTTACCATGTTAATACAGCAGCTGGCGTTTTTCATCTGGTTAGGGTTGGCGGTTCTCATCGCGCTGGTTTTTGGGCTTATTGCCCTTCGGTCCCGTCAGCTCCGGGAGGTCAATCCCCAAACGGTAAATCGCTTCCGTCTGGGGATGTTGCTGGTTTTGCTATTGGCTTCGGTGGTGTTTTTGGCCATTACGCTCCCCAAAGTGCCCTACCCCACAGAGGCCGCCCGGCCGGATAAGGTTGTCTTTGTCGCCGGGAAGCAGTTCAATTTTGGCATCTCGGAACAACCCATTCCGGATGCTGAAACGTGGGAACGGGTCACCAGTTTTGGGGAAGTGGTAGAAGTGCCCCGGGACCAACTGGTGGAATTTCGGGTCACCAGTCTGGATGTGAACCACGGATTCTCCATGTACGATCCCGATGGTCATCTGATCGGTCAGGTGCAGGCCATGCCGGGTTATATGAACCGACTGCGCTACCGGTTTACCAGACCGGGTACCTATCAGGTACTGTGCCTGGAATATTGCGGGAATTCCCATCACACCATGAAAGGCGCTTTCGTGGTGAAATAATCCCTGAAGAGGGGATTTTTTGATGCGATGAAACCGGAGAAACGCCCCTTGTGATGGGGTATGTAAAAATTTCCGGAAACAATACTGTTGAATCTATATCAGGAGGTTACGTCATGGCTGAAGCAGCGGTCAGTTCGTCGGAACTTCCCCGAACGATCATCTTAACCGGGGAAGCCATGCTTGCCGATGAGGAAAAGCCCGCTCATCGGAAGATGGCGTTGATTTGGATTACTACTGCGCTGATCCTGTTTCCCATTCTGGCACTGCTGGGTTTTCTGATGCGCACCTCCCAGGCGAATGTGCTAACCCTTCCGCCGGAATGGTTTTATGCTTCCATGACCCTTCATGGGCTGGGCATGGTGGGCATCTGGTACATCGGAGCCATGGGGGGAATTGCGTATTTGTTGACCCGTTACGTGCAACCCAGTTTGAAGGTCAATAAAGCGGTATATTGGGCGACTCTGGTGGCAGTGATACTGCTGGTGCTGGCAACTTTGGTGGGAAAGTTTATCACCGGGTGGTATTTTTTGTATCCGCTGCCGTTATATCCGGCGGATGTGTGGCGGCCCTGGGCCACGGTGGCGTTTTTCGCTTTCCTGACCATTGCCGGGGTGGCCTGGACCGTCTGGACGCTGGATATGCTCCGGGCCATTGCCCAAAAATACTCCCTGAGCAGCGCCCTTGCCTGGCCGGTATTGTTCGGTAAACAGGCCGAGAGCGACGTTCCCCCGATGATCCTGATTGTGACGGTTAGCTTGATCTCCGCGCTGGCCGGATTCCTGGCCGCGGTGGTGCTGCTGGTGCTGTTTATCGTGGAGGGAGTGGGCACCGGATTCACCAATGATGCCCTGCTGATGAAAAACCTGGTATTCTACTTCGGGCATGTGCTGGTGAACATCACCATGTATCTGGGAGTGGCCATGGTGTATGAACTGATGCCCGCTTTTGCCGAACGGGGTCGGTTGACCACCAAGTGGATGGTGGCCGCAGCATGGAACGCTTCCTTACTGTTGGTGAATCTGGCCTATTTCCATCATTTATATATGGATTTTGTGCAGCCGGGATGGTTTCAGAAGATCGGCCAGGTGGTTTCCTATTTGGTATCGGTTCCCGCCGGGGTGGTCACCATTATCAGCGTGCTGGCGCTGGTGTTCGGTTCCCGGATGCGCTGGCGGCTTCCGGCAGTATTGTTCTTTCTGGGAGTAATGGGGTGGGCCATCGGGGGAATGGCCGCGGTGGTGGATTCCACCATCGTGGTAAACTTCCGTTTCCATAATACCCTCTGGGTGCCGGCTCACTTTCATACCTATTATCTGGCCGGAGTGGTGTTCATGATTCTGGCCTTTTCCTATCAATTGGCCGGGGAGATGAGCGGTCTTCCCGAAAATGGTCGCAGGGAAAGCATTATTGCCGGACTGCTGCTGGTCGGCGCGTATGGATTTCTGAGCATGTTCTATCTGGCCGGCGCCAATTCTGTGCCTCGACGATACGCCGTTTACCCGGAATTGGTGGCACAGGGTTCAAGTTATGCCACTGTGGCGCTTATCTTTATCGCACTGCTATTAATGGGAATTTTCTGGTATCTATGGGAGTTTGGAAAACGATGCACCCAGGCCTTTTCCACTACATAGCATCCCGGCGATCGCTGGCTGTGGTGGGCATCCTGTGGATGTTCATCACAGCCGGGCCTCTGGCCGGGCAGACCCCAGGACCGCCTTCGGGAGGGATTCCTCCGGAGGATCGCTTTATCTATCACCCCCTGCCGGATGCACTCATCCACACCCGCCGGGGAGACTATTACCTCTCCCAATTGTGGCAGGAGACTCCCCTGTTGTTCACCATGGTGTACACCCGATGTCGGGGTGTCTGCTATCCCTTCACCCATTCATTGAAATCGGTGATTCCTCAGGTAGGTGGATTGGGAAAAGATTATCGGATCGTGGTGATCAGCTTTGATCCCAATGATACGGTAGAATCAATGGAGAACATGGCGACCATCACAGGGGTGCAAGAGGATGAGAATTGGATCTTTGGAGTCGCCTCGGCGGAAGACATTCATCGGCTGGCCGAAAGTGTGGGATATTGGGCCCGATATGATTCCACCCGGCAACAGTTTGATCATCCGGCGGTGTTAATCGGAGTGCAGCGAGGGGGAGTGATCGTGCGGTTCCTGGTAGGCGCCACCGTGGTGCCGGGGCGCCTGTATGAAGTCATTCGGGAACTGCGAGGCGAATTTATCCCGGCTTATCCGCTTCCCCGGAAGAACGTCATCTTCAGCTGCTTTCAATATGATCCCACCCGGGGGATTGTTATCGACTGGGGATTTTTGCTGCTGCTGCTACCGGGGGTCGTGACCATCGGCGGAACGGTATGGCTGTTCTGGAAGGGGGTAAAAGCGCGCCGCAATGATCGGTTTTCTGGAAATGGGAGGGTTTGAAGAAATCTCTTCCTCGCGGGATTAGCCCTCAGATTTCTCAAACGGATTCAGCACTTTCAATCCCTTGATCTTGCGAAAGTCCTTCTCATTCCGGGTTACCAGAACACTCTCGGTGTAGATTGCCGAGGCGGCAATAATTGCGTCGGGGATTTTGATGCGTCGCGATTGGCGAAGGCGGATGACGAG
>CAYQGB010000052.1:4307-17378 GCA_964416895.1 uncultured Calditrichaceae bacterium
CAATAATTGCGTCGGGGATTTTGATGCGTCGCGATTGGCGAAGGCGGATGACGAGGTTCTCGATCTCATCCGTCATGTTCACTTTTGTAAATGCGGATAGAAACGCATCTATTTCGCGTTTTTCCCGGGAGGTAAGTTTAGGATAACCCAACAACTCGATGCGGGTTATGAAGGAATAAAAAAGTTTGTCTTCTTCAGGAGTTAAGGAAGCAAAAAAACTTTGGGTCTCTGGAGCGCCGTCAAAATGATAGATACAAACGTTGCTATCCAGAAAGTAGCGCGTCATCTTTCTCGATCCCATTCTTTGCGGCTCTGTTCCACGTATTCCAACCATTGAGAAGCTTTTCCTTTCAACAATCCCCACGACTTTCGAATACTGCCAATATCTGCGTACGATCTCCGAAGTATATTTTCCGGAATTTCGATAACCACCACCTCATCGGTTAGCTTTTTGATCGCGCTTCGGGGAAGGGTAATAACCGGCATGATTGCCCCTTTCTGTGAGATGCTTCAGTTTCGATGATTTCAGTACATCTTTCCGTCGTCTTCCCGGCGAATACGGGCGCCTAACTGTTGCAATTTCTCCTCGATGCGTTCATATCCCCGGTCGATGTGATAGACCCGGTGAATATCGGTCACCCCTTCGGCGGCCAGTCCCGCCAGCACCAGACAGGCGCTGGCCCGCAAATCCGTGCTCATTACCGGCGCTCCGATTAACCGCCGCACCCCCCGGATGAACGCGGAATTGTTTTTCCGCTCCACTTCTGCACCCAGCCGGCGCAATTCCGGAATGTGAGTGAACCGATCGGGATAGATGGTATCGGTTACCACACTGCTGCCCTGCGCCAGGGCCATCAGGGCAGTCCACTGCGCCTGCATATCGGTGGGAAATCCGGGATAGACGTTGGTCACCACATCCACCGGGCGGATCACTTCCGGCGCCCGCAGATGGATGGTGGAATTGTGAATCGCGATTTCGGCTCCCGCCTCCCGGAGCTTGGCCAGCACCTCCTGGAGATGATCCGGGCGGCAGTGGGTCAGGGTGATCTCTCCCCGGGTGAGCATGCCCCCCACCAGAAACGTGCCCGCCTCGATGCGATCGGGAATAACCGTAAAATCGGTGGGATGCAGTTCCTTCACCCCTTCGATAACAACCCGCTTGGTGCCCAGCCCCTGAATACGCGCTCCCATGCGGATGAGAAACTCGCCTAAATTAACGATCTCCGGTTCCTCGGCGGCGTTCTCAATGACCGTCTCTCCTTCCGCCAGCACTGCGGCCATCATGGCGTTGCCGGTGGCGCCCACGCTGGATACGTCGAAATACAGATGAGCGCCGCGCAGCTTACGGGCACGGGCGGTAATGTAGCCCCGATCCAGCTCCACCGAGGCCCCCAGTTGTTCCATGCTTTTGATGTGCAAATCCACCGGGCGAGGCCCCCAGGCGCACCCGCCGGGCAGGGATACCCGGGCTTTGCCGAAGCGCGCCAGCAACGGCCCCAACACGTAGATCGAGGCTCGCATGGTCTTTACCAGCTCGTAGGGGGCTTCGGGAAAATCCGCGTGGGTGGTATCCACCCGCAGGGTATGATTCTCCTGCTCGACCTTTGCGCCGATGATCCGCATCAGGTGGGCGATGGTGCGCACATCCCGCAGACGGGGAATATTGCGCAGGGTGTATACGCCCGGCGCCAGCAGGCAGGCGGTGATGATGGGCAGCGCGGCATTCTTCGATCCGCTGACGGGCACTTCTCCCCGAAGGGTAACCCCTCCTTCAATGACAAATTTGTCCATCCGGCTTATCCACTCCGACTTTCTTCGATGAGTTGCCGGGCGCTTTCCATTACCGTTTCGGAAATCCGTTCCCCGGCCATCAGCCGGGCGATGGCTTCTACCCGCTGCTCTTCCGAGAGAGGGAAGATGCGGGTGTAGGTGCGCCCGTCTTCCACATATTTTTCCACTGTGAAGTGTACATCTCCCTGGGAGGCGATTTGAGGCAGGTGGGTAATGCACAACACCTGATGGCTGCGGCTGAGTTGTCGAATAGCCCGCCCCACCGCCTGAGCGATCCGCCCGGATACGCCGCTGTCGATCTCATCAAAAATCAGAGTGGGCACGGCATCGTTTTCCGCCAGAATGCTCTTCAGCGCCAGCATAATCCGGGAAATCTCTCCCCCGGAAGCGATCTTGTTCAGGGGCTTAAAGTCTTCTCCCGGATTGGGAGAGATGAAAAATTCCACCTGATCCACTCCCGTGGCGTCTCCCCGAAAGCGTCGCCCGTTTTGTCGAAAGATGCCCTGAGCGTTTTCCTCCCGCTGCAAACTGACCTGGAACCGGGTGCGGGGCATCCCCAGTTCGTTCAGCAGGGTTTGCACCTTTTGTTCCAGCACATCCCCTGCTTGCCGCCGGGCGGCGGAGAGACGCTGCGCCTGCTCGGTGTATGCCTGAACCGCCTGGTTATATTCCTGCTTCAGGCGTTCAATTTCAAACTGATAATTCTCTTTGAGATTCAGGGCCTCTTTAATCTGTTCCTGATAACGAAGAATATCCTCGATGGTCGGGCCGTATTTCTTTTTGAGCTGGCCGATCAGGCTCAGGCGGGCTTCTACCTCTTCCAGCCGCCGGGGATCGAATTCCAATCGGGCCTGGAATTCTTCGATGGCCCGGGAGGTTTCCTCCATCACGATGCGCGCCCCGGTAAATTCCTCGTACAGTTTGTGCATCTCCGGGTCAAATTGGGCCAGTTCCCGCAGACGGTGGTCGGCTTCTCCCACGGCATCCAGAAGGTTAAATTCATCTTCCCCAAAAAGCCGGGTTAACTCCGCCGAAAGTTCGAACAGCTTTTCCGCATTGGCCAGCAACCGGCGCTCCTGTTCCAGGGCGGCGTCCTCTCCGGGAGTTAATCCCGCTTTTTCAATCTCCTGATATTGAAATTCATACAGGTCGTATTTCTCGGTCAGTTCCTGTTGGCGTTGCTGCAATTCTTTCAGCGCGGTTTCGCAATCCTTCACCCGGTGGTAGGCCGCCGCCACCGCTTCCAGTAACGGGGCTAATTGACCAAAAGCATCCAGCAACCGCCGATGCGTCTCCCGGCGCAGCAAACTCTGATGCTCATGCTGCCCGTGGATATCCACCAGCAGGTCGCCGACCTCTTTTAAAGTGGTCACCGTCACCGGCACATCGTTGATAAACGCCCGGGAATTCCCTTTCAGGGGAATTTCCCGGCGGAGGAACAGTTCCTCCGCTGCCGGGATGCCTTTGGTTTCTAACAGGTCTCTCACGGTTGCCAGATTGGAAACATCTACCACGGCTTCCACGAATGCCCGGTCACAGCCGGTGCGAATCACTTCCGTGTACACCCGTTCACCCAGCACGGCGGCGATGGCGCCCACCAGAATGGATTTGCCTGCGCCGGTTTCTCCGGTGAGAATGTTCAGCCCCGGCTGGAATTCGATCTGCAGATCCTCCGCCAGGGCAAAGTTGCGAATGTGGATGAATTTTAGCATACGTCCCGGAACTTGTTGTGAAGAACCAAATTTAATGTTTCCCGAAAGACAAATCCAAACGATTCGGATGAAATTCACATTGACCTTGACAACCTTTCAGAGGGGTGTTATATTTTCGCCGCTTTTTGGCGATTTGAGGCGGTTTTATGTGACGTTATCTACTGGGGTGTAGCCAAGCGGTAAGGCACCGGGTTTTGGTCCCGGCATTCCCAGGTTCGAATCCTGGCACCCCAGCAAGAAAGTTTCGAGAGTGGGTTTCTGTATTGGGGTGTGGCCAAGCGGTAAAGGCACCGGGTTCTGGCCCCGGGATCCCAGGTTCGAATCCTGGCACCCCAGCACACGTGTGTAAGGTGGCGCGAGTGCAAGTAGAATTTTCTACTTGCACTTTTTCATTAAACTGTAAGGAGTCAATATGGCTACGGTTGCGGTAGAAGCAAAAAGACGAGACCTGAAGGGAAGCCGAAACGCCCGTCGATTGCGTCGGGAAGGATGGGTACCGGGAGTGTTCTATTTACATGGGGAAGCCCCCATCCCTCTCCAATTCGACTTCAAAGCCCTGTCCCATTTCGTTCAGCATGGGCATGGGCTGGTGGATCTGAAAATCGAGGGAGAAAAATCCCCCCGCAAGTGCGTGCTGAAAGAGGTGCAGTACCATCCGGTGACGGATGATATTATCCACGTGGATTTTCAGGGCGTGATCATGGGTGAGAAAATTCAGGTGACGGTACCCCTGGTGCTCACGGGAACTTCTAAGGGGGTTAAAGAAGGGGGAATTCTGGAACACCTGATCCACGAAATTGATATCGAATGCTTCCCCAAAGACATCCCGGAAGCCCTGGAGGTGGATATTTCTCATCTGGGGCTTGGCGATGCCCTGCACGTTAAGGATTTGCACTTTGAAAATGTTACCATTCTGGAAGAACCGGATCTGACCATTGCAGTGGTGGAAGCGCCCAGAGTGGCCGTGGAAGAAGCGGTGACCGAAGAGGAAGAAGAGATTACCGAACCGGAAGTGATCGGTGCGAAGAAGGAAGAAGAGGAAGCGGAAGAGAGTTAATCACCGGCGGGTATTTGATGGTGGGATGGAACGTTGCACGTGGTTGTGGGATTGGGAAACCCCGGGAAAGCATATGAAATGACCCGGCATAATGTGGGCTTTCTGGTAGTGGAGGCGCTGGCGAAACGGCATCATGGTTCGTTCTCCAAAGGCAAAGGGCAGTACCTGCAATCCCGAATTCAGATCGATCAGGCGCCGGTTTTGCTGGTTAAGCCCACAACCTTTATGAACTTAAGCGGCGTCGCCGTTCGGCAGGTGCTCGATTATTATCACATCACCGATCTCTCCCGCCTGCTCCTCATTTGTGATGACTTTCATCTTCCCTTTGGCACCATTCGGATGCGGCCATCCGGCAGTTCCGGAGGCCAGAAGGGACTGCTCTCCGTTTTTGATACCTTGAATACCAACCAGATTGCCCGCCTGAGAATCGGCATCGGCAACGGATTTCGAGATGCCCGTTCTTATGTATTGTCCCCTTTCTCCAGGGAAGAACAGAAGCATCTTCCCTTGATTCTGGAATGGGCTGCCGACGCCGTGGAATCGTTTGTGCAGGAGGGGATTGAGAAAACCATGAGTCGGTTTAATCGGAATATACTGGCAGACTGAGAACCTGGAAAAGGAGGAGTCATCGTGACTGCGCAGACGCTGGTACTGCTGAGTTTGATTGCGGGGGTATTGGGGCTTTTGTATACCGTGTGGAAATCGGCCTGGATTTCCAAACAGGAACCGGGAACGGAAAAGATGCAGCGAATTGCCACCCATATCGCCGAGGGAGCCATGGCCTTTCTGAAGGCGGAGTATCGGGTGCTGGCGGTTTTTGTGGGGTCGGTGGCGATTCTGCTGGCGGTGAGCGCCCAGCATCAGAACGGGTCTCATCCGGTGGTGGCCCTGTCTTTCATCACCGGGGCGTTGTGTTCCGGGCTGGCCGGGTTTATCGGCATGCGGGTGGCCACCAAAGCCAACGTGCGTACCACCAACGCCGCCCGGAAGGGGCTGGGGCCGGCCCTGGAAGTCGCCTTCGCCGGTGGCTCGGTAATGGGGCTGGGTGTGGTTGGCCTGGGCGTGCTGGGGCTGAGCGTCCTGTTTCTGTTGTATAGCAACTGGTTTGGGGTAAACGGCCCGGAAAATCTGGCCCGGGTCATTACCGTTATTACCGGCTTTTCCTTCGGCGCTTCCTCTATCGCCCTGTTTGCCCGGGTGGGCGGAGGAATTTACACCAAAGCCGCCGATGTGGGCGCGGATCTGGTGGGGAAAGTCGAGGCGGGCATTCCCGAAGACCATCCCCTGAATCCGGCCACCATCGCCGATAACGTGGGCGATAATGTGGGAGATGTGGCCGGTATGGGCGCCGACCTGTTTGAATCCTACGTCGGTTCTATCATCGGCACCATGGTGTTGGGAGCGGCCTTTGCGGCCTCGGGGTTTCAGGATAATTTTAACGGACTCTCGGCGGTGCTGTTGCCCCTGGCGCTGGCCGGAGTAGGCATTGTGCTCTCCGTTGCCGGCACCTTTTTTGTTCGGGTAAAAGAAGGCGGAAATCCCCAGGCCGCCTTAAACACCGGGGAGTTCGGTTCTTCCTTCCTGATGATCATTGCTTCCTGGTTTATCATTCACTGGATGCTCCCGGAACGGTGGACCTTTCACGATCCGCTGTTTAACGTGACCCGGGAGATGACTGCCACCGGTATTTTCTTCGCTACCATCATCGGGTTGATTGCCGGAGTGCTCATCGGGGTGATCACGGAATACTTTACCGGGGTGGGCAAACGCCCGGTGATCACCATTGCCCGCCAATCGTTGACCGGAACCGCCACCAACATTATTGCCGGACTGGCGGTGGGAATGAGTTCCACCGCCCTGCCCATTCTAATCATTGCCGTGGCCATTGTGAGCGCGTTTCAATTCGGAGGGCTGTATGGGATCGCCATTGCGGCGGTGGGGATGCTCTCCAACACCGGCATTCAGCTGGCCGTGGATGCCTACGGCCCCATTTCGGATAATGCCGGGGGGATCGCCGAGATGGCCGAGTTGCCCAAAGAGGTGCGCGGCCGGACGGATAAATTAGATGCGGTGGGAAATACCACTGCGGCCATCGGCAAGGGCTTTGCCATCGGCTCGGCTGCCCTGACCGCCCTGGCGCTGTTCGGAGCTTTTATGACCGCCGCCCATATCGAATCCATCGATATTTCCAAGGCCAACGTCATGGCCGGGCTGTTTGTGGGAGGAATGTTGCCTCTGCTGTTTTCCTCCATTGCCATGCAGGCGGTGGGGCGGGCAGCCATGTTTATGATTGAAGAGGTGCGCCGTCAGTTTCGGAACATCCCCGCGTTGAAGGCGGCTCTGGAAGTGATGCAGCGGAATCAGGGCAAGGATTTCCATGAATGGTCTAAGAAGGATCAGGAGACTTTTGAGGCTGCCGACGGGGCTGCTCAGTATGGGGAGTGCGTGGAAATTTCCACCCGGGCGGCCATCAAACAGATGATCGTGCCCGGAGTGCTGGCGGTGGTGACCCCGGTGGCGGTGGGCTACCTGGGTGGGCCGGAGATGTTGGGTGGCCTGCTGGCCGGCGTCACCGTTTCCGGAGTGCTGATGGCTATCTTTCAGGCCAACGCCGGGGGCGCCTGGGACAATGCCAAAAAGATGATCGAAGCCGGATTTACCGTGGATGGGAAAACCTACGGCAAAGGCTCCGATCCCCACAAAGCCGCCGTGGTGGGGGATACCGTGGGCGATCCCTTCAAAGATACTTCCGGGCCGTCGCTCAACATTCTCATCAAGCTGATGAGCGTGGTATCGCTGGTGATTGCCCCGTTGATTTCGTGATAATTTCCTTTGGATTTGAATTCGGCGCATTGGGCTATTATATTTGCGCCGCTTTTGTACCGATAAACAGATTCACCATCCTGCTCCGCCGATGAACCGGGCGGGGCCGTAAGACCACAGGAGGATCTCAATGGATAAGCTGTATTGTACGATTTTCATCGTCGATATTTCTCAGAATCCCGAGGAAGTCGACACGGTGACCAGCCGGATCACTCAGTTGATCGAGGATCACGGCGGGGTCATCCAGCGGGTTAATCCGTGGGGCAAGCGTCGCCTGGCCTACGAGATTAAAAAGCGAACCCACGGATACTACGTGGAAATTGAGTTTACCGCCAACAGCCGCCTCAATATCCCCCGTATCATCGAAGAAGAGTACCGGTTGAACGACCGGGTGTTGCGCTACCTGACCTATGTGGTCAGCAAAGAGGAGCTGGCGCAACGCCGTTTGAATGAAAAGCGGGAGAAGAAGGCTCAGGAAGAAGCGGCTCGTCGGGCGGAAGAAGCCCGGGCGCAACTGGCCGAACGATCGGAAGCCCCGGCAGAAGCCTCGGAGACGGCGGCTTCCACTGAAGCGGAAGGGGAGAAAACTACCGCCCCGGCCGAAGGCCAGGCCGTCGCCGAAGGGGGAGCTGAAGAATCCGCCGTGACGGTGGACAACAATGGCACTGCGGAAGAAGAAGCCCCCGCAGTGGAACAGGAGAGTTCGGAAGATGAAACAACGGAGGGGAAATAAACCATGGCCCGGAATAAACGCAACACCCTTCGACAACGGAAAAAACGCGTCAGCCGCCTGAGTGAGGCGGGAATTCAATTCGTCGACTTTCGGGATACCAAGCTGCTGGTTCGCTATCTGAACGAACAGGGTAAGATCGTTCCCCGGCGAACTTCCGGCAACACCGCCAAACAGCAGCGCATGCTGACCAAAGCAGTGAAACGCGCCCGACATCTGGCCCTGTTGCCGTTTGTGTCGGATATTCAGCGGTAAGCATGACGGGCAGAATCGAGAGAGGGAAATATCATGGCGACCATGAAGATTGTTTTGCGACAGGATCATGAACGGCTGGGCAACGCCGGGGATGTGGTGACCGTGAAGGCCGGATATGCCCGCAACTACCTGATTCCCAAACGCATTGCCTATCCGGCGAAGCCCAACTACATCCGGATGCTGGAAGAGGAAAAGCGCCAGAAGCAGCATCGCCATCGTAAGGAGCGCAAGCTGGCCGAGGCCCTGGCGGAAAAACTGAGTGAAGTATCGGTGACCATTCCGGTGAAGGTGGGCGAAGAGGAAAAGATGTTCGGTTCGGTGACCACCATGGATATCGCCGGCGCTCTGGCCGAAAAGGGATTCGAGATCGATCGGCGGAAGATCATTCTGGAAGAACCGATCAAAGAGCTGGGCATCTATTCCGTGCCCATCAAACTGCATCCGGAAGTGGAAGCAAATATTAAGGTGTGGGTGGTGAAAGAGTAGCCCTCGGGCTATCTCCCTTCCCCAATCGAATTAACGCCCTCTGGAATCGAAAAGCCTGCTCCGTCATCACGGGGCAGGCTTTTTAGTGTATTCCCTGATTCCCAATTATTTCTTTTTTTTCTTCTTTTTCTTGGGACGGTTTTTGCGCCGAGAGGCTTTGGCTATTTTTCGGGCCTGGGCTTTTTTCTTGTTCCGGGATTTGTATTTAGGAGTAGGTGTCCTGAAAATATCAGGTAACACGGGAAGCGGCGATTTCGGTTTTTCTTTCAATCCCAACTGCACTTGAATGTCTTCAAAATCTCCCCGGAGCATCACGTCCACCCGGTGGGCTTCAAATGCCTTCCGGATGATGTCCAGGTGCTCCAGCCCGGCGTTCAGTTCCATCAGCCCATCGACCAGATAAGCATTTACCACATCTCCATGCTGTTCGTAATTTTCCAGAAGCGATGCCAGGGTAGATACCACTCCATCCCGGGTTTCCGGATAAGTTTTAGCAATATGTACCAGAGAGATTGCCGCACAGGCTCGGGAAAATTCCGGATTATCGGGATTTTCCAGGTACTGCGTCAAGCGTGGAATTGCCGCCGGGCCGATTTGGGCGAATACATCTGGAGCCTCGTCCAGATACCAATCATTATCATTTTCCTCGATGGTTCGTAGATATTCTACTAATGCAGGAATCGCTTCTTCCGCTTTCAGCCTGGCCAGCGCGCGCCAGGCATGAATTCCTGCAAACCATTCCGGCATGGTTTCACCCTCTGGCATGTCTTCGGGAGGTTCCGCAAACCAGAGGTCTCTATCTTCCATCAAGCGAATGAGTTCGGGAATGTGCTCTTTTGTAATGCCCAGGGCTGTATAGTCCAGCCACTCGGTATTTGACCCCTCCGGTTTTCCCAGGGTGATGAGTTTTGCAACCGGTTCGGAATATTCGTATGCAGCCATAAGGGATCTCCTGAATGATGATCTCTATGTTGATGCACTGTGTGTGCTATTACCCCATCCGGTTGAGCTAAATTATGGTAACACTATACCTCCTGTTGACCCAAAAGTAACTCTAAAAGAAAAACCATCTGCATGAAGTTATCAAAAGTTTTATGCCCCGGTTTGAACTCTACCAGCATATCTACATCGCTACTTCCATCCTGGTGCCCGCGTACAAAGGAGCCAAATAGCCCCAGCCTTCGTACACCCAGCTTCTTGATCTGGTCTTGATATTCCCGGATCAATGAAAAGATTTCCTGTTTCGTGTTTACGGGCATGGCAATTCCTCTCTCAACTGTCTCATGGATTAGCCGTTCCTTGAATGGCAAGGTACCCCAAACCTCAGATTGATCTTGCGAACCTCCTGTCCGCCAAAATATACTCTTCAGGTAACCCGGATTCAATTATTTTCCGGCGCTTGAGAAGTATCCGCCGGAATGCCGCCGGGAGTCTGGCGGTTTTCACTCAGGCTCGTGACATTCCTCTTTCGTCCATCTGTTGCGTGTATTATTTTGTTTCCCTTGCCGCAGCGGGATGAAGGTATTCAACTCCATCATCAACACGCAGGGATTTATGCCGACCTCCAGATATCATCGCTACGCCCGGGTGGTGGTGCCCATTCCGGTGGATGCCCCGTTTACCTATGCGGTTCCCGAAGAACTGGCCGACCTGGCCCGCCCCGGGGTGCAGGTGATTGTTCCCTTCGGGCAGCGGTACCTGGGCGGGATCGTGCGGGAGTGCACCGATCGGCCCCCGGAGGGAGTGGAAAATATCAAGCCCATCCACGATGTGGTCAGCCCGGAGCCGTTCATCGGGCCGGATTTGCTGCACCTGTTGGATTGGATTGCCGGATACTACATCTGCCATCTGGGAGAAGCCTATCGGTTGATCCATCCCGATGTGAATCTGCATAAGACCGCCCTGGAGGTGCGGCGTCGAGATGGAGCCGCGCCGACGGAGTTGACCCCGGCCCTGCTGGCGGTGTGGGAGCACCTTTCTGCCGAGGAATGGATTTCCGTGGCTAAACTGGAGAAAGCCCTGCGCAAGAAGGGCCTGATGTATCGCATCCATCGGCTGCGACAGATGGAACTGGCCGAAACCCGCTACGCCCCTCCGCGGCCCAAACAAGTGTTCAAAACCGAGGATTGCTTTGAATTGATGCCGGAAGAGGAGTGGCCGGAGGTCGCCCGAAACAAATATCTGGAAAACGACCAGCCCCGTTACGCCCGCGCCCGGGAGGTCATCGAACTGTTGCAGGAAGGCGGGACGTTCACCCGGGAACAGTTGCGGGAGTTGCAGGTTCCCTCCGCTTTGCTCCGGCGGCTGGAAAAGGAAGGGGTGCTCCGTCGATGGCAGGTGGAAGTGGAACGCCGTCAGGAGGTGGTGTTTACCGAGGAGCCTAAAGCGATTGAATTGACTCCGGAGCAGGCGGCGTTTATCGACCGGGTTACCCCCTACTTAAGGGAACGGCAGGAGCATAAAGCGTTTCTACTCCACGGCATCACCGGCAGCGGCAAGACCCGGATTTACATCGAACTGATCCGTCGGGTGCTGGAACAGGGGCGGGAGGCCATTTTGCTGGTTCCCGAAATCGTGCTCACGCCCCAGACCACTTCCCGCTTCCGCAACGAGTTCGGCGACCGGGTGGCGGTGATCCACAGCCGGATTTCCGCCGGAGAGCGGGTGGAGGTGCTGCACAAAATCCGGGAGGGGAAATTTTCCATCGTCATCGGCCCCCGCTCGGCGGTGTTTGCCCCGTTTAAGCATCTGGGGCTGATCATCGTGGATGAGGAACACGAAAGCAGTTATAAGCAGAGCGACGGGGTGCCCCATTACAACGCCCGGGATGTGGCCCTGTATCGGGCCTATCTGAACCGGATTCCGGTGGTGTTGGGGTCGGCCACGCCCAGCTTTGAGAGTCTGTACAATGCCGAGACGGGGAAGTATGCGTATTTCCATCTACCGGTGCGGATCGGTACCCGGGAACTTCCCCGAACGTTAATTGTGGATTGCCGTCAGGAGTGGCGACGCACCGGCGCGCCGCCCATCTTTTCCGAGAACCTGCTTCTCAAGTTAGAGGCCCGCCTGCTGTGTAAGGAGCAGGCCATGCTGTTGCAGAATCGCCGGGGGTATTCGCCGTACATTCTGTGCCGTGAGTGCGGGCATATCGAGAAGTGCCCCAACTGCGACATCACCCTGACCTATCATGCTCAGGGGCGCAACCTGCGCTGCCATTACTGCGGCCACGTGCAGGCCGCTCCCGACGAGTGCCCCAATTGCCGGGGAATCGACATTCTGTTCAAAGGGATCGGCACCCAGCGCATCGAGGAAGAAGCCCGGGCGCACTTTCCCCACGGGCGCATTTTGCGCATGGATCAGGATACCACTCGCCGGAAGGATGACCATGCCCGGCTACTGGAAAAATTCCGTCGCTATGAGGCGGATTTCCTTATCGGCACCCGGATGATCGCCAAAGGGCTGGATTTCGGACGGGTGACGCTGGTGGGGGTGATCAATGCCGATCAGGGGTTGCACTTTCCCGATTTTCGGGCGGCGGAGAAGGTGTTCCAGTTGCTGGTGCAGGCGGCCGGCCGGGCCGGGCGGGGCGCCCAGGGCGGGGAAGTGGTCATCCAGACCTTCGATCCCGATCACTACATTTTTCGCTATCTCCACACCCATGACTATCGGGGATTTTTCGCCCGGGAGCTGGAGACGCGCAAGCATCTCAACTACCCCCCGTTTTCCCGGCTGTGTCTGGTGCGCATCAGCGGGGAAGCAGAAGATCAGGTGCTGCATTACGCCCGGGCGGTGGCGAAATTCCTCTGGCAGGCCAACAAGGAGAAACGGTTTGTGGTGTTAGGCCCGGCCCCGGCGCCGCTGGCACGGATCAACAATCGCTACCGCTACCATGTGCTTATCAAACAGCCCCGGGATAAAGATCCCGCCATGACCTATCTGCGCCATGTGCTCAAAGAGCGCCTGTACAAAAATCCGGAAGTGAAAAAATGGCCGGTCAGCCTGCAAATTGATGTGGATCCGGTTGATATCCTGTAGCCTGAACTTCTGGAGGTTTGATTCCGGATACCGGGGGGGTTCGGCCGGGCAGGTTTTCTGAAACCCTCGTGATACGTGTAGGACAGGCTTCCAGCCTGTCAGGCCACCGAGTTCGGGGTACATCCGGAGATGCAGGAAAGGCATCGTGAAACGTGATGCGTGAAACGTAATTACGGTGGATG
>CAYQGB010000053.1:0-17093 GCA_964416895.1 uncultured Calditrichaceae bacterium
GCCGGTGACGGTGTGAAATGTCAACCGGCGTATTGCGTAATGGATCGACTACGCAATACGCAATACGCATTATTCGAGTATGAGGATCTTCTGCAGCCGACGGTAGGCCTGGGAGATGTAATTGCGCGCTACCTGAGGAGAAATTTTCATCACCGCGGCAATTTCCCGGTGGGTGAGTCCCTGGTAAGTCTTCAGATACAGCGCTTCCCGGAGCCGCACGGGAAGCTTCCGCAGCGCCTGATGAATGCGCTCCTGCTCCAGACGGACGCTTTCCTCGAAAATCAACTGCTCCTCCGGAGTAAACGCCTCATCCGGATATCTATCCTCCATTTCCTCTACCGATGACTCCCGACGTTCCCGCTGAGATAGCGTATGCAGCACGTAGTAGCGCACCGAACGAAACAGATATGCCCGCACCGATTGGGAAAAGTGCAACTGATCCCGCTTGTGCCAGATGTAGAGAAAAATTTCCTGGATGGCGTCTTCTGCCAGGGGCTGCTGAGGGGAGAGACTCATGGCATAGTTATACAGCGGGGCAAAATATTTGCGGAACAGGGTGGTTAAAGCCTCTTCCTCTCCCTGACGAATGGCCTGCCATAGCTCCTCATCGTCGGGATACCCAGATCCCGCCGTTAAAGCTGTAGAACGCAATCCGGATATGATGGCCTCCGCCTTCATGGTTCAGGCTCCCTCGGTTTCCTCCCCGCGAATGCCCACCTGATCTCTCTTTCCGGAACGGCTTCTTGCCCATGAAGTTACCGGTTTTGAGGAAAAAATCCAAATTTTTGAGCAAGTATTCGCAGTGGGTGCCGAAATTTCATTTTTCGTTTGATTAACCCCACCCCTGACCATATATTATTGGCGCTCTTGAGAAATGAGTGCTAAAATTCGGTCTTAACTCTTTTATAACCAACCAGATAAAACCACAAAACAAGGAGGTAGTTATGAAGGTTAAACCACTGGCTGATCGCGTACTGGTGAAGCCCCTGGAAGAGGAAGAGAAAACCCCCAGTGGCATCATTCTGCCCGATACGGCTAAAGAAAAACCCATGCGCGGGCGGGTCGTGGCCGTTGGCCCGGGCAGGCTGGATGAAAACGGCAAGCGTGTTCCGCTGGAAGTGAAGATGGAAGATGTGGTGCTGTATGGAAAATACTCCGGCACCGAAATCAAAATCGACGGGGAAGAATTCCTGATCCTGCGGGAAAGCGATATTCTGGCCGTCGTGGAAAAGTAAGATCGTGTAACCACAGGGAAATCATCTAACCATTAATGAGGAGAATACATTATGGCTGCAAAGCAAATTGAGTACAATGCCGAAGCTCGCTCCCGGTTGAAAGCGGGCGTGGATAAGCTGGCGGAAGCCGTGAAAGTTACCCTGGGACCGAAAGGTCGCAACGTGGTCATTGAGAAGAAATTCGGCGCTCCCACGGTCACCAAAGACGGGGTCACCGTGGCGAAGGAGATCGAACTGGATGATCCGGTGGAAAACATGGGCGCCCAGATGGTCAAGGAAGTGGCCTCCAAGACCAGCGACGACGCCGGCGACGGCACCACCACCGCGACCCTGCTGGCGCAGGCGATTTTCAACGAAGGGTTGAAGAACGTCACCGCCGGGGCCAACGCCACCGAAATCAAACGGGGCATTGACGAAGCGGTGAAAGTGGTGGTAGAGGAACTGAAGAAGCTCAGCCGCCCCATCGAAAGCAAGACCGAAATCGCTCAGGTGGGTGCCATCTCCGCCAATAACGATATGACCATCGGGGAACTGATCGCCGATGCCATGGAGAAAGTGGGCAAAGACGGCGTGATTACCGTGGAAGAAGCCAAATCCACCGAAACCACCCTGGAAGTGGTGGAAGGGATGCAATTCGACCGCGGTTACCTTTCCCCTTACTTCATTACCAATCCGGACAACATGGAAGCGGTGCTGGAAGACGCTCTGGTGCTGATCCACGACAAGAAGATCTCTTCCATGAAGGATCTGCTCCCGGTGCTGGAAAAGGTGGCCCAGACCGGCAAGTCTCTGCTGATCATCGCCGAGGACGTGGAAGGCGAAGCCCTGGCCACGCTGGTGGTGAACAAGCTGCGGGGCACCCTGCGGGTGTGCGCGGTGAAGGCGCCCGGCTTCGGAGATCGGCGGAAGGCCATGCTGGAAGACATTGCCATCCTTACCGGCGGCCGGGTGATCAGCGAAGAGGCCGGCTTCAAGCTGGAGAACGCGGTGCTCAGCGATCTGGGTCAGGCCAAGCGAATCGTGATTGACAAGGATAACACCACCATCGTGGAAGGTGCCGGGAAGACGGAAGACATTCAGGCCCGCATCGCCCAGATTCGCAAGCAGATCGAAAACACCACCTCCGATTACGATCGGGAGAAGTTGCAAGAGCGGCTGGCCAAGCTGGCCGGTGGTGTGGCGGTGCTGAAGATCGGGGCGGCCACGGAAGTGGAAATGAAAGAGAAGAAGGCTCGCGTGGAAGACGCTCTGCATGCCACCCGTGCGGCGGTGGAAGAAGGGATTATCCCCGGCGGTGGGGTGGCCCTGCTGCGGGCGCTGCCGGCGCTGGAAAAGCTGAATCTGGAAGGCGACCGTCAGATCGGCGTGACCATTGTGCGCCGGGCCCTGGAAGAACCCATCCGCCAGATCGTGGCCAACGCCGGTCTGGAAGGGGCGGTGATCGTGCAGCGGGTTCGGGAAGCCGGAGGCAACTTCGGTTTCAACGCGGCTACCGAGCAGTTTGAAGACGATATGGTCAAGGCCGGGATCATCGATCCCACCAAAGTGACCCGCACCGCCGTGGAGAACGCCTCCTCCGTGGCCGGGCTGCTGCTGATGACCGAAGCGGTGGTTTCGGAAATTCCCGAAAAGGAAGAACCTGCTCCTGCCGGCGGTGGCGGTATGGGCGGCATGTACTGATTTGCCAACCACTACCTTTGTATCGCAAAAGGCTCCCCCGGTGGGAGCCTTTTGTGTTTAGGTTTCGTTGGGGCACAGAATGCCGGTAAATTTGGCGGGTTGCATTGGAGAATGAGTACCGGACACCGGGGAAGAGACCTATTGCGTAAAGCGTATTGCGTAAAGTTTGTTACGCTATGCGAAATACGCACTATTGTTCTTTCAAATTTAAAGTGACGGGTTTTTCCTGTCATCCAAACCTTGAAAGAGCACTATGTGGCCGGGCATTTTGCACCGGGCGGCTAATGAATGACTTGGATACGAGAGAAAACCTGTGAGGAGCACATAATGAAAGCGCGCATCCATACCGCGGCGATCTGCGCGGTCATTTTCGGGCTTGTCATCTCGTTCAGCGGTTGTAATCGGTCCGGGGAACCTTCCGCTTCCCCGGCGGAACTGTTCCTGAGCCGAACCCCCATCCCTTCCGCCGACACTTCCATGACCCTGGAGGCGGCCTATCAGGCGCAGGCGGCTTTCGTGAAAAGGCTCCAGGAACAGTACGGGCCGGTGGTCGGCTACAAGGTGGGATTAACTTCTCAAAAGGCGCAGCAGCGGTTCGGGGTGCATCACCCCATCATGGGCGTGCTGCTGGAAAGGATGCTGCTTCCTCAGGGTGCCACCATCTCCGCCGATTTCGGCGCCCGGCCCATGTTCGAGTTGGATCTGCTGGTGCGGGTGGGGGATGAGCGGATCAATCAAGCCCGTACCACCGCCGAGGCCCTGCAATATCTGGATGCGGTGATTCCTTTCATCGAGCTGCCGGACCTGGCCTATGCCGAAGATGTGCCCCTGAACGCCGCCGCGCTGGTGGCGGTTAACGCCGGGGCCCGGCTGGGCATCATGGGCGATCCCATTCCCATCACCCCGGAAGGCGACTGGATGCAGCGCCTCAGCGAGTTCGAGGCCAAAATCGCTCAGGATACCACCGTGATCGGCGGGGGCTTTGGCCGGGATCTGTTGGGGCATCCCCTCAATGCGGTGATGTGGCTGAAAAACGAGGTGCACAAGCGAGGGATGAAATTAAAAAAAGGAGATCTGCTTTCCCTGGGAGGACTGACCCCGCCCCAACCGGTCAAACCCGGAAGCCTGATCCGGGCCCGGTATATGAATCTGGATCCCCGGCGAACCATCGTGGAAATCTCGGTACTGCTGGGGGAATAGTTTGATTTGCCCTGAAGATGAAAGATGAAAATCGAAAGATAAACGGCGGGAAGCGGATTGCGTAGTGCGTATTGCGTAATGTTGGGTTAATACCCCTTACCGGCGAGATAAACGTCATCTGATCTTTCTCCGCTTCCCCGCTTTGGTAAATTCGGGCAAAACTCTTCTCCGTCACCAATTCCCAAACGCCATACCATAGCTGCGCCGGGATCATCTGCCCGGCGGGGGGTTCATCTTCAGCAACAGCGTGCCTTCCAGGTCGGTAATGGCAACGGAGTCGCCGGCGACGAAGTACCCGTTCAGACTGTGGAGATGCAGCCGCAGGTGAACATCTTTCCCCCGGTATTCCGGCGTGGGAACATCCGGAGGCATGTCGGTGCTACCATACTCTTCCGATGTTAAAAGGGAACGGTTCTGGAGTAGCCACGGCTTCAGCGACGTTAACGGTAAGGTTTGCTGCCGGGAACTCTCCGGTAATCCGGTAACCTGAATCGCCCAATGGTTCAGATCGTACTGTATTTGCAGAGAATCCCGGCCGATGGGAAAAGTGATGTTCTTTTCATCGGTATGTACCCAATTGGATCCCATCAGGAAAACGGCAACATCAAAGCCGCTTACCGGAATTCCCCGCCGCCTGCCCTCATCGACAAGGTAAAAAAGCTCCTTATAGTTTACCCTCATGGAATCCAGCGCGGTCAGGGTTAGCAGGGCATGCAATTTCTGAGACACGGTGGAGGCGCTATCCAGAGCGGATCGCCATTCCTCCGGCAACCAGGGATACAGGGCTTCCTCTCCATGAACCTCCAGCAAATAATTTAATATCGAGTAGATATTGTCATACGCTTCAGAGTTGATGGCCGTGCGCAGGGGATGGAGCCTGCTATCCTCCGGCAACATTTCGTATTGACTGAACAGCTTCTCCAGTCGCCCCAACTGGCTGTGTTTGGAGACGGCGAACGCTCCCCAGGGACCGACGGAGATCAGGAAGGCCAGCAACCCCAGGGTGCCGGGAATCACTTTGATGCTCTTGGCCTTACTGAAAATGAAGTATCCCACCATCCCGGCCAGCCACAGGGCCAGCACCAGCACAATGTAGCGCCTCTCGGTAAAGCCGTAATCGGAGAGCCGCCGCAGGATCCCCAGAAACAGCATGATCACCGGGGGAATCAAGGCCACATAATACCAGCGCCAGAAGGTTTGAACCCAGCGCCGGTTGGGATCGTTACGCAGGGGGTACACCAGCAGCAGAGCCAGAATTCCCGCGATGGAAAACCCTAGCACCAGATAAGCCACCCAGCCTTTGGGCCAGTTCCACTCCAGAATAATTTTGGCCTCGTAGGCATACAGGATCAGCAGATACAACCCCACCAGGGGCAACAGGATGAACTGGGAAAATACCCGCAACCCTCCGGGATAGCCCCGATCCTTTTCCAGCGACTCCCAATCCTCCGGTACCCCGGCCAGAAAATACCAGGTGTTGAACATCCCCAGGATAGTCACATACAGTTGGGGAAAACGCTTGCCGGGAATGTTCACCCCAAACAGAACGTCAATAGAGACAAGCGCGATCACCAGGCCCAGATACAGCACATGGGAATAAAAAAGGGCGATCAGGATTCGCAGAAACAGGGTTTTGTTGTATTGCCAGAACCCGTTGATCTCGCCTTTTCGCAAATACGGGGCAACCGCTACCAGAAGATGAGCGCCGACCAGCAGGATTGCCAGACGGATAAAATGAAATGCGGGAGCGTCGGTGAGGTTGGTGGGAAAAGCGGAGAAGTAGCCCGCCAGTAGCACCGCGCCGCCCAATTGCACCAGCAACCGCCTCCCAACATTCCTGCTCCACCGCTCCGCCGCCACTATCAGGGCGATGGAAAAGGGCACCCCCAGCAACGCGGTGAGGAGCACACGGAGGAGCAGGTTTTGCTGAGCCTGGGGCGGCTCCTCAATCAGGTTGAGCATCGCCACGGTGCCGACCAGGGCGCACAGCAGGGTCAGGGGAAAGCGCTTTACCGTATGCACCGCCTCCCGGCGCAGTTCATCCAGCGAAGGCAATCGCAACATGACAGGTCTCCCGGGTTAGGATTGCAATCCGTTTCAGGCAATTTATCGGTCGGGGAGGAATTATGCAAATCGGAAGCGCCGGTTACAGGCGATATTGCAGGCGGATATTCCCGCTGGTGAACCGCTGCACCACCGTTCCGAAGTCGGTGGCCCGGTTGGGGGCATAGGTGAGAAACAGCAGCAGGCGCCTGCCGGCGGTATAGGTCAGGGTCAGTCGGGGGGTAAGGCTCCGGAACTCCCGCACCTTCTGCCGCCCGGCAATCGGCCCCACGTTCAGGCGCCACTCATCCCGCCGGAACAGGGAGATGCCGGTGGTCAACTGGAACCCCCAGATATTTCGATGCTGCAAATTCACGGTCAGGTAATGGGCGGTCTGCTCTTTGGTGATCTGCTGAGCAAACAATTCCTTGAAAAAGGTGCCGTTGTCCTCTTTTTCCAGTTGATACATGGTGAACAGGGTCAGGTTGGGCGTCAGGGCGATGCTCAGGGAGTCGTTGTAGATCAGTTTGCGGAACACAAAGCTGCGAATCTGGGGCAACAGGTCATCGAAATCGAACACGGTGTAATTGGCCAGGATGCGAATTTGATTGCGGTGACTGATGCGCCGGCTGAGGGTGTGATCAAACTGCGCCGATAGCTGATACACCCGGTTCCAGTTGTTATTGCCGCTGCGCCCGGAACGCAGGTAGATCTGGTGGTACAGAAACACATTGCCCTTGAGGGTCAGAACAAAAAAGCGGCTGAAGCGATGGCGCAGGCCGGCGTCAATGACAAAGCGCTGCTCGTCCCGGTCATCCTGAGTGTTCACCTCCGCCAGGGCTGCGGGAGTGTTATACTCAAACTTGGCGTAGGAAAACCGCGCCCACAGGCGATTCCGGGAAGACGGCCGCAGGGTCAGCCGGGTGGTAAAGGCCGATTGCAGGGCCTCGATGTCGGTGCGCAGGCCGGGATTGTCGTTATCGGTCTGGGAAAACACCAGGCCCAACTGCCATTGAAAGGAAGGAAAGGTTAGCCGGTACTGAAACTGATTTTCCAGAGAAATCTCCTTGCGGCGGTTCTTGAGGGTGGGATTGCGCTGGTCAATGTCCCGATTTTTGAAACTGGTGATGACCGCCACCGAGGAATATTCCGACAGGCGATACTGCAACTGATTGAACAGAAATCGGGCGTTGATGAACACCTGCTCCTGAGGCACCTGCCCGTTCACCGGAGCAATGTAATAGCGGCTTTCGGAAAACTGGTACCCCACCCGCAGGGAGTCCCGGGCGTATTCGGAGAACTGCTTGTTCCAGGCGGTGAAAAAAGTGTGCTCCTGATTCTTTCGTCCCGGAAACGCCCGAATCACGCTCCGGGCATCGGTGCTGTTGAGGTAGCCCCCCATATCCAGCTTGCTGATGGACAGCCCCAGATGGGAATACCACCCCTGATCCTGCTCTCCGAAGGCTTCTTCCAGGGCGGCGCCAAAGGCCGGCTTGAGATGGATGCGGGGGTGCACCCGAACGACCAGCTCTTCCGCCAGCAGATGTTTACTGAATTTGACCAGATTGTTTTCATCGGAAAAGATGCGGGATTCCAGCAGCGTGCGCACCTGAAACAGGGAGCTAATAGGCATCTGCCAGGCGATGTTCAGGGTGTTCTCATCTCGCCAGGTGTTTCGCCGGGATGATTCCCGAAACAGGTCGCTGTTGAACTGATTGCGAAAGTCCAGGGTGGATTTGCCCACGGTGTTCAGGGTGGTGTTCAGATTGGCCGACCAGCGCCAGCTATTAAAATCCTTTTTAAGCTCCAGGAAGTAACCGGAAGGAGGCAAGGGTTGCCCGGTAGCGGTCAGGGAAATTATCAGGCACAGAGCAACCGGATTGAGAAGGATGTAGCGCATGGTATGTAACGTCACATCTGAGAAGTTTGCTGAAGCCATTCAGCCGTCGGCGCCTGTGGACGTGAAAGGTCGATCCGCGTAGTGCGTAATGCGTATTGCGTAACCGGCGATGCCACAATACGCAATACGAAATACGCAATACGTCTTTCATCTTTCATCTTGCACTCACCCGGTCACTGCGGTTTCACCTCATACACCTCTTCGTTCTCCCGCTTGAGGTTGTATTTTTCCCGGGCGACTTTTTCGATGTATTCCAGATCGTTTTGCAGGCGTTCAATTTCTTTACGAAGCCGCTCATTCTCCGCTTGCAGGCGCTCTTTTTCCTGGATCAGGGCCTGCTTTTCCCGGTACAATTCGTACAGGCGAATCACCGACTTGTTGCCGGTCAGGAACGCCGACAGAACGAACATCAGCACCAGCAGGAGAATCCAGAAGGGCGCCCGTTTTTTCCGAAGCGCCCTTCGAGAGGAACGTTTTCGAGATCGGCGCTTTTTGCTCATGCCCGAAGCACGGACGAACCGGCGAATATCGCGGTATCGCCCAGCATCTCCTCAATTCGCAGCAGTTGATTGTATTTGGCGATGCGGTCGCTGCGGGAGGCGGAGCCGGTTTTGATCTGCCCTGCGTTCACCGCCACGGCGATGTCGGCGATGGTGGTGTCCTCCGTCTCTCCCGAGCGATGGGAGATCACCGTGGTGTAACCGGCCCGATGGGCGGTTTCCACACACTCCAGCGTCTCCGTCAGGGTGCCGATCTGGTTCACCTTGATCAACACGGAGTTGGCCACCCCCAGCTCAATCCCTTTGCGCAGGCGCTCGGTGTTGGTGACGAACAGGTCATCGCCTACCAGCTGGATGCGGTTGCCCAGCCGCTCGGTCATCAGCTTCCAGCCCTCCCAGTCATCCTCGGCCATGCCGTCCTCGATGGAAACGATGGGATACCCATCCACCAGCCCGGCGTAATAATCCACCATTTTTTCTGCGGTTAACTCCCTGCCTTCCGAAGCCAGTCGATAAACCTTCTTCCCGGCATCATAAAACTCGCTGGAAGCGGGATCCAGAGCCAGGTAGATGTCCTCTCCCGGACGATACCCGGCCTTCTCGATGGCTTCCATGATCACCTGCAACGCCTCTTCATTGGATTTCAGATCCGGGGCAAAGCCGCCTTCATCGCCCACGGCGGTGTTGTAGCCTTTCTCTTTCAGCACCTTCTTGAGATGGTGAAACACTTCCGCCCCCATTCGCAGGGCTTCCCGGAAGGAAGTGGCCTTCACCGGCATGATCATAAATTCCTGTAAATCCACATTGTTGTCGGCATGTTTGCCCCCGTTGAGGATGTTCATCAAAGGTACCGGGAGCACCCGGGCATTTACCCCACCCAGGTACTGGAACAGAGGCAATCCCAGGGCTTCGGCGGCGGCTTTGGCCACGGCCAGAGAGACCCCCAGAATGGCGTTGGCCCCCAGATGGCTCTTATTGGGCGTGCCGTCCAGTTCCAGCAGGCGCCGATCCAGGGCTAACTGATCGGTGGCATCCATGCCCACGATTTCATCGGCAATTACCTCGTTGACATTCTGAACCGCCTTGAGCACCCCTTTTCCCAGATAGCGCTCGGCGTCGCCGTCCCGCAGTTCTACCGCCTCGTGCTCACCGGTGGAAGCCCCGGAGGGCACCGCCGCCCGCCCCACAATGTCACTTTCCAGCACCACTTCCACTTCCACGGTGGGGTTGCCCCGACTGTCCAGAATCTCTCTCGCGAACACATCCACAATCTCGGTCATGGTTCTGCTCCTTTCTGCATGGTCTTTGTTCAGGTTCCTGGATCAGGCGCCCAAAGTACGGAATGAAACGGCCTATCGCAAGATAGGATTGGGCAAACCCCGTAAAGTGCTATTTTGCCCCGCCCGCGGCGGGGTGATGCGTGAAACGTGAAGGGTTGGAGGGGGTACGCTTTGCAAGGTGGGAGGATATGATTCGGAGATTCTGGCGATGTCTCGTGATGCACGATTAATTCTTTCGTATATACTTATTTTTTCACGCATTACGCATCACGTTTCACGGTGGGTCGCCAAAAACTCGGAAGTTTTACCCGGCAAAGAACCGCAAATTCTTCCCCCTAACGAGTATGCGAATTCTAAAATGCGGGGTGATAGCGCAAAGTTGTATTACTATATTTTGGAGCTATCTGACAAACGCCCATCGACCGAAGACGGAACGTGAACTTCTACTGGAGGAGAAGAACATGCGGAACTGCATCGGCATTCGACACGAGAACAAGGATTTGACCGAACGCCGCGCCCCCCTGACGCCGGATCAGGTAGGGCAACTGATTCGAGACCATCAGGTGGAGGTGCTGGTGGAACCTTCTCCCACCCGGATTTTTCCCGAAGAGGCCTACCGCGCGGTGGGAGCGATCATCACCCCCGATTTGAGCCGGAGCAATATCATCTTCGGGGTCAAGGAGATTCCCCTGCCTTCTCTGGCGCCGGAACAAACCTATTGCTACTTTTCCCACACCATCAAAGCCCAGCCCCACAACATGCCCATGCTCAAACGCCTGTTAGAACTGAAAGACACCCTGCTGGATTACGAACTGGTGAAGGACGACACCGGTCATCGGGTGATCTTTTTCGGCAACTTTGCCGGATACGCCGGGATGATCGACACCCTGTGGGCGCTGGGCCGCCGCCTGGAATGGGAAGGGCTGACCACTCCCTTTGCCGATATCCGGCCCGCCCACCGGTACGCCGATCTGGACGAGGCCCGGGCGGCGGTTCGGGAGGTGGGGGAACGGATTCGCCGGGAGGGGCTTCCGGAAGCGCTGGCGCCGCTGGTGGTGGGGTTTACCGGCTACGGTCAGGTCTCCCGTGGCGCCCAGCACATCTTCGACCTGCTGCCGGTGGAAACCCTCTCTCCGGAGGAATTGCCCGCCTTCTTCGCCGAAGGGAAACCTTCCCGGCATAGGGTGTACAAGGTGGAATTTCATAAACCGCACATGTATCGCCACAAAGCCGGGCAACCGTTCAAGGTGGAGGAGTTTACTCACCATCCGGAGCGGTATGAGGGGAATTTCCACACTTACGTGCCGTATCTCACGGTGATTGTCAACGGCATTTACTGGGAACCTGAGTATCCCCGGCTGCTGACCCGGCGTTTTGTGCGGGAGTGGTATCGGCGGGATCCCCATCCCCGGCTGCGGGTCATCGGGGACATCACCTGCGACGTGGATGGCTCCATCGAACTCACCGTGAAGGCCACCAACTCGGAGAATCCGGTGTATGTGGTTGATCCTTTTACCGACGAGGTGCGAGATGGGTGGGAAGGGCCGGGGCCGGTAATCATGGCGGTGGACAAGCTGCCCACGGAACTCCCCCGGGAGGCTTCGGAGGCCTTCGGAGCCGCCCTGCTGCCCTTTGTTCCCGCACTGGCGGCGGCGGATTTTACCCTCCCGTACCGGGAACTGATTCCCCAGCTTCCTCCGGAATTCCGCCATGCGGTAATCGCCCACCGGGGAGAACTGACCCCGGAATTCGCTTACCTGAAAGAACATGTCAACGCGGGAGAATAAGAGGGCAGGTCATACTTCAACAGGGTTGGTATGACCCGCCAGAGGCTTTTCTCGTTTTCTCGTTCCCAATCCCAAAGCGTCGGGATGGGAACGAGAAAGGCTAATGACTATCCACAGGTTCTACCCGTTCCCGGAAGCGGATCCCCTCCTTGCGCAGTTCTTCTAATACCGGCTTATAGATGGCCGGGTGGGTGGGGATGTGGCACCCGGTAAGGGGGATTTTTCCCAGCAGGATGAGTTTGGTGGCAATGGCCGCCGGCAAGCCCACCGTGCGGGAGATGGCCGTAAATCCCCCCGGCTCCCCGTATTCGATCATGGTGCTGACCACCTGCTCTCTGGCCCCCTTTCGGGAAGGATACTCCACCTCGATCTCGTGCTGCAAAATCACCATATCCCGCGCCTCCGGGGGGAGGGCAAGTTTTTTGATCAGCAGATCGGTCATCACATCGGCGGCGGTGGAGACCTTTCCGCCGATGATCTCATCAGAAAACAGCCCCAGCCATTTCAAATTCTCCATGATTTTGCCGGTGGGGCTGATGCTGAGAAAATCGGCCACCCGTTGCTCCAGCCTGGCGTTCACCACGTGAAAGGGCAGGAACATCTGTACCAGCTCTCGATAGGTGCGTTGCGGTAAATCGGGGATGTGCATGGTATCGTTGGGAAGCCCCAGTTGCACAATCTGATTCCAGGTTTCGCTCCATCCGGGATAGCGCAGTGTGCCCCGAATCATGGTATGCACCTGCTCCAGCCCAAAAATGGAGCGATACACCAGGGAATCCCGGTTGGGATAGGCCTCCAGCGTACCCACGCCTTCCACATCCACCATCCAGGTGCGCCCGAACACATGATGATGGGAGAGCACCTTGATACGCCCTTCTTCCATATACTGCGCTCCCACCTCTCCGGCGCGCACGATGTTTCGGGGATTCCAGGTAATGCAGTACCGCAGGGGATTGCTGTTCACTTCCGGAGCGGGCAGGCCGCTGCCGTAGGACCGAAAGGAGCGGATAATACCCCCGTCCTTGTGGATACGCTCAATCAGGTCCACCGCGGACATGTGATCAATACCGGGATCCAGCCCCATCTCATTGAGGATGAGGATGCCCCGGCGATGGGCATCGGTATCCAGCGCCCGCACCTTGTTCAGGGTGTACGAGGCGGTAACCATCGGTTTGCCGTAATTGATACACTCCAGGGCCACCAGATGCTGAAACACGGGGGAAAGGAAGTTGACCACAATGTCGGCGGCGCTGAACTGGGTGGCCCGCATGGCCGCGTCGTTGATATCGAAGGCGATGGCGGCTCCTGCCGGGTGGTTGCCCACCGCTTTCTGCGCCGCCGCCAGATCCCGATCTCCCACGGTGACAAACCAGTCCCGCTCCGCCGCCTGATCCAGAAGATAGCGAATCAAAAAAGGGGCGCTATGCCCGGCTCCCAGCACCAGAATCCGCTTCATCGACAACCTCCATCGGCCTTTTGTGCCATCCGTTTCCGGCCAGAACTTAACCATAATTTGAGGGGAATGAAAGAAGCGGAATGACCTTTCCCCGGGGAAATGCCGGCGATTTGGCAATCCCGGCTTGGAGTTTATCTCCGATGCGCCTAAATTTGCCCCGGCTCTGGTAAGTATTGGATCGGTTATTCGGGAAGATTTTTATCAGGAAACCATGTACTTCATTAATGGATGAGAAGAGTGATGGCAGAAGAAATCTTCGAGTCTTTCCACAAAGTGCGCCCGTACGAGTGCGATATTTACAATCACGTTAATAATGCCATTTATCTGAATTATCTGGAATTTGCCCGGATGGAAGTGCTGGAAAAGAAGGGCTTTCAGCTCCACAAACTGAAAGAAGAAGGGTTCAACCTGGTGATCCGGGAGATTCACATCCGCTATCTCTATCCGGCGGTTCCCAACGATCAACTGGTGATTCGTACCCGCCTGAAGGAACACACCAACGTCACGGCCACTTTTTTTCAGGAGATTGTGCGCCTGCCGGATGAGAAGCCCATCGCCCGGGCCGACGTGACCTGGGTGGTGGTCAATTCTCAGGGAAGGCCGGTGCGCATCCCCGCCAAATTGCGAGAAGCGCTGGGGTTTTGAGCCGGGAGGTTTGCCATGCCCGAAGACGCCTGTTACACCCATTGCGTGGCGGTTACCGGTTACGTGTTTCGGGAGGGGCGCTTTTTGTTGCTGAAGCGAGCGGCTCCGCCGCAGGTCTGGGCGCCGCCGGGTGGACGCCTCCATCGCGATGAAGATCCCGCCCGGGGATTGCGCCGGGAGGTTCAGGAAGAAACCGGGTTGCTGGTGGAAGCGGTGGCCCCGGCCAACATCTGGTTCGGCCCCTGGAAAGCGGGGCAGTTTTTGCTCTCCATCGATTATGTGGTGCGGATTCTCGGAGGCGAGGTAACGCTATCTCCTGAACACACCGATTTTGCCTGGGTCACTCTGGAGGAACTGCGGCAGGGGTACCCCATCTCCCTGCATCCCCGCCTGGGATTTCAATTGCAGGATTTCGAGAACGCCCTGCGGCTGATCCGGTTTTACCGCCTGTAAATTCTCCGCCCGCCGGTCCCGATCATTCCCCGGCGATTCGCTGCATCACCGCCCCGAAGGTGGTATCGGCGTCCTCTTCCGGATTTCCGAACAGCCCCATTTCCTGCAATCGAAATTGGGGATGGTTTTGCAAAAAGTCTTCTACCACATCTTCGTTTTCCTCTACAAACCAGCTACAGGTGGCATATACCAGATGCCCTCCCGTGCGCACCCCCCCGCTGGCGTTGCTCAGCAGTTTCTTCTGTAAGGCCACCATTTCCGGCAATGCCCCGGGGGCGAATCGGAATTTCGCATCGGGATTCCGCCGCCAGGTGCCGCTGGCGGAGCAGGGAGCATCCACCAGCACCCAGTGAAATCCGCCTCGCTTTTCCACCTCTCCGGGAAATGGGGGGAGGGTTTGGCCATCCCAGGGCAGGGTGCGCACATTCGCCAGTTGTGCCCGGCGGGCACGGCGGCGCAGTTCCCGCAGTTTGTACTCCCGGATATCGCTGGCATACACTGCCCCCCGATGCCGCAGCCCCTGCGGATGGGTGGCGATCTGAAGGGTTTTCCCGCCTCCCCCGGCGCAGCAATCCCACACCATTTGCCCCGGGCGGGCGGCAACCAGTTCCCCCAACCGCTGGCTGGCCCGATCCTGAATCTCCACCCACCCCCGCCGGTAAGCGGTGAGTTCAAAAATTCCCTTTCGCCCCTGAACCCTTAGCGCCGGGCCTTCCTCCTGTACCTGGAAACCGGCGGCGTGCAACTCGGCCAGCACTTCATCCCGCTGTTGAGGATAATTGAATCGCAGCCACAAGGGGGGGCGATAACTTTGCCGATCCAGGAATTGTCCCACCCGGTCGGTGCTCCATCCGCTGCGATGAATTCGCCGCTGCAACTGTTCCTCGAACCACAGGGGCACGCCGTTCCACAGCATCCGGCGCCGGGGATCTTCCCCGATGGTGAACCATTCCCGGCATCTGGCCAGGCATTGACTTCGAAGATCCCCCGCCTCTCCGGGGAGCGTCAGCCCGGTTTCCAGAGGAAAAACCGCCGGGGCTTCCGCATACCGTCGGGCAATCCAGTCAAAAAATCTTTCCGGTGGGAGGGATTTCCAGCGGAGTCGCAGGGCAGGAAAATCGGGAATATCCCGCCGAAAATCTTCCATCTGTCGGGTCAGGAAAGCGTTTTCCACCGCCTGAGGGGCTGTTTCCATCCGGGCAAACGTTTCTTCCAGAAAAACCGCCAGGTATCCAAATCGGAGGGCGGCAAAAAGCATTTCGCTGTACCAGTAGCGATCCTGCTTGCCGAACTGGCGGTGCTGTTTCATCTCCCGGGCCAGCCAGCGGTCAAATTGGGGCAGGGGGTCTTGCTGAAGCAGCCTTTGCCACAGTTCAAACAGATACTTCCGGCGTCCCTGTAATCTGCGCCGAATTCGCGGGTCCATAAGTGCTCATTAAGTTTTATCCGGAGAAAACCAATTCAGGCAAACAATGTACTCCCCACGGGAGCCAATCCACAGGCAAAAGTTATCTCTCCGGGTAGAACCGTGAGGGATGGGCTTGCTTAAAGGGGCGTTTTGGGCCGCCGGGCTTGAGGCTAAAAACCGTATCCCACCGGGCCGTATCCGGGCACGCTCACATAGCCCCGGGTATTGCCGGAATCATAATTTCCGGCGCTGAAGCGGGAAGACCAGAAGTTGTCCCCGGAAGCGCCCTGTCCGGTATAGCCCCGCTGTTGCGCCGCGGCATATAAATTGATCACCGGAACGGGATTGCCTTCATAGCCGGCATTGCCCTGAGCATCCAGCCAGTAACGCCCGGGCTGAATCCAGTTGCCCACAATGTAACTCCACACGGTGTATTCGTTAACGGGAAGCTCTCTTCCGTTTACAAACACTCCGGTGTTGCCGTTGGAGGCCCGGGCATTCAGGGTGCCGAATTTATGACCGGGCAACATAAACCCGTAAGCGGGGTATCCCACCACCCCATATAACCCGCTGCGGGCATCGTACCAGTACTTTCCGGGGCGAGGGCGCACGCCGTACGTCTGTTCAATTTCGGCGATCTGCTCCGGAGTAAGCGTCACGTTGTTGATGATCACCTGCCCGGTCGGGGGAGCATCCTTCTGTTGTCCATCTGAAGGGGTGGCCGCGCGCTGCTGAAACACCAGGCGTTGGGCCGTTTGCGGAAGCACGTTTCCATAAGCATCGGTCTCGGCCATGGTCAACACCAGATAGTCGCCGTTCCACTGCGCCTGAAACACGATACCGTCCTGTTCATCGCCCACCGTGCCCACCAGATATTGCCCCTGCACCACTCCCCGGAGGGGAAAGCTGTTCCCCTTGCCGCTCAACTCTCCGGTGTAACTTCCCGGAGCGTTGCTTTGAAAGGTCAGGGTAATTTCACCTTCGTCGGTGGGAAGGAAAAATTGGCCGGAAAACTCCTGAGCCAGAAGGGAACCGATAAAACACCCGCTCAACATCAGCACAATGCGAATCCATAACGAAACCATGATATACCTCCCGGTTTTGGGGGGATCATCGACGCCAAAACTGAAAAATTTGCCTGGATACGGGGAAAAATCGTAAGAAGGGCAAATCCGGGTTGGCGTTTCAGGTTTTTCAGCGCATCCTTAGTGGTCTGTTTCAGAAATTCTTGTAGGGTTAGGTGGAAGAATATGTAGGCGCGGGAGCGCCTTCTCTTCCTTCCACCGCCCCGACTCCGTCGAGGGCAGGCAGGAGCGGTGGAAGGAGGCGGACAAACTGTGTTTTGAAACCCTACAAGCAATTATGAAACGGGGTACTTAGAATGCCGGTGCAAGGTAGGTTATCTCTTCCGGGGATGACATGATGCCCATCAAAAACCGGGAGTTTTTCAGCCGGTGAAAAAATCTCCTTATTCACTCACCCGCTTCACGTAGATCTCCCGGCAGA
>CAYQGB010000054.1:0-10095 GCA_964416895.1 uncultured Calditrichaceae bacterium
CTCCATTATTGTAGCCCGGGGAAACGAATCTCCGTTCCTTTTCTGATGCTCCCGACGAATCGGAATCTTCGATCCGATTCGGTTTCCATGATCCCAGAACCGATCCGGGATAAAGAAATATCAAAATTTTAATATCTGGGGTGATAGTACAAGTTATTAGGCTTATCAAAACAACAAACCGAAAACGTCTTCCAGCAATCCTTTTCACACATCAGGGATTTTTGAAACACGGGAATCGGCATCAGCGGTGGAAAATGATTGAGGAACGCGTGTTTGGATATTCGGATAAAAACCTTCAGTTTGCTCCGGTCATTCGGGAGCGCGCCGAAAAGCATCAACTCTCAAAATGGGGAATCCTCAACGATTCTAGATGCTCTGCGGCCTGGCGGCTTCGCGGTTTCGGAATTATTCAGGCGAAATAAATCAGGGGAAACTATCATGCCCGTTCAAACCGGATTGGATTGTCTTATTGCCGAAGAGTTTGAATCCCTGCGGGGAAAGCGAGTGGGGCTGCTGTGCAATCAGGCTTCCATCGCCGGAGATTTAACCCATGCGGTGGATCGGTTTTATCAGGCCCATCGCCGGGGAATCATCCGCCTGATGGCGCTGTTCGGGCCTCAGCATGGACTGTGGGGGCATACCCAGGACAACATGATCGAGTGGCAGGGATATGATGATCGCCGCCTGCAACTACCGGTGCATTCTCTCTACGGGGAACATCGCAAACCCACGCCGGAAATGTTGCAGGGGCTGGATGTGCTGGTGGTGGATTTGCAGGATGTGGGTGCCAAATACTACACGTTTATCTGGACCATGGCGCTGTGTATGGAAGCCTGCGCCGAGCAGGGAGTGGAGGTTATGGTGCTGGATCGCCCCAATCCGCTCAACGGTACGACGCTGGAAGGCCCGGCATGCAACCGGGAATTCCTCAGCTTTGTCGGGCTACATCCGCTGGCCATTCGCCACGGGATGACCATCGGAGAAATTGCCCGTTACTTTCGGGAACATTTTTATCCCGGGGTTTCCCTGACGGTGATGACCATGCGGGGCTGGCACCGGGAGATGTTTTTTGAAGATACCGCCCTGCCCTGGGCCATGCCCTCGCCCAACATGCCCACCCCGGACACCGCCCGGGTATATCCGGGAATGTGCCTGCTGGAAGCCACCAACATCTCGGAAGGCCGGGGTACCACCCGCCCATTCGAGATGTTCGGCGCTCCCTGGATCGACGGCTGGGCGGTGGCGGAGGCGTTGCGGCAATATGACCTGCCGGGAGCGGTGTTCCGGCCACTCCAGTTTCAACCCACCTTTCATAAATACTGCGGGGAGGTGTGCGGGGGATGCTTTATCCACCTCACCGACCGGGAAGCATTTCAGCCGTTCAAAACCGCCATTGCCCTGCTGCGGGAGATCATCCGGCGGTATCCGGAGCATTTTCGGTGGAAACAGCCGCCTTACGAATATGAGTATGAGAAGATGCCTTTCGACATTCTGGTGGGTAACGACTGGCTACGGGCCATGCTGGAAGAGCAGCGACCTCTGCCGGAAATGGAAGCGCGCTGGCAGGAGGAAACCGGGTGGTTTGAAAACTTGCGAAAGGCGTGGTTGCTGTATTAGTTCCACGCTTGTGAAGGGTTATAACTTTCGGAGCCGCCGGCGAATTTCCCGGAGTTGTTGCTGTATGGTGGGATCGGAAGGGCTGAGGGCGGCCAACTGTTCAAAGTAGTGTTCGGCCTGTCCAAAACGCCCCATGCTCAAGTAAATTTTGGCCACCACCCGCAGGGCCTCCACATCCCGGGGATTTTTTTCCAGGCGGGCCTGATACTCGTTGAGCACATGCTCCACAATGTTCACAAAACGAAACTTTTCTCCCAGACGAGGATTGGCGGCAAAGAAATCCGGGGCAATTTTGACCACCTCTTTGTATTCGGCGAACGCCTGATCATACTTCCCTTTCTTCTCATACAATTTGCCCAAACGCATGTGTGCCTGGGGCAAATCCGGCTTCTGCTTCAAAGCCAGCCGATAATAGTACTCCGCACTGTCGGGCTTTTCTAACTTTTCGTAGGTCAGCGCCAGGTTATAGCTGGCCTCATAAAATCGTTGATCATATTTCAGCGCCGTGCGATAGGCGTCCACCATCTGGCGGAGGATGGTAGATGCATCTTCAATGCGGGATTTTTCCCGCAGCTTTTTCAGATCATCCAGAGGCGATTTCCCCGACCCATTGGTGCCCGCAGGAACGTATTGCACCTCAATCAATGCCCAGAAGGCATCCACGATCTCCGCCAGCGCCCCCCGACGATAAATGGAATTTCCCAGATTGAAATAGGCCGTGGCAAAATTGGGCTTCAACTCAATGGCCTTCTTGAACTCGATAATGGCCTCTTCAAAATTGTTCTGGGCATAATAGGCCTCTCCCAGGGCGTTGTGCGCCTGATAAAAATCGGGGTTGAGCCGGGTGGCCCGGGTCAGGGCGGTCACCGCCTTCTTAAACCAGCCCCGCTTCATCTCCGCCAGCCCCAACTGGTAATGCGCCGGGGCATAATCCGGGTTCAGGTCAATCGACTGCTCCAGGGCTTGAATCCCCTTTTTGAGCGAATCCAGCCGGGTGTACACAATGCCCAGGTAATAATAACTTCGATCATGTTCGGGATTATACCGGATGCTGTTCTTCAGCTCCTGCAAGGCCTTGCGGTACTCCCGATTGAGGTAATAGATCACCCCTTTTCCGAAGTAAGGCTTGTAGTACTCCGGGTTGCCCTGAATGACGGTATCGAACTGGTGAAGGGCTTTTTTGTACAGGCGAAAGTTGTAAAAGATCACCCCCAGATTGTATCGAGCTTCCCAGAAATTGGGATCCAGTTGCAGCGCCCGCTGAAAATATCCGGCGATGATCTCCATGGGAGAATCTTTGTCGATTTCCAGATAGCCCTTGCAGTACTCTTCAAAGGCGGCCAGGGATTGGGTGGGATTGCCGGAGAGCCTGCTCATCTCCCGGGAAGATACCGGCAACTGCATGATCTCGGCGGATTTTTTGACCAGCCGGGTCATTCCGGAGAAGAGGTTTTCCAGGGGTTCGGTGGTGCTCTCTTCAAAGATGGCCGATCCGGTATATGTGCTGACCAGACGCACCTTCAGGTGAAGGGTATTGCCCGTTACCCGATAGCTTCCCAGCACCAGCACTTCAATGCCGGTCTGTTTTCCAATGGAAAAGGCCCGGCGCGCATCAATGGCCCGGGAATCCCGCGCCCCTAACTTCCTCAACACCCGGTTCAGGGTCTCTTTTTCGTACACCAGCACGGAATGAAGGGAGGAGAATTTATCGGTAAGCAACTGATCGATACCTTTGGATACCCAGTGATAACGAGCCTCTCCCTCATTGTAAAAAGGGATTAATCCCACCACTCGCTTGGACTGGGCCGGGAGCATCAGGGAAAACAAACACACCGAGAGCAAAAGTGCGGATAAGGCAAGCTGTCGATGCTTCATTAGAGTTCCTGAATTACATCGGTTATTAGTTGTTAATTATGCTAAAGTTAGTCCCCCAAAACGCCTCACCGCAGCCATGTTGTTTATAGTCGTCCTGGGGCAAACAAACTTAAAATCCAAATCCGACCCTGGGGTTCGCATCAACATTCCAAATCGGCAGGTACTTCCCTGTAGAATAGGCCGACTGCCTCATCCCGGAAGCAGTTTATCGTACGAATATGAGGAAAAATTCTCGTGAGTTGAAGCAAAAAATCAAAATTCGTTAAATGGGAAAATTACCGGGCTAAAAGGCGTAGGTCATGGAGACCCGGTGCACAATGTCCCCGGTGGTACGGTCGCCGCCGCTGATGAAATCCGGGCCTTCAAAAAGAAAATTCTCATTGATGTCCAGATCCAGGAGAAACTTCCCCACCTGAAGGCCCACGCCGGCAAACGCATTAAACGTGGAAGTTCGGGATACCAGTTCGGTGCGCTCCCCATTGGTATCCACGACTTCCTGACGGGCATCCTGTTGCACGTACCGCCCCCCTAACCGCACAAATAGCCACCGAAATGGGCGGGTTTCCCCTCCCACCATAAATGCAGGGAGGTTCGTCAGGCGGTTGGTCGTTTTCTGCACCCCTTCGGGATCAACCACCACCTGCTGGTACCGAAATGGTTCAATCCCCACCACAATGAGATTCTTTTCATCCACCTGATAATGCAAGCCCAGGGCCACTCCCACGGTAATCCGGTCGCTTTTGATTTTGGAGAGCATATCCTCTCCGCTGGAAGAAAACGACTCCGCAAATACCACCGGCACGTACTGAATGGAGCCGGGTTCCCCGAAAAAGAACCGCGCCGCGCCTCCAAAACCGGTTCCATCCCATTTTTGATTCTCCCCGCCTGTGGTTCCGCTGAGTTGAGCCAGGTTGGCCGAAACTCCCAGATCATACCGATCTCCGGAAATTCCGGCGGCAAACTCCACAAAATAGAGGTTATCATCGAAATCCACCACCGTGGTATCCGGAACGGTGCGCTGGCGACGGGAATAAGCTCCGCTCACCCGAACTCCCACCACGGTTCCGCCGGTGCGATAGGCGAACAGCACATCGGTCACATCATCAATGCTCGTGTGTCCGAAGCTGAGGTCGGGCAGGGGCAGGGGAAGCGGCCGGTTCAACACCAATCCACCCACCGCCCGATCTCCCAGCGGCAAATGAATCAATCCGGAAAAGGTGTTCTCCTGTCCTTTTAACCGCAATTCCAGACGCAACTGATTGTTATACCGCATCAGCGCTGCCGGAAATACCGGCACGTTGGAATTGTCATACAGGAATAATCCCACTCCCCCCATGGAAGCCACCCGAGATTCGGAAGCCAGCAGGTCTGTTCCTGCCCCGGTTAACCACAGGCAAAACATCCCTGTCATCAGGATATACCGGGTTATCCTCATCGTTACGCTCCTCCGCCTGATTGTATGTCGAATTTGTGTGAGTGCCGATGATCGGGTACTATTCGGGAAAATTGGGCGACTGCCGAATGCGGCGAATCTGCCGTTGATGATGATCAAAGTGGGCCTGAAAAAAGGCCAGGGTATGGTACAGATTAAAATACCCCCCAAAGGGATGGCGAAAGATGGTTGCCCGAATGCGCTCCGGGGGCAGCGTTTCCATAAATTGGTGCAATTCCCGGCGCAGGGCCTCCCACCGGCGCACGATTTCCGGAAAGGGGAATTGGGTTTGCGTTTCCACCAATCTTCGGGGAGCTTTATACTTCAACGGCAACCACAGAACGAACTTCAGGAGACCGGATCGAAACGAGGCCATCCGGCCGGCCCGGGGAAGTTGCCCGGCCTGATTCTTTTTCCTCATATAGCCAAGTGCTCCCTGCTCGGCGGTGAACAGATGATTTAACACCTCCACAATCGACCAGGCCTCCGGAGCAGGGCGAAAGTTGAGTTGCGCCTCGGAAAGCGCGGATAGCTCCTCAAACAACTTCTTCCGGCGGTCCTCCAGAGCAGCATACTGTTTTTCCAGTTTCGGGAGCATGAGCAGTCCTCACCGTAATGGTCGTTCCCCGGCAGAGGACACGGAAGTCCCCCCAGAGCTTTGAATACGGAAGCGGGGAAAGGCGCCGGTATCGTGTTTCAGAACGTTTCCTACGGCTCTCGATAGAGGCGTTTCCTGAACAGCGGATAAAATACATCGAGGAGGGGAATTTCCCAAATACAATGTTTGATTATCAGGGGGATTCTTCCACCAGACGACGCCGGATTCTCCGGGCAATGCGGTCGTAGCGCTGCTGGTGTTCCCGGGCGGCCATGCGGGTGTCGTGATAGAAGAATCCGTACAGAATAAAGTCTATCAGGCTTCCCAGCGAGAGGGACTTTTTCAAATTGGAAATTCGGCGAAGCAGGCGATGTTCTTCCAGGAAATGGGCATAATCCTGAAGATAAGCGGGGGCAAAAATTTGTTCCAGCTTTCCCCGGCACCACCGCCGCAATGCGCTGCCGATGGAGTATTTCTGGAGCACTTTCCAGGTCAGGCGCTTCTGGCGAATGGCCGGCACCACCTCGGTTTCGGCCAATCCCTCCTGCCGGGCAATCCACCGGGACGCCTCATACACGTTTTGCGCATCCTGCCAGTACTCCGAGGACACCCGGCCAAATTCCCAGGGCTGAAAATAGCCCGGCCAGGCTGCCGATACTGCCCGATAGAGGTTCCGGGAAAATTTTTTCTCGAACAGAGTCGCCAGGCCAAACTCGCTGAACGTTTTGCGATTAAACTCCCCGGAGCGCGCTTTCTCCGGCAGTTCGTGAACCGACCACCCTTTTTTCTCCACCAGCCAGCGCACCGCCCGGGCGCCGGTCTCCTCATTCCAGAAGTCAAACGGCACTTTGCCCCGCTCCCACGGTTCCAGTTCTGGATACGCCTCCGCCAGAGCCCAGGAGACCGAATTGTAGTAGCGGTTGAACATGTAGGAAAGCCCACAGGCGGCAAAGTCATCCCGATTTGGCGCCCGGCGATACAGCTCCCGGGGGCTTAACTGCAAGCGATGTTCGACCAGCCAGCGAATCGCTTCTGCGCGATGGCGGGGATTTTCCCAGTAATGGGAGTTGGTGCGGCTGTGCAGCCAGGGAGGAATGCGGTCGGGATAGGCGTTGCGCAGCGCCCGATTGAACGAATAGTTGAACAGGCGATACACGTTTTGCAGGCGATGCCGGAGGAAGAACGATTTATCTTTCCGGCGAAGCACGTCTTCCGGGGTCGTCTGCAAAATTTCATCAATGAGAAAGCGAACCAGAATGGCCGCCCGCCGGCGGGCATTCCGGCGGAGAAAATTAGGGGGAAACGCGGCTTCAATGCCCAGATATACATTGAGATACGCCTGCACCACCTGTTCCGGAGAAAGGTCTTGCAGGCCATCCAGGTGAGCGGTACAGGGAATTTTCCCTTCGGGATAGAAGCGGTGGAACAGCTTTAACTTCTCCTCAATCTGTTGCTGCATGGCCGGGGAAGGATTTTTCCCGCTTTGCCGCAACCATCGATGTAGCAGCCGCTTCATCTCCGGATAATGCACCAGCAGGCGGGTGCGCAGATATTCCCGGGTCTCCTGGGATAGCCAATCCGGCGCTGCATCGGGTGCTTCCCTCTCTTGGGAAATCGCCGGGGAGTGTTCTGTTTCCGGGGATTCGGCGGCGGGAATGGAGGAGTTCCCGTTCAAAACGTCCAGAGAGACGAACCGGCGTTTGCACACATCCGGAAAAAGCGCCCGCCGCACTGCGTCTATGGCCTGTTCCACAACCGGGGCAAAGGTCTCCGGGCAGAAGGGTTGCCGACAGAGCAGTTCTACCACCGGGGGATGGCCGATAACCGACTGGCACAGTTCTACCACTTCGGGATGATCCGGGTCGACCGATTGGCCCCGGGCGCGAAATCGCCGGGCGAGCAACTGCTCTACAAAGGCATATACGCTGCGGTAATTGCGGGAAATTTCCTCGGGGGGTAAGGCCATGGTCTGCACTTCCTCCAGAACGTTCACCTGAGTTCCGCTCTCTTCTCCGTCGCACAGCACAAAAACTTGCTTTCAGAACGAACAAGAAGCGCAAAAGTTCATCGGGGAGTTTTTCCCTCCTCCCGGGCTATTCTCCTGATTCTGAATAAACCTTGTTTCTCTTCGCCGCTTTTTGGGCAAAATCCGGGGATTCCCTACTGTAGCATGACATTTGTTTTTAGCCGTTGCCCCGCCGCAGCGAGGTCAGGAGGATTCCCGATGAACTCGTTCCGGGGAAAAGGCCGGCAGGCAGACCGACCAGTATTCGGCAGGTTTTTCAAATGGATTGGAGTAGCGCACGCGAGCGCCTTTTCGGATCAGCAGGGTTTCACCGGCTTCCAGAACGATCTGATCGCCATCCACTTCGACCAACTTACGCCCGCTGATCATAATGGTGATTTCGTCAAATTCCGGCTGCTGAAAAGGCTCCGACCATCCCGGTGGGGCGATCATATGGGCAATGCTGAAGCGATCCTCGCCGGTGCTGGCCAGACCAAAATGCTCCTCGATCAACTTCCCATCCCGGGTGGGTACCTGAAACGGGTGCGCCTGTTTTACATAACTCTTCATCCCTGAAATCCCTCCTGAGTGTTGGGGTGGTTTGGTGAACGATGGGGAGAAATTATGGTTGATAGATTATTCCCGAAGGCTTATATTGAAAGCGAGTATCAAAGAGCCACATATCGCATAGAGACAACCAGATGCAAGAAGTTCTCTTTTTGAAGCAAAATTCTTCCCGTTGGAAGCAACTGGAAGCGATGTTGTCCCGGCCCCATCAGGCCGATCCCGATGAGCTGGCCCGGCTGTTTATTGAGGTCACCGATGACCTCTCTTATGCCCGCACGTTTTTTCCTCGCAGCAAGACTACCCAATACCTCAATGGGTTGGCCGGGCGTATTCACCAGTTAATTTATCGCAACAAAAAGGAATCCAAAAGCAGGTTTGTCACCTTTTGGGGGCAGGAACTGCCCCGGTTGTTCCACAAAAATCGCCGCTACATCGCCTACTCGTTCCTGATCTTTGTACTCTCCGCTCTGATCGGCGTCGTTTCCACGGCCAATGACGAAACCTTTGTACGGCTAATTCTGGGCGATGCCTATGTTAACATGACCATCGAAAACATCAAACGCGGCGATCCCATGGCGGTATATAAGCAGGGTTCGGAAGCGGAGATGTTTTCCTACATTACCCTGAACAACATTTATGTCGCTTTCCGTACCTTTGCGTACGGCCTGTTGCTCTCGGTTGGCACCGTGTACATCCTGATGATCAACGGCATTATGCTGGGGGTGTTTCAGTATTTCTTTTATCAGCATGGATTGTTGGGGGCCTCGGCGCTGGTGATCTGGATTCATGGCGCTCTGGAGATCTGGGCGATTATAATTGCCGGGGCGGCGGGGCTGGTAATGGGCAACAGCCTTCTGTTTCCCGGCACCTATACCCGGCGGCAGTCGTTCATGCGGGGCGCCCGGGAAGGAATGAAGATGGTCGTGGGGCTGGTGCCGGTTTTCCTCACCGCCGGTTTCCTGGAATCGTTTGTCACCCGCCATACCGATATGCCGGTTGGGCTTAGCCTGTTGATTATCGCGGGTTCCATGAGCTTCAACATCTGGTACTTTTTGCTCTATCCCCGAAAAGTGGCTATGGGCGGTTGTTCATGATCAGGTTGTCCCCGGTTTGCGTATTCCGCTTTTTAAGCTTATGTGAACCCCGGAGGTCAGGGGGGAGTGCAGAGTTACACCGGGGAAAATGGTATCGTCTCCACGATCCCGGTGCGCTCCGGGGGGGATCCACCGAACAACCCTGTAAAAGGGAACTATTTAAGGTAAGTGGTTGAATCATTTTCTCGAGAGGAGTGCCAATGCCGAATGGCGATTTCCATTCCATGATTCGCTTTCGAGAAGTTAGGGATTTTAGCCAGGTGCTCAGTACGGCTTTTGTATTTCTGCGGCAAAATTTTAAGCCGTTGCTCCGGGATCTGGTATATGTGGTGGGGCCGGTGATCATTATCCTCGCTATCGTACAGATCTTTTATATGAGACTTCTTGGGGGTGTGCCGGAAACGTATCAAAATCCGAACAGTTTTTTACTGACTTTTCTCGGCCTGATGGTGTGCTCCGGGTTGGCCTATGTGCTGTTGTATGCTACTGTAAATTCCCACATTCTCCTTTATATGCAGCATGGACCGGGTCAATACACCTCTGCTCAGGTGGTGGAGATGGTAAAGCGCTTCTTCTGGCGGCTGGCGGTGGGGATGTTTGTGGCCATGCTGCTGGTCGGTGTGGGCTTCATGCTGTGCGGTATCCCGGGAATCTATTTTTACGGAGTGCTGTCCATTTTCCCCATGGTGCTGATGGCCGAAGATCGGGATGCCCTGTCGCCCATCGGTCGATCCTTTGATCTGGTATCCGGCCACTGGTGGCAAACCTTCCTGCTGGTGGTGGTGGCTTCGTTTCTGCAATTCAGCCTGGGCTGGATGGTGATGATCCCCAACACCGTTGCTCAGTATGTCATGCAGCTGGGAACCGCCGGCGTGGTCGAGTTAAGCGGCGCGCAGCAGGCGCTTCT
>CAYQGB010000054.1:10195-17043 GCA_964416895.1 uncultured Calditrichaceae bacterium
CCCGTCTGCGGCGGTGAGGAACTTATGCCCTATCTTTCCTGCCGGGATTACGCCATTTCCGGGGAGGTGTTTGATCTGCATCACTGCCGGAATTGCGGGATGATCGTGACCCAGGAAGCTCCCGATGAGCAACATATCGGGCGGTACTATCAGTCGGAATCCTACATTTCCCACAGCGATACCCGCCGGGGAGTGGTCAACCGCCTGTATCATCTGGCCCGCCAGATCATGCTCCGTCGAAAGCGCCGTCTGGTAGAGGGGATGCTCCCTGCCCACGCCCGAACGCTGCTGGATGTGGGCTGTGGCACGGGGTATTTTCTCAAGCACATGCAGGATCACGGGTGGCAGGTGCAGGGCATTGAGCCGGAGGCCCGGGCACGGGAGTATGCCCGGCAACGGTTTCAGTTACGGGTGGAACCCCCGGAACAGCTGTTCGCCCTGCCGGAGGCCGGTTTCCACGCCATCACCCTGTGGCACGTGCTGGAGCACATTCACCGCTTGCAGGATTACCTCCGCCGGATCGGGGAACTGTTGAACGAGGAGGGGCGGCTGTTCGTGGCCCTGCCCAATCATACTTCCTTTGACGGTGAATATTACCGGGAGTTCTGGGCTGCGTATGATGTTCCCCGGCACCTGTGGCATTTCTCTCCCGGGGCTTTCACCGGGTTAATGAAAAAGCACGGCTTTGAAATGGTGCAATATCGCCCCATGCCCCTGGATGGTTTTTACGTCTCTATTTTGAGTGAAACCTACCGGGGGCGGTCGCTGCCCTTATTGCGGGGCGGCTGGACGGGATGGCGGTCTTTCCTACGCACCCTGAAAGACCCCCGTGCCGGGAGTTCCATATTGTACATTTTGAAGAAGCGATAGCACACGGATAATGAAAGCTTTTGGGTGGATAACATTAGCGATCGTGGGGTTGTGGTTCACTTCGGCAACAACAGGAGATTTGCCGGAACCACCGGCCCGCGTCCGGTACGATTCCTCCGGGGTACAGGTGCGGTATCCTCCGGCGCAGACCCTGCAACAGTTTCGGGAGAATCCGGCCTTCCAGTATGATGAAAGCCGCGCTCAGCCCGTCTCCTGGTGGGATCGCTTCTGGTGGTGGGTATGGCAACAACTGTTTCGCACGATATTTTCCCCCCGCTATAGCGGTGTGCGCAACACCTTGCTGCTGACCCTGATCGTTCTGACCCTGGGATTTGCTCTGTATCAGGTGTTGAAGTCGAACCTGCGGGGGGCCTTCTATAGCAGCGGGCAACGTGACCTGCAATTCTCCGAAACGGAGGAAAACATTCACGAGATGGATCTGGATCAACTGATCCGGGAAGCGGCGGCCCGGGGACAGTATCGGCTGGCCCTGCGGTATCACTACCTGAAAGCGCTGCGCCAGCTGGCCGAACACCGCCTGATCCAGTGGAAACCGGAAAAAACCAATCGGGATTACGTCCGGGAAATTCCCCAACCCCACCTCCGGGAAATCTTTCGGGAATTGACCGGCATCTTTGAGTATATCTGGTATGGGGAATTTCCCGTGGATAAGCCCCTGTTTCAGCAGGCGGCTACTCGATTTCGCCACTTTGAAGAACATCTATCGCCCCGGTGATGAAAGGTCAATGGAAATATATCGCCATCCTGGTGGGAACGTTTGCGCTCCTGATCCTGATCCAGATGCGCGCCCCCAGAAAGATCAACTGGACGCCCACCTTTTCGGGGTATCATAAAATACCTTACGGATGTTATGTGACCCGGGCGCTGTTGCCGGAGCTATTTCCGGATCAATCCGTTACCGTGGCCGAGAAGCCGGTGCCGGAAATGATCGATTATTTACCCGAAGAGCGGTTCAGCTATATTTTCATCAATCAGGCTCTGCCGTTCGATTCTGTGACCGTGAAATATCTTTTGCGAATAGTCCGGGCCGGCCATACCGTGTTTGCCGCGGGGGAACATTTTGGAAAGGCTCTGGCCGATTCCCTGAAGTTTTCCCTGAACGTGGATATATCTCGCTGGGACGATTCCACCACCATCAACCTGGTGGCACCGGCGCTGGCGCATCCCCGGGGGTATCGTTTCCCGCCGGGCACGGGAGTGATGTATTTCGCCCGGCTGGATACCCCCCATACCACCATCCTGGGTATGGATGATCAGGATCTTCCCAATTTTGTTCGGATAACGCTGGGAGACGGCGCCCTGTACCTTTCCACCGTGCCCCTGGCGTTTACCAACTACTACCTCCTTCATCGCCCCAACGGGGAATATGCTTTCAAGGCCCTTTCCTATTTACCGGTTCAGGCGGTGGTCTGGGACGAGTACTACAAATTAGGGAGGGAATACGTGCGCTCTCCCCTGCGGTATGTGCTTCGGGAACCTCCGTTGAAAAAAGGGTTTTACGTGGGGCTGGTCGGTGTTGTGCTGTTTGTTCTGTTTCAGGGGCGCCGACGCCAGCGGATTATTCCGATCATCCCCCCGGTGAAAAACACCACGCTGGAGTTCGTGGAGACGGTGGGGCGATTGTATTACCAGAATGGGAATCACCGGAATCTGGCGGATAAAAAAATCCTCCATTTTCTGGAATTTTTGCGCTCCCGCTATTATGTTAAGACCGATCGGCTTACCGACGAACTTTGCCGGCAGGTAGCCCGGAAATCCGGCATGCCTCTGGAGGAGGTGAAGGAGCTGTTCCGGTACATCAGGCGGGTGCAGCAAACTCCCCGGTTATCGGAAGTCGAACTGCAAGCCTTGCACAAACGGTTGGAATCCTTTTACCAAAAAATCAGGTGAAGTATGGCGGATCAGGCAGACCGGCAAAACGTATTTCCCACCCGCATTGACCTGGGCGATCTGCACCGGGCGGTGGAGCAAATTCGACAGGAGATTCGCAAGATCATCGTGGGACAGGAGGAGATGGTCGAGTTGTTGCTGGCGGCCATCCTGGCCGACGGCCATGTGTTGATCGAGGGGGTGCCGGGGGTGGCCAAAACCCTTACCGCCAAGCTGCTGGCGCGAACGTTTTCGGTGAAGTTCTCCCGGATTCAATTTACCCCCGATTTGATGCCCTCCGATGTGGTGGGCACTTCAGTCTTCAACATGAAAACCTCCCGGTTTGAGTTTAATCCGGGGCCGATTTTTGCCAACATCGTGCTCATCGATGAGATCAACCGGGCCCCCGCCAAAACCCAATCGGCCCTGTTCGAGGTCATGGAGGAACGACAGGTTACCGTGGACGGCACCACCTATCCCCTGGAATTTCCCTTTATCGCCATTGCCACCCAGAATCCCATCGAGCAGGAAGGCACCTATCGGTTGCCGGAGGCGCAACTGGATCGGTTTCTGTTCAAGATCGAAGTGCCCTACCCCACGCTGGAGGAGGAGAAGCAGATTCTGGGGGAATTTCATCGCCGGAAGAGCGTTAACGATCTCGGTCTGGTGCAGCCGGTTCTGGATGCCTCCCACCTGAAGCAGTATCGGGAACAGGTACAGGAAGTGCACGTGGAGGAGCGGCTGATCGACTACATCGCCCTGCTGGTGCAGCAAACCCGCCAGGACAGTTCTCTGTATCTGGGCGCCTCTCCCCGGGCCGGGCAGAACATCCTCAATGCCGCCAAAGCTGTGGCCGCCCTCCAGGGCCGGGACTTCATCACTCCGGAGGATGTGCAGCGGGTCATCTTTCCCGTGCTGCGACACCGGCTCCTGCTCACCCCGGAGAAGGAAATGGAAGGCGTAACCCCGGACGAGATCATTCGCCAGCTTCTGGAAAAGGTGGAGGTGCCCCGGTAGCGAGTTGGTGAGTGGTGATTGGTGAGTGGTAGATTGGTGATTGGTGGATTGGTGATTGGTGGATTGGTGATTGGTGGATTGGTGATTGGTGATTGGTAGATTGGTGATTGGTGATTGGTGATTGGTGATTGGTGACCCGGAATTTTAAAGAATTCGGTTGATCAGGGCAGTAACTTTCGGCTCGGCGTTCTTGCCCTCACCCTACCCCTCCCGCCCCGCCGCGGCGGGGCACCCTCCCCTTCCCTCTCCCACCGGGAGAGGGAAGGGGAGGGTTGGGGTAGGGATGGGTGAGGGCGGTATTTTTACAGGATGATGGAATGGTATACACAGTTCTGCAACGAGAGAATTGTGGGCAAACGTTTAGGTTAATCCCACCTGGCAGAGGCCCGACGAGGGTGGAAGGAGAAATAAAACCGGGCATGGCTTAACCCCAAAATCTTTTTCTTGAACTCGATGAAACTCAAAGCAGGTTGGTAGATGGGAAAACATTTCCTGAGCAATCTTTATTTCCAGCCTCGATTTTATGCCGCTGTAGCGGCGGTGGCGGTGGTTTACGTGCTGGGGTATTTCTATCCTCTGCTCTCTTTTGTGGGCGACGTGGGGCTGGCCCTGCTGATCTTCCTGACCCTGATCGATATCTTTGCCCTGTTTCGCCATCCGAAAGGGATCATGGCTCATCGGAGCACCCCGGAGCGCTTTTCCAACGGCGATGACAATCCGGTGCAAATCACGGTGGAAAACCGTCATCCCATTCCCATTACCGCCCGGATCATTGACGAGATTCCCTTTCAGTTTCAGCTACGGGATGTGCAGCACACCATTGCCCTGGGGGCGGGTCGGCGCAAAGTCGTCACCTACTACCTGAAACCGGTGCAACGGGGCGAATACCATTTTGGGATGATCAATGTGTATGCCCGGAGTAGCCTGGGGCTGGTTGCCCGGCGGTATCGCTTTCCCGAACAGCGGATGGTGCCGGTTTATCCTTCTTACATCCAGATGCGCCAGTATGAGCTGCTGGCCATCTCCAACCGGCTGACCGAGGTGGGCATTAAACGCATCCGCCGGGTGGGACACACCATGGAGTTCGACCAGATTCGGGAGTACGTGGTGGGAGACGATTACCGCACCATCAACTGGAAGGCCACCGCCCGCCGCCATACCCTGATGGTAAATCAGTATCAGGATGAACGGGCCCAGAATGTGTACAGCGTCATCGACATGGGGCGGGTGATGAAGATGCCCTTCGAGGGGATGAGCCTGCTGGATTATGCCATCAACGCCAGCCTGGTCATCTCCAACATCGCTATCCTCAAGCACGACAAGGCCGGGATCATCACCTTCTCCCATAAAATGGGTAGCCTCCTCCCGGCGGATCGGCGCCCCACACAGATGGCCAAGATTCTGGAGTTGCTGTACAATCAGGAAACCGACTTCCTGGAATCCAACTACGAGCTCCTGTTTGCCACGCTGATGAGCCGGGTGACCCACCGCAGCCTGATTCTCCTGTTCACCAATTTTGAATCCCTGACCTCTCTGCGGCGGCAACTGCACTACTTTCGCCGCCTGGCCCGGCGCCACCTCCTGGTGGTCATCTTTTTTGAAAACAGCGAATTGCGTCGGTTAACCGAGGCGCCCGCCCGCAGCACGGAGGAAATCTACCTCAAAACCATCGCCGAGCAGTTCGCCTTTGAGAAAAAGCAGATCGTGAAGGAACTGGAGCGATACGGCATCCACGCCATCCTGACCGCTCCCAGACACCTGACGGTCAACACAATCAACAAATACCTGACCCTGAAGGCCCTGGGATTGATTTAAGAAACATCTGTTTGGAGAAAGTTTATGGAGCATCTGCAAATCCAGACCGCCCAGCATGTGCCCATCGAATACGAGATTGCCAGCATCGGTGACCGGATACTGGCCGCCCTGATCGATTACGGGATTCTGATCAGTTACATCATCGGGGGATTTATTTTTCTGGAGTCCACCCGGCAGCTTTCCGGCATGGTGGTGCTCCTCTTCCTGCTGCTGCCTTATGCCCTGTATGATCTGCTCTGTGAACTGTTTTTAGACGGGCAGAGCATCGGCAAGCGGGTGATGAAGATCAAGGTGGTCAAGCTGGATGGTTCTCAGCCGGGATTGGGGGATTATCTGCTGCGCTGGTTACTCCGGGCGGTGGACATTACCCTGACCTACGGAGGGCTGGCGATGGTGAGCATTCTGGCCGGAGGAAAGGGGCAGCGCCTGGGGGACATCGCCGCCGGCACCACGGTGATCAAACTCAAGCAGCGGGTGACTCTGGAAGAGACCGTGCTTACCGAGGTGGAAGCGCAGTATCAGCCCCGGTTTCCCCGGGTTCGGGCGCTGACCGGAAGGGACATCGAAACGGTGAAGGAAGTGCTGCAACTCCAGAATCATCGCCTGGATGCCAAGCTGCGCCGCACCTTGCTGCGCAAAACCCGCCTGGCTCTGGAGAAAAAAATGGGCCTCACCGCGGACATGCCGGATAGAGATTTCCTGGAAACGGTGGTCAAAGATTACAACATGGTGCAGGGGCAGCAGGCATAATCCGCCCTCCCTTATAGCTCCGGCGGATGCAGATGATACTCGGTGGTAATCTCAATAGCCGTGTGCAGTGACCGATACACCGGGCAATACTGATGGTGCATGGCGTGTACCCGTTCCACCGTCTCCCGCACTGCTTCCGGGGCGGTCAGGTGGTAGATCACGTGAATCCGCCGGATCACCAGCACTTTATCCTCCACTTCCACCTCCCCGATCACTTCCGAGGTGAGCTTTTTATGACCGGCGTCGATCTTGCGCGCCTCCAGCGCGCCGCCGAAGGTGCCGGTCAGTCACCCACCGGTGGCGGCAATGACGTAGTCGATGGTGGTAGCGTGGGGTTGGGAGACCTCCGGGCTGACCCCGTAATGCTCGGCAATGGCCCCGTGCACCCCAAAGGCTACCGGTTTCTCCTCCGCCGGCAGATACGCCAGCCGCAGTGGCCCTTCCTCTCGCTCAATGCGAATCCGGGACGTGTAAACAACCTTTGCCATGAGTTCCTCCATTAGCAC
>CAYQGB010000055.1:0-16992 GCA_964416895.1 uncultured Calditrichaceae bacterium
CTAAGAATACGGTACCACCGAATGAATCGCAAAAGAAAATTGCCCCGGCGGCGTGATCTCCGATTCTACGAAGTATTCAGAGGTTGAATCACCGGTTAAAAATTGTTAAAATCCATGTGCACGTCTGTTATAAAAGGCGCGTACATTCGTTCCTTCTCACGGTTCGACATCTGATGAGTGTTTCGCTGTCCACAGGTCTCTCCCATGTTTGGAATGCCGCGATATGTGAGTGAATTCACGTAACGCCGCAAACCGTCGATGATTTCCCCGAACTTTTGCAGAGGAGTGTTCCTCAATACCCCCACCATTAAAACCGCAGGAGGACGCCATGAGCAGCTTTATTATGACCCTGAACCGCCATATTATTCAACAGGAGCGGCTCTATCCCCATGCCACGGGAGCCTTTACCAACTTGCTCAGTGATATTGCCCTGGCCGCCAAGCTGATCGCCCATGAGGTGACCAAAGGTGGGCTGCTGGACATTTTCGGCAAGGCCGGATCGGAAAACGTCTTCGGAGAGGAACAGCAGAAGCTGGATGTGTATGCCAACGAAGTGATGATCCGGTCCCTGCGCTTTGGCGGAACGGTGTGCGCGATGGCGTCGGAGGAGGAGGAAGATTACATCGTCATCCCGGAAGATGAACCTCATGGCAAGTACATCTGTTGCTTTGATCCTCTGGATGGCTCTTCCAACATCGATGTGAACGTGAGCATCGGCACCATTTTCAGCATCTTTCGCCGGGTTACCCCCGACACCCAACCGGTGAGCAGGGAAGACATTTTGCAACCGGGCTATTGTCAGGTGTGCGCCGGGTATGTGATTTACGGCTCCAGCACCATGCTGGTGTATACTACCGGAAACGGGGTGTACGGCTTCACGCTGGATCCCTCATACGGTAGTTTTGTGCTTTCCCATCCCCGGATCAAAATCCCCCCCAGAGGCAAAATTTACAGCATCAATGAAGGGAATTTCGAGTTGTGGGATGAGAACGTGCAAAACTATGTCCGCTGGTGCAAACAGATCAATAAGGAAGACGGACGCCCCAAAACCGGACGGTATATCGGTTCCCTGGTGGCCGACTTCCATCGGAATCTGCTAAAGGGAGGCATCTTTCTGTATCCGGCGGACAAAAAGAATCCCAACGGCAAATTGCGGTTGATGTACGAAGCCAACCCCATGGCCTTTATTGTGGAACAGGCGGGAGGGAGAGCCAGCAACGGCTTTAAGCGTATTCTGGATATCCAGCCGGAGGAGTTGCATCAGCGCACCCCTCTGATTATCGGGAGCAAGGAGGACGTCACCATTGCCGAGGAATTCATTCAGGGAAAACGAACCCTGTAACCCACCTGTAGCCGTTTTATTTTTCACCGGAGCAGGGGAAGCCCATCGCCGATTTCCCCTGCTTCGCTCACAAAAAAGGGTTGTTTTCGGCAACCCTTTTTTTTAATCTATGCCGCCCGTAACCGATGTTGCCAACAATAGGCCAAATCAAGAGGATCACATGGAAACCGTTTCCGTAAAGCAGATCTGGCGCAATCCGGAGCAGTATCTCAATCAGGAGGTGAAAATATCCGGGTGGATTCGTACCCTGCGGGTCTCCAAAAACTTCGGTTTTATCGAAGTGAACGACGGCTCCTTTTTCCGAAATTTGCAGGTGGTGTTTGATACAAATCTGGAAAATTTTGAACAGGTGAGCAAGTTTCACATTGCCTCTTCCATTGAGGTGGAAGGGAAAATCGTGGAATCGCCGGGAGCCAAGCAGCCGGTGGAAATGCAAGCGCGCAAGGTTACCCTGGTGGGCGATTCCCGGGAGGATTACCCCCTTCAGAAGAAGCGCCATTCGTTTGAATTTTTGCGCACCATCGCCCACCTGCGCCCCCGTTCCAACACTTTCACGGCGGTATTCCGGGTGCGATCCCTGCTGGCCCATGCCATTCACACGTTCTTTCAGGAGCGGGATTTCGTGTATGTGCATACGCCCATCATTACCAGCAGCGATTGTGAAGGAGCCGGGGAGATGTTTCGGGTGACCACCCTGGATCCGGAAAATCCTCCCCGGGATGCTCAGGGGAAAGTGGATTTCAGCAAGGACTTTTTTGCCCGGGAAGCCTTCCTCACCGTCAGCGGCCAGTTGAACGTGGAGGCGTTTTGCATGGCCTTCCGCAAGGTGTATACCTTCGGCCCCACTTTCCGGGCGGAGAATTCCCACACCCCCCGGCACGCTTCCGAATTCTGGATGATCGAGCCGGAAATCGCCTTCGCCGATCTTTCCGATGATATGGATCTGGCGGAAGAGATGATGAAATACATCATCGGCTACGTGCTGGAGCGGGCGCCGGAGGAGATGGCCTTCTTCAACCGCTTCATCGATCAGGGGGTACTGGAGCGCCTGGAAAATATTGTCACCTCTCAGTTCGAGCGCATCACCTACACCGAGGCCATCGACATCTTGAAGCAATCGGGAGAAAAATTCGAGTATCCCGTGGAATGGGGCAGTGATTTGCAGACCGAGCATGAACGCTATCTGACGGAGAAAGTTTTCCAGAAGCCGGTGTTTGTGATCAACTATCCCAAAGAGATTAAGGCGTTCTACATGCGCCTGAACGACGATGAGAAGACCGTGGCGGCCATGGACTTGCTCTTTCCCGGGGTGGGGGAGATCATCGGCGGGAGCCAGCGGGAGGAGCGCTATGAAGTGCTCCTGAATCGCATTCGGGAACTGGGGCTGGATGAGCAGGCCTACTGGTGGTATCTGGATCTGCGCAAATACGGCACGGTGCCCCATGCCGGCTACGGTCTGGGGTTTGGGCGGGCGCTGATGTATATCACCGGTATGGCCAACATCCGGGATGTGATTCCCTTTCCCCGAACGCCTAAAAATGCGGAGTTTTGATCATGGCCGGGCGGTCACCGGTTATCGGAGTGATTGGCGGGGGCGCCTGTAGCCGTCAGGATTATGCCGCGGCGGTGGAGGTGGGGCGGTTGATTGCCCAACGGGGCGGGGTGGTCATCTGCGGCGGCCTGGGCGGAGTAATGGAAGCGGCGTGCAAGGGCGCGGCGGAAGCCGGTGGCCTGACCGTGGGGATCCTCCCCGGATCAGATCCCGCGGAGGCCAACCCGTATGTGCAGATTCCCGTTGCCACGGGCATGGGCATCGGGCGGAATATTGTTATCGTGCGTACTGCGGCGGCGCTTATCGCCGTGGATGGGCGCTACGGCACGTTGTCGGAAATTGCCTACGCCCTGCAACTGGGAAAGCCGGTGTTTGGTCTGAATTCGTGGAATGACATTCCCGGGGTGGTGGCGGTAGCCGATCCCGAAGAAGCGGTGGAACGGGCATTTCAAGCGGCGAGGGGATGATGAATCGAGCAGCATTTCGGGCAAAGATTACCGGTATTGTTCAGGGAGTGGGATTTCGCTTTTATACCCAGCGGAAGGCGGAGGAATACGGCGTGGTGGGCTACGTCAAGAACCTTCCCGATGGCTCGGTGGAGGCCTATGCCGAGGGAGATAAGGATGTGCTGCACCGGTTTTTGCTGGCGCTCCAGCGTGGCCCCATCGGCGCCCGGGTGGATAACGTGGAAGTGGAGTGGCGGGAACCCACCGGCCAGTTCTCCGATTTTCGGATTACGTTTTAGCGGTCATCACCGCACCTCCGGGGCGCCGGGGCGGTTCCCTTCTCCCTCACCCGGTGGCGCCTCCATTAAGTTTCCCTCCTATGGTTTCCAGATCGTACAGCAGTACTCCCCGTTCGCCGGCGGCGCGCTGTAGCCGCTCGGTAAAACCGCTGCGACTGAACAGCGCCAGATGCTGGATGGGTTCCCGATGATGGCGGGAAAAATATTCCGCTTTGGTTTCCAGTTCTATCAGCGCTCCCTGATCCAACGGACGGGATAGCCACTTGCACTCTCCCAGTATCCATTGATTATCCTCGGTCAGCGCCGCCAGATCGATCTGCACATCCCGGTTCCACCATTGCCCCGCCTTGATCACCCGGAAATCCAGCAGCAGTTGTTTCCGAACCAGCGCGGTGATCAACTCTTCAAAAACACTTCCCATGAAATAAGCCCAATCCGATTCAATTTTCTTCATTACAAACTCCGATTGAAGCGATTCAATATACACCTGGTTGGGAAAAATGAACCGGAACCAGAAGCGGAGCACGGAATCGCAGATGCGATACAGGCCCTTCTTGCTTTTTTCAGGATTCTTTTCCGTTACCGGCACGGTTCGCTCGAGAATGTCGAGGTCGATCAACGTTTTGAGATAACCGGTCAGGTGTCGGGTTTCCACGCCCAGTTGTCTGGCGATATGTCCCAGCTTATGATTCCCGGCGGCGATGACTTTCAAAATGGAAAAGTACGAAGTGAGTTCACGGACTTCCTGGGCCAGCAAAAACCGGGGTTCCGCATACAGATAAGCAGCGGGGTTTACAAAAAGATCCCGGATGTTTTCCAGTACCGATTTTTGCGCATCCAGAAACTCCATATATTTGGGCACTCCACCGGAGATGGCATAAAATTCCATCAGTTGTTCTACAGAACTCCGGGGCATCCACTGAGGGTAGTAGCGAAACGATAAGGGCCGCAATTTGATCTGACCGGTTCGGCGTCCATACAGCGGTGAACTGTAATTCAGGGTATATCTTTCCATCATCCCGGTCAGGGAACCGCACAGAATCAGCATGATCGGTTTGTCTTTCAAGTGCAGATCCCACAGGCGTTGAAATATGGAGGGGGTCGCCGGTTCCGACTTGACCAGATACTGAAACTCGTCGATGACCAGCACCCATTTGGAGGAAAGTGGAAGATGCTCTACCAGATAGCGGAACAGATGTTCCAGGGTGGAAAATTGTAACCCCGGTAACATGGAATCGCCGAGCTGTTCGGCAGCCATATCCTGAAAGGAGCGGATTTGCTGATGGGACAGCTGGTCGTCGGCCAGAAAATAAAGATGGGGTTTCCCTCGAACAAATTCCCGAAGCAAGCGGGTCTTTCCCACCCGCCGGCGCCCGTAAAGAATAATCAACGCCGCCTCGGACTGCGCATACTGCTTTTCCAGGAAATCCAGTTCTCTTTCCCGATTGATGAACGGTATCACGTTGTCCTCCCTGAGTTATGCCCCAAGATACGGAAAAATTTTACGGTTTACAATTATGATAATCCAAAACCGTAAAATAAAGGGAGCGATACTGTTTTTTTGAAGCGTTCCCGGGAAAAACAGCCCGAAGGCGTAGGGAAACCCGGTAAAGAACGGTATGTTTTTCACAAAACGGGTGTTGTGTTTTGGAGCAGCCCCCCGGAGGGCGATGTTTAACAAAAAACTCCCTAACAAAAGGAGTTCAGAAATGGCAGGTATCTGGAGTAAACTTCGTCAGGGTGCCTGGGTGATGGCGGCCATATTGATATGGGGCACCCTGTCGGCGCAGAAGCCGGCGCGCAATCAGGCGCTGGAAATTCGCGTCGATGAACAGGAACCGTTTTATCGGTTTGAGAACATGCGGGTTAGCCGGGAAACCGGTGCGCCTCTGGCGCTATACCGGGTGAACTACATGGTGAAATCCGGTAGCCCGGAAGAGATGGCCCGCCAGTATCTGCGGGAAAACGCCCGACTGTTACGCCTGCGACCGGATCTGGCCGATCTGCGGCACACGGTGACCCGGGAAACCCCGGGCGGCTACCACGTGCGGTTTCAACAGTATATCGAGGAGTATCCGGTATATCGGGGGGACATCGTGGTGAACATCGACCGCCACGATATGGTGGTGTTCGTGATGAACAGCTATAAGCCGCGGGCCAGGCTGGTAAATCCCCGCCCGGTCATTTCCCTGGAACAGGCGGAGCAGATGGCCAAAAACTATCTGAATATTCAGGGGCGGATTCATTATCAGGCCAAAGAGACGGTGGTGTATTACCACCGGGGGCGTACCCGCCTGGCGCACAAAATTACCCTGGTACCGGTGGAAGACCTGTTCGGTGATTGGGAGGTGCTGGTGGATGCCGTGACCGGCGAGATTTTCAAGGTTACCGATCGGGCGCTGTATGCGCCCCGTTCCCCTCGCCGCACCACCGGCTCCGGATGGGTGTTTGATCCCGATCCCCTGACCCGGGCCCGGGCGTTGTATCAGGCCGGCGGCCCCTTCGGCGACAACAACGACGCCGATACCGATTCCCTGGTGGCGCAAATCGTGGAGCGCCCCCTCCTGGACATTACCTTCAGCGGGGGCATGTATCACCTGGAAGGGCCGTATGCGGATATTGTGGACATTGAAGCTCCCTTTGAAGGGGAGTTCAGCCGCAGCGATAGCCTGTGGCAGTTTACCCGCAGCCCCCAGGAGTTTGAAGCGGCCAACGTTTACTTCCATGTGGATAAATCCATGCGTTACATCAACGAAACCCTGGGCTTTTCGCTGATGCCGTTCCAGTATCCCGGAGGAGTGCAGGGCGATCCCCACGGCCTGGGCGGGGCGGATAATTCCCATTACATTTCCAGCACCGGGCAACTGGCCTGGGGAGAAGGGGGCGTGGACGATTCCGAAGATCCCGATGTGATCCTCCACGAGCTGGGACACGGCATCCACGACTGGATTACCAACGGCAATCTTTCTCAGGTGCACGGCCTCAGCGAGGGCAGCGGCGACTACTGGGCAGCTTCCTACAATCGCAGTCTGGGCTTCTGGACGCCCGCCGATCCCCAGTATTTCTGGGTGTTTCAGTGGGATGGACATAATGAGTTCTGGCCCGGGCGGATTACCAACTACACCGCCACTTTTCCCGGCGGCCTGACCGGACAGATCCATACCGACGGGCAGATGTGGTCTTCCACCCTGATGCAAATCTGGGACGATATTGGCCGGGAGGCCACCGACTCCGATTTTCTGGAAGCCCTGTCCATGACCAATGCCAACAGCGGCCAGGATGATGCCGCCCAGGCCTTTGTGCAGGCGGATATCAACCTGTATGGCGGGGCGCATCTGTGGTCGATTGAGCAGTGGTTTACCCAGCGGGGATATCCCATCACCATCCCGGTGCCTCAGATTGCCCACGATCCCCTGCACGACACCGAGGATCTCACCGGGCCGTATCCGGTGACGGCCACCATTAGCGCAGCCTTCCCCCTGGCGGAAGTCAAACTCATCTACGGCACCGATGGGGTGTTTACCGATACCACCGATATGATCCCCAACGGGAATCAGTACTCCGCCGACATTCCCGGCACCGGCGTGCCCACTCATTACAATTACTACATTTTCGCCGCCGATACCGCCGGGTTGGCCAGCACCCATCCTCCCGGCGCTCCCCAGAATTACCATGCCTTCTTCGCCGGGCCGGATACCATTCCTCCGGTAATTCAGCATTCTCCGTTAGGCGATCAGGCGCTGGTAACCTGGCCGGCGCAGGTGGAGGCGCATATCTCCGATAATCTGGGCATTGCCGATGCGCTGGTGGAATATTCCCTGAACGACAGCCTCACCGGCAGTTTCTCTCTGGCCAATGTTACCGGGGATTTGTATCAGGGGGTGTTCGATATTGACAGCAGCGCCCTGTCCATCGGGGATACCATTGCCTATCGGATCATCGCCACGGATGCCTCTGCGGCAGGGAATCAAACCGTTGATCCTCCCACCGGTTTTCATCGCTTCGCCATTGTGGATATTCTGGGGCGAATTCTGATCATCGACGATGATCCGGCCACGGGAAAGACCGCCGGGATGACCGAAAAAGGCGCGTTCCGGCGACAGGTGAGCGAATCCCTTTTCGGGGCTTCTGCGGATCAGATGGCCCGGTGGCTGTCGGACATGAGCTATCTGGTGACGGTCGAGGATGTGAACAATACCGATCCCAATCAGTGGGGGGAATACGACTTGTTGATCTCTTCCAGCGGGTTCAATTTTGATCCCGTGAGCGATGCCACGTATCGAATGGCGCTGGAAACCTATGTGGGCGATACCACCCATAAGCTGCTGGTGGAAGGCGGAGAAGTGGGATACGACGCCACCTCGTTTCCGGGCTATCCCACCTTTGCCGCCAATGTGTTGCATTCCGATGACTGGGATGCCGACAATGCCGGGCCGTTGAATCTGGTGAGCGGATATGCCAATCATCCCCTGGTAACCACGCCCAACCAGTTGCCTTCCCAGATGCCGATCATCTACACCGACTGGCCCAGCGAAGATGCGGTTACCGCAATCGGCGGAGCTTATGTGGTCTATGAGCCGCAGAGCTATCCCGGGGATGCGGGCATCTCCATTTACGACAACAACCAGGATCCCCGCAGCGCTCAGATTGTGTTCTTTGCTTTCAACTTTGCCGAACTGGCCGATAGCAATGCCGCCCGGGATCTGTTAGAAAATGCGGTGAAGTATCTGCTGACGCCTGAGGGCACTCCCGGCGGCAATACTGCGCCTTCTCCGGTGCATCTTCTGCTCCCCGCCGATGGGGATACCCTTTCGACTTTCCCCATCGAATTCCGCTGGACGGCGTCGCAGGATCCCGAGGGAGATACTTTGCTGTATCACCTGGAAATTTTCAACGACTCAATGGGCGTGGCCGTGGATAGCATCGGCGATACCACCTACGTATTTGACGGCACTATTCTGACCCTTAATACGGCTTATCGCTGGACTGTCTCGGTAACCGATGGACAACTGGTTACCGCCAGCCCGGACACTTTTACGTTTATCACCCCGGTAGTGGGCATTGATCCCAAACGTCCGGGAATTCCGGCGCGGTTTGCCCTCCACGCCAACTTCCCCAATCCCTTCAATCCCACCACCACCATCCGCTATGATCTGAAGGAGACCGTTCGGGTGCGGCTGCGCATTTTCAATCTACTGGGACAGGTGGTGCGTACGCTGGTGGATGGCCGGGAAACCGCGGGATACAAGGAGGTCGTCTGGGACGGGCGGAACGATGCCGGGGAGCCGGTTGCCAGCGGGGTGTATCTCTACCGGCTGGAGGCGGGGAATCCTTCCGCAGGCTCAGGACATGGCTTCGTCAAAACCCGCAAGATGGTATTGATTCGGTAAAAATTCCCAACTTATCTCAGTGCGGTAAAGCCATACCTTGCTGGCCGGGCGCCCGGAGGGTATATGCCCCGGGGCGCCCGGAATTTTTGAACATAAAAAAACAGGCCACTCCGTGCGGGCATATCGGAGTGGCCTGGACGGGCTGAGCTCAGGATTGGGCTCAGGAAATCCCGTGTTCATGGGAATTTACTTTCTCAGCTTAAATACAAACGGTTCAATCACCCGGAATTTTACCGGTTTGCCATGGAAGGTGGCCGGTTGATACCGGAATTGTTTGATCGCCTCAATGGCGGCCTCGGCAAAGAGATCCCCGTCGCTGCGCAGCACCCGATAACTTTCCACCTGACCATTTATCCCCACAATCGCTTCCAGAATAACCTTCCCCTCAAAGCCGGTGCGTTGATAAATCGAAGGATAAGTGGGGGTTACCCGCTTGATGTATTTCCGCTTTCCCCCGTCGATCATCACTTCCAGCAGAGGTTGGGAAGTTTCCGGAAGCGCCGGGGGAGAGGGGGGCACAGCGGTTTCGGGAACCGTGGAAGCAGCTACCGGAGAAGAGGTGTTCGACGTGGATGGGGCAGGGGAACTCGCGGGGGAGGTTTCCGGAGGCTGCACCGGAGCGGGGGGAGCAGTGCCGCCTCCCGTGGCGTTGTTTGCCGCTAAATATTCCGAAGTTGCCGGCGTTTCCGTGCCGCCACCCGAATCCGTGCTCTCCGTGTTGGAGGCCGGCTGAGAAGTATTCCCGGCAATGGGTTGGGCAGGAGCCGGTTCCGGGGTTCGGACAGAGGCCGGTACCGCCGGCGAGGTGGTCGCCGCCGCGGGAACGGTTCCAGGGCGTTGATCAGAGGAAGTTGTGGCCGGTGCCGCGGCGTTGCGGGTAGCCGGGCGCGCCGGAGAGGCATTCGGCTGAGTTTGCGGTTGGGTGGGCGCCGGAGCAGGCTGCGCCGAAGCCAGTAACCGGCTAACTTCTCCTCCAAACAACGGCAAGAAAATCACCTTGCCCCTGCCGGGATCGTTGGCTTTATCGTATAGCGCCAGCTGAATCTCCTGCTCATCCCGGGTGTTCCATAAATTGTTCTGAGCGTAAATGTCATACGGGGAATGGTTGTAGATATTGTGTTCAAAATTGTTGTAGATCAGATTTTCCCCCGCGGAACCGTCTTTCTGGGAACGGGTGTTTCCCAGTTCTACCCGGGAACGGTCGAAGACAATCACCCCATTGCTGTTCTGGGTGATAATGCTTTTTTCTACAATGGGATAGGCTCCCAATTCCACATTCAGTCCCGAAAAGTCGTTGCCCACCAGCGTACAACCGGTAATGCGAGGTTTTGCCCGCACTTCGGCGCTGATTCCCGCATACAGGTTAAATCGAAATTCACAATTGCGGATTTCCGGAGAACTGCCGTAGCAGGTAAGCCCTTTGTAGGCATATTCCACAATACAATATTGCAGAGTGGAGGCCTCCCGGAGATTGCGGATGATAATGCCGTACCAGTCATGCATCTGGGGTTCGCTGGCATCGGAGGTGAACACAATGCGGCCGTCGCCGGAAGTGCCTTCGGCGATGAGTTTGCCCAGCACCACAATTTCCACCCGTTCGGCGTCCTTCCCGGATTTGGTGGCGTCGGAACGGGCGGCGATGCGGATGCGGGTACCGGGATCAATGGCCAGCGTGGCTCCCGGATGTACCCGAACATCGCCTACCACGAGAATATCTCCGCTCCAGCGAGTATCGGAGCGAATATCCCCGCTTACTCGTTGTTGGGCGACAAGCCAGACTGGCAAAAGGATGATAACGGCGGTCAGCAACCCCTTCATGGTATCCACCTGCTTAATGGTTATGTTCGGATGTTCGGAATTTTGGGACCAAAATTCCGGATAAATTCGGGGACAAATGGCGGAGACGAGAACTTCAATACACCAGGGTCAGCCAAAGAGCAATGTGCGCCGGAACACATAGCCGGCACACCGGTAATGCTAATGCATTCGGAGCGGTAAAGTATGCGTAAAATCACCAAATCGGGGATGGACTTTTCAGTGGGGATGAACAACGGGAAGAAAAACCTGTTCGCCTACAAAAAATTTGGGCTGTTGTGAGGGGAAGGGGCATTGTACATTGTTGGACAATCGAGCAAATGGATATTACCGATGAACCCGGTTTATCAAAACCAACTCAACGGCCAACCATGGAAAAAATGGATAAAAAGGAAATCGCGGCGGTACTGAAAGAGATGGCCCTGCTGATGGAGCTGAAAGGGGAAAACCCCTTCAAGGTGCGGGCCCATGAAAATGCCGCCCGGGTGTTAGAAGGCCTGACCGGCAACCTGGAAGAGATGGTGGATTCCGGCGAGATCACCCGGATCAAGGGGATCGGGCAAAGCATTGCCGAAAAGATCGCTCTTCTGCTGAAGGAGGGGCGTTTGCCGGAGCACGAGGAATTGAAAGCGTCGGTGCCGGAAGGCCTGATGGAAATGGCGCAAATCCCCGGATTGGGACCCAAGAAGATCAAAGCCGTGTGGGAGCAGTTGGGGATCACCACCGTGGAGGAGCTGGAGGCCGCCTGCCGGGCGGACAGGCTCTCCGGGATGAAAGGGTTTGGCGCCAAAACTCAGGAGAATATTCTTCTGAATATCCAGCGGTTTAAAAAGTTTCGGGAACGCCATCCCTTTCCGGAGGCCTGGGAGGCGGCGCAGGCGCTGTTTCAGGCCCTGAAAGGTTTTCCCGGAGTTCTCCGGTGCGAGATCGCCGGGAGTCTCCGGCGGCGAAAGGAAACCATCAAGGACATCGATCTGGTGGCCAGCGCCGAAGCCGCCCACCGCCTCGCCATCATGGAGCATTTCACCTCCCTGCCCGAGGTAGAACGGGTGATCAACAAAGGGGAAACCAAATCCACCGTCCTGCTTAAGAGCGGCATCAGCGCCGATCTGCGCATCGTGGACGACGACCGCTTTCCTTTTCTGCTGCACCACCTTACCGGCTCCAAAGAGCACAATGTGGCCCTTCGACAGCACGCCATCAAACTGGGAATGAAGGTCAGCGAATACGGGCTGTTTCGGGGAGAAGCGCTGATCCCCTGCCGGGATGAGGCGGAACTGTTCGGCCGGCTGGGAATGGAGTACATCCCCCCGGAGTTGCGGGAAAATTATGGGGAGATCGAGGCCGCGCTGGAGCGCCGGTTGCCCCGATTGATCGACCCCGAAGACATTCGCGGCATCATCCACGTGCACACCCACTGGAGCGATGGGGTGCATTCGGTGGAGGAGATGGCCCGCGCCTGTCAGGAGATGGGCTACGAATATCTGGTGATTTCCGATCACTCCAAAGCCGCCGGATACGCCAACGGGCTGAACGAAGAGCGGGTACAGCAGCAGCAGGCAGAAATCGAAGCGGTGAATGCCCGCCTGAAGGGCTTCCGCATTCTCAAAAGCATCGAATGCGATATTCTGGGGGATGGCCGTCTGGATTTTTCCGATGAGGTGCTGGCGAGCTTTGATCTGGTCATTGCCAGCGTGCACAGCCGTCTGAACATGACCGAGGAGGAAGCCACCCGGCGCATTCTTCGGGCGATGGAAAATCCCTACGTCACCATTTTAGGGCACCCCACCGGGCGGTTGCTCCTCAAGCGGGAGGGCTACCCTCTGGATATGGAGGCCGTCATCGAGGCGGCGGCCCGGCTGGGAGTGGCCATCGAAATTAACGCCAACCCCCGACGCCTGGACCTGGACTGGCGCTACTGCAAATATGCGGTGGAAAGAGGTGTGATGCTGGCGATCAATCCCGATGCCCATCGTATCGAAGGGTTGAAGGATATGCAGTACGGCATCGGGATAGCCCGCAAGGGATGGGTGACCCGGGAACACGTGCTGAACGCCCGCAGCGCTGAGGAAGTGCTGGCGTTTGCACGCCGCCGCCGTGAGGAATGATCCCATACCTCCGGCTAAAAAACGCGGGGAGGGTCAGGAAGGTGAATTTTCCCGGGATGGTGTTTCCAGATGGGGATTCCCCTCCGGCAGGGCGATTTTCAGTTGTCGGGGGAGGATCTCTACCGTCAGTTCTGCCTGCTCAAAGTGCAGATCCCCATCGGTGTGAATCGGCCCTTCTTTTTCCCGGCGGATGATCGCCCGGGGCGTCTGGTAAATCTCCACTTCCGACAGGGTTTCGATCTTTCCGTTAAATAGTTTGGGAAAACTCACCAGCGCTTTGGGGATGGACACCGGATTGATCACGCACAGATCCAGCAGGCCGTCGTCGGGTTTGGCGTTGGGAGCGATGATGGCGCTCATCCCGAATTCGGGGAGGTTGGCAAAACTGATCAGCAGGGGGCTGCGGGAGAACTCGGCGCCGTTCAACTGGATGGAAATCGGCCGGGGATCGTAGCGGAAATACTCCCGGATGGCGGCCACAAAATAGGGAAGCGGCCCTCGAAAAGGCGCCTGCTCGAATAGCTCGGTCACGTCGGCGTCGATGCCGGCCCCGGCGATGTTGAAGAAGTAGTGCTTATTGACCCTGCCCACATCGATCTGCTTGAACCGGGGGGAGCGCAGCGCGGCGATGGCCCTTTTCTGATTCAGAGGAATACGCAGGTTCCGGGCGAACCCGTTCCCGGAGCCGGCGGGAATGATCCCCAGCGCCGTGGAAGTGCCGATCAGCCCCCGGCCCACCTCGTTGATGGTGCCGTCGCCGCCCACGGCCACCACCATATCGTACCCCTCCCCGGCGGCCTGCCGGGATAGCTCCGTACCGTGCCCCCGGCGCTCCGTGGGGGCAATATCATACTCGATGCCGCTCTCCCGCCACAACCCATGAATGGTGTCAATCAGCTTCTGAGGATTGCGCTTGATGCCCGAAATGGGATTGATCACAAACAGGACTTTTTTCAGCATTGCCTTCGGTCACTCCGATTTTGTTGCCCTTCTCCGATGACCATATGGTTTTTCACTTCCACGGGTGCGCCGCCACGATAGCCCGGGCGACGTCGACGATCTCCTCCGGGGAGTGAATCCGATGCCATTGGATATCCGGCTCCTTCCGAAACCAGGTCAACTGGCGCTTGGCGTATCGCCGGGTATTCTGCTTTACCAGCTCCTTGCAGGTAAACAGGTCCATTTCCCCCCGAAGGTACGCAAACACTTCTTTATATCCCACCGAATTGAGAGCATTCAACTCCGGCGAATAGCCCATTGCCAGCAGGCGGCGGCATTCTTCCACCAGTCCGTCTTCAAACATCGCCTCCACCCGCCGATTGATCCGGGCATACAGTTCCTTGCGGGGCATGTTCAGCCCGAAGATGATCCACGGGAACGGGGCCGGATCGGGGTGCTCCCGCTGCAACACCGACAGGGGCGTGCCGCAGGCGTAATACACTTCCAGCGCCCGAATCACCCGCCGGGTGTTGTGGGGATGAATCCGCTCCGCCGCCTCCGGATCCACCCGCCGAAGTTCCTCAAACAGTGCCGTTTCGCCTTCCTGTTGCAATCGGGCTTCCAATCGCCGACGGATCTCCGGGTCTTTCACGTCTTCCCGAAAAAATCCTCGCAAAAGGGCACGAATATATAATCCGGAGCCTCCCACGACCAACGGGATTTTATCTCGTCGGAGGATTTCCCCGATCACCTTTCGGGCGGCCTTGCTGTATTCTCCGGCGCTGTACTCTTCATCGGGATTCAGGATGTCGATGAAATGATGGGGAATCCGAGCGCGCGCTTCCGGAGGGGGTTTGGCAGTGCCGATGTCCAGATAGCGGTAAATCTGCCGGGAGTCGGCGGAGACGATTTCCACCGGGAGGTGTCGAGCGATCTCCAGGGACAGCGCCGTCTTGCCCACGCCGGTGGGGCCGACGATGACCGGAACCGGGGGAAACTCACGAGCGGTGGATGGGGCACTCATGCCGGCAAATGTGATGAGTAGTAGCGGTTCTCTTCAGAACTTCAAATACGTTTGAATTTGCGATCCAGTTCATCCCTTTCAGCGCCCCCGGAGATGGGGGCACATACAATGTTTCAAATGCGTTTGAATTTGCGATCCAGTTCATCCAGTCCCAGGGTGACGATGACCGGGCGGCCGTGGGGACAGAAATACGGTTCCCGGGTGGAAAACAGTTGATCCACCAGGGCGTTCATCTCTTCCAGGGTTAGCTTCTCTCCCGATTTGATGGCGTTTTTGCAGGCAAACGCAGCGGCAATCTTTTCCTGAGGTTGATACTGCCCGCCTTCGTTCTCCCGGTAAAAGTCGATCATTTCCAGCAGAATCCGGTTTTCCTGTCCCACTTTCACATGGGCGGGGATGGCTTCCACCATCAGGGTGCGCCCGCTCATCTCCTGAATGACAAACCCGATCTTCGCCAGCCATTCCTTGATCTCGTCGTAGATCAAATAATCTTCCAGGGACAGTTCCAGGGTTTGCGGGAACAGCAACTGCTGGGAGGGCACCGGTTTGCCGCTGTTCAGATAATCCAGAATTTGCTCGTACAGAATCCGCTCATGGGCGACGTGCTGATCAATGATGACCAGGCCGCTTTTGATCTGGGAGAAGATGTACCGGTTGTGCACCTGCCACAGATTGGCCTGAGCCGGGCCGCCCCGGGAAAGCGATTGGAGAGATGAAGCATCAGGCTCTTTTGAGGGCGTTTCCGGCAGAGGACGGTATTCAAAGCTGATTTGAGAAGGGGAAGCCGGTGAGGGAGGTTGCCCCGATGTCGCGTCGCCGGGTCGGGAAGGAGGCGTCGAAGGGGGGGAAGGGAAGGCGGCGCCCGAAGAGGAGCGAAAATGCTGCTGCACTTCTTCCCGGGAAGGGTGTTCTCGCTTCATGGTAAAGCTGGGGACGCCGCCCGGCTGCGCCTGTACCGCCCGCCGCACTCCGGAGAGAAACAGATGATACATGGCCCGTTCGTTGGAAAAGCGCACCTCCATTTTGGTGGGATGCACGTTTACGTCCACCAGATGGGGCGGAATGGTCAGGAACATGATGTACTGGGGATACCGGGAACGCTCCAGCAGGTTGCCGTACCCCTGCTGGATGGCATGGTTCAAACTGCGATTCACGATGGCCCGGCGGTTGAGAAAGATAAACTGATTTTGCGCCGTTCCCCGGGCCTGATCCGGGCGGCAGGTATACCCTTCCAGCACGATGTCGTTCAATTCCTCCCGGAAGTGGGCCAGCCCTTCATAAAACGCTTTCCCGAACACCTGCACAATGCGCTCGTCCAGCGAACCGGGGGGAAGGTGGAATAGCTCTTCCCCGTTATGGATGAGCACGAAATGCACTTCCGGGTAGGCCAGGAAGAACCGTTTCATCCACTTCACGATGTGGTTGAACTCCGTGGAGTCGGCGCGGAGGAAATTGCGTCGGGCGGGGGTGTTGAAAAAGAGGTTTTTCACCGAAACGGTGGTACCCGGTTGCGCTGCCACCGTCTCCTTCTCCCGGATGACCCCTCCATCCACCCGCAGCAACACCCCCACTTCGCTTTCCCGCACCCGGGTTTTCAACTCGAACCGGGAGACGGAAGCAATGCTGGGCAGCGCCTCGCCCCGGAAGCCCAGGGTGCCGATGCGATCCAGATCTTCGGCAGTGGAAATTTTGCTGGTGGCGTGCCGTTCCAGGGCCAGCTCTACCTCATCGGCGGGAATGCCCTCCCCGTCGTCAATCACCTGGATCAATTCCTTTCCCGCCCGGGAAATGACCACCGTAATGTGGGTGGCCCCGGCGTCAAGGGCGTTTTCCACCAGCTCTTTCACCACCGAGGCCGGTCGCTCCACCACCTCGCCGGCGGCGATTTTGTTGGCAATGTTGGGGGGTAAAACCTGAATTTTGCGCATGGCTTTTTCCCAATTTACCGGTAATCGGGTAATCCTTCAGTTTGAACCGTGGGTAGTCTCCCTTTTGAGTGTTGTTGCTATTGAGAGTATTGTCTTGTCATACTGAGAGCCTGCCTGCCCCGGCTCCTGTCGGGGTCGAAGTATGACAA
>CAYQGB010000056.1:0-16771 GCA_964416895.1 uncultured Calditrichaceae bacterium
GGAAATTGGTGGGCTACATAGAAGTAGCCACCCGTAGCGAAGCGGTGCTTCTGGAAAAGAAACTGAAAAGCTTTCACAAGTCCGAAGCATTAGATATATTTTTATGTTTCGCGCGACACGAATAACTTTGCTAAGGAGTACACCATGCCCCACTTCCCTGACCTTGCTGCTCGCCTTAAAGACATTCCCGGATCGGTGTTCGAGAAGTTTCTTCCCAAAATGCGCCAAAAAGGTCCCGATCTGGTCAAGTTGCACATCGGCGATACCTATCTGACACCCCCTTATGCTCTGCCCATCGACGCCCCGTTCCGGGAACGGCATCCCGGATTTAATCGATATTGCAACACTTTCGGGGTGTATGAATTGCGGGCGGTTCTGGCAGAAAAGGTTATTGAGGATAATGGTCTGCCGGCATCGGCAGAGGATGTGATGCTCACCTGCGGGGCCACCAATGCCCTGAGCGTTGCGGCCATGAGTTTGGTCCAACCCGGCGAAGCGGTGATGGTGCTGACCCCGGCCTGGCCGTTTTTCTTCGGTATGGTACGGGTGGCCGGAGGAACGCCGGTGGAAGTGCCCTTCTACACCCGGTTGTATGAAAATCCGGAACTGAGCGTGGGCGAGTATCTGGAACGACACCTGATCCCAGAAATCGTGGCCCTGTATCTGAATTCGCCCAACAATCCCAGCGGCAAGGTGCTGAACCGGCAGCAGTTAGAAGAAATCGCCGAATTTGTGAAACGCCACAACCTGTGGCTGATCTCCGATGAGGCATATGACGGGATGACTTACGACGAACACCGGCATATTTCCATCGCCGGCCTGCCGGGCATGTTCGAGCGAACCCTGTCAATTTTCACTTTCTCTAAAGTGTACATGTTCGCCGGGTTGCGATTGGGCTACCTTGTGGCGCCCAACGCCGTTTTAAGAAATATCAATAAGGTTATGGTGCATCAACTGTATAGCCCTTCCACGCTGGCACAGAATATGATGGTGGAGCCGGTGAAATCCCGGAAGGCATGGGGGCCGGAGTTCGTGAACCATTGCCGGGAACTGCGGGATCTGTTCTCCGACAATCTCCGGGTGGAACATTACCGACCGGAGGGGGCCTATTACCTGTTTTTTTCTATTGAACGGTACTTGAGGGGGCGGGATTACTGGCAGGTGATTGAGGAGTGTTTGGATGTTGGAGCCTCGGTGGCGCCGGGAAACGACTTCGGCGCCGATTTCTCCCACTATATCCGCATCTGCTTTGCCGGGGAGCCGCCGGAGCGATTAGAGGTGGCCGTGGATCGGCTCAATCAGGTACTCGCCGGTGAATAACACACTTTTGAATATCGGATTTACATCCAGTGTTGCACGTCTTTACGGGGCGCTTTCTCCGGATTCCTCCTCCTCCTCCGGTGATGAGGAGACGGTCTCCTCCGCTTCTCCGGATGAGGTGTACAGATACACTTCTGCTCCGTACCAGGCCAATCGCATCACAATCAAAAAAACGATAAAGAGCTGTTGAAGCAAAATCAGAACAAAAATGACCAACGGATGAGGAGAACTCAATAGATCGGCAAGAGAATTGTAAATGAGTAGCCCCACAACCCCGATCAACATAAAAGACAATCCCAGCATAAATGTGTGCCGAAGATGAGTGGCCGTAAAAGCGATTCCCTCCTTGAGGGCCACTCGCATCCGATTTCCACCGCGGATAATCGCATAAATACGGCTGTAATCCAGAATGAGCACGAACAGAAGGATGGCCACGAAGCGCCCTATCACCCGAAACCATTTTCCCCAATAGGTGATGTACTGATAGGGATCGTTTCCATAAATGATTTTTTCAATCCACTTTTCCAGCAACGGAACCAGATACAGCAGGAGAAAAACCGCCAATCCCATCAACGCCAACCGCACAAACCGCCCAAAGTATTGGCCGGCGTTCCCCCAAAAAATCCGGGGATCGTATTTTTCCCCGGCGGTGACAAAAGTGGCCACAATCCCCCCGGAAAGGAACAGGCTCACCAACCCCCACAACAGCAAGCTCACCATCCCTACCACGATCAGGGTAGAAATCACCTCCGGGTGATATTTGAACAGTTCAAACACGAAATCCATGCTGGTGTACCCGGCCAGTTCCTCGCTCACCAGGCTGTCGCCGACATAACTGCGGAGGGTAAGATAAACGGGAAATACGCCTGCCACCGCAATCAGCAAGCCGGGCAGGTAAACCAACCAGATCATCCGGGGATATTTCCACAGGTTCAAAAATCCGGCTCTCAAACTCAGGAAAACCATAATGTGATCCTTCCTTTAATATCCGTGGTCGAACGGTCTTTTCATTGAGGTTTTGCAACCCCCTCAGAAGAACGTCAACAGATTCAACAACTCAGATTGATGCATCAGGTATTGCAGGTAATAGGCCAGCCGGGCGGTGATTTTGATGATTCCCCGGCGCCCGGCATGTCGGCTCTTGCTATTGTTGGTGAAGTTAACATCCATGACCACCTTCCGGTCAGGATCAACAGTGGCCGAGACGATCTTCGCCGGTTTAAGATAGTGGAACTTTTTCCACAGGCCTTTACCGTCCCAGCGCTCCCGAACCACCTCTCCGTTGTCGAACACAATCTCCACTTCCACGGGGAAGATGAAATCCCCCAGCCGGCGCACATCCACCTCGTTGTAATACAGCGCTCTTCGTTCCGTCGTATCCGATTCCGCCGCCGGGCGGGTGGTATCTTCTCCTCCGGCGAGATCGCTCAGGGTATCCGCACCTTCCCTTGACCGTATCGTATCGGCTCTGTCTGCCTCCGGTGCAGCGGTGGTAGAAGATGTGCTCAGGGAATCGGTCAGTTCTTCCGTGATGGAAAGATCGAAGTCATATCCTTTACCGGGGTCGTACTTCCGGGTGATGATCCGATCCACGCTGTAATCCAGCACCGCATTGGTATATAGCACCTGATCGAAAAACCAGGACAAATCTTCCCCGGCCACTTCGCTGGCCACGTTCACAAAATCCTGGCTGGTGGGATGTTTGAACCGAAACCGCTCCACATAGGTGCGCATCACCTTCAGCATGGTCTCCCAGCCCAGATAGTTTTGCAAGGTGGTCAGAACAATTCCGGGGCGGGAATAGGAGTTTACCCCGTAGCTGGTTCGAGAGTAGTATTCCCAGGCCCGGCGGAGCATGGGATCCAGGTCGGGGTTGGAGATGTACTGCGCCCGCTGAAACTCCCGATCGTTCAGCTTGATGCCCAGAAAATCCACCGAATCCCCCCGGCGGGGATGTCGGGCATAAGTGATAAGGATGTTGCCATACCGGGCGGTAAGCGCTTCCCCCAGGGTGTTTTTTAGAGCTTCCCTAAAGGCAAACTGCCCCTGGAAGGCTTCTTTTTTTAAATCTTCCAGCAAACCGAGGGACTCCTCGGGAAATCCTGCCTCTCTCAGTTTGGTGATCACCCGGTCGGTAATCCGGTATTGGGCGCCATAGTAGTCCTGCATGATCTGGATTTCCGCGTAGGTGTTGATACCTTCATCCAGCCAGCTTTCCTCAAACTCGTTGGAGGCCAGCAGATGGTACCAGAAATTGTGCCCGAACTCGTGGATGATCACCAGCTCCACCGAGCGTATACCTTCCACCAGACCGTAAGTAGTGCCGGCGGTAATCAGGGTGGGATACTCCATACCTCCGGCGCCTCCGGCACCCCGGCGGGGATCTACCACGGTCAGGTTAGGATAGGGGTAATCGCCATACCAGTTCTGGTAATATTCGACGGCCACCCGCGCCGCCTCCACATGGCGCGGCCCCTGATCGGCGTGATCCGGCTGCATCAACACCCGAATCTCCACATCCTGGGCCCGCCCTTTGAATTCCCGAAATTCCGGGCTGGTGGTCCAGGCGAAATCGTGCACATCTTCAGCGTGGTAGAAGTGGGTGGCGGTGCCGTCGCCGTTATCCCGCACGCCCACCTCGATGCCGGTCGCTCCCACGATGTTTTCTGCGGGCACGGTCATCCACACGTTGTACACTCCGAAATCGGCGAAGAATTCGGAATTGGCGTGAAATTGATGGCAATTCCACCCTTTATCGGTATACACCCCGATTTTGGGGAACCACTGGCCGACAAAGAAAAACTCCTTTTTGGCGCCGGTACGGGCAAAGGGCGGCTGGGGAAGTTTGGCGGTAAAGTCGATATACAGCACCACGCTTTCGCCCGGTTGCAACGGCTCCGGCAGGGGCACCCGCAGAACGGTCTTATCGTGCACGTGCTCCGGATTATCGGGATGGATATATTCCATCCCCGCCGATAGATCCACGCCGGAAATATCCTGAAGCTTTTCCGCCGAGGGGAATCGGGCAAACGGCTGGGGATACTGCCGGGCATCTTTGGAGAGCAGGATCATCCGGTTGACCTCGATGAAGCCCCACCCGTCTTTGTCCATCCGATTGCCCCGGGAGACGCCTCCGGATTCGATCATAAAGGTGGATTTGCTGTTGCGGAAAGCGTTGAGATACAGGTGAAATTGCAACTCGGTGATGACTTCGTTGGATCGGTTGTGCCAGATCAGGATTTCCTGGCCTTCCAACAGCCGCTTTTCGGGAATTAATTTGACGTCGATGTCGTAGTTGGCGATGCGGGGACTTAAGGGCCTGGGGAAAAGGGTGGGCGGAGAGGGAAACTCTCCGGATTGAGCTGGCACGGCACCGGCCAATAATATCAGCACACCAATGGCATAGCACCAGATATTCATGCGCGTTCGCATGATGCGGGCCTCCACATATCGGTTTGGAAGTACAGGGCGCAAAGCGCGCGTTGGGTTCACTCGTGGGAAAAAATAAAGCGCTCCTCTCACCAGTGTGCTCAAAGGAGCGCCCCCTATTTACGATGATCGCCGGGCGAAGTTACCCAATTCAGGGTAAAAATGCAAGGCGGCCACAAGTAGACCGCGGGCAGATATATCCCCTGACCAGAATCCCTTCCTTTTGCACCGACAAACCTTGTATAGAAATCCGTTGAAATACCTATCCCGGAAGGTTATAATATCTGCCGTCAAAAACTATTGTGAGGCTCCCGCTTGAAATCCAGACTTACCATTGAGTCTCTGATTCGCGCCGCCGGGGAATTCTGTATCCGGGAATCCAAATACGAGAATCCCGAACTGTACGGGGTTACCGATGGAAAAGCGGTGGGTACTTACATCGAACATAAGTTTCGAGAGTATCTGGACAAACAAATACGAAATCGTATACAGCTCTTCTGCTGGTGGCATTGATTTTCCTTCTCCGGACATCAACACCGATGTTAAAGTAACTTCTATCAAACAGCCTCAATCCTCCTGTCCTTTCAGAACTGCCCGTCAAAAGGTCTACGGGCTGGGGTATAACATTTTATTATTTGTGTATGAAAAGAGTGACGACGCCATTCAACAGACTGCTCGATTACACTTTTTGCACTGCTCTTTTATCTATGCCCATCGAACGGCAGATTACCAGACGACAAAAATGTTGCGGCAAATGATTCAGAACGACGCTAATCTCGATGATATTGTGGCCTATCTGATGGAGAGAAATCTACCCGCGGATGAAATTACCCTGAATTCCCTGGCGGAAGAGATATTGAAGCATCCCCCGGAGCAGGGTTATCTGACAGTCTCCAATGCGTTACAATGGAGATTGCAATACGGTCGAATCGTAAAACTGGATGAATCCGTTGAGGGAATTGTTCCGATTGTTCGGTAAAATTCCAGATCACCATGAAACAAATCCATCACATCATAAAGCCAGAGAATTTGCGAAAACTGGAAGCGCTCTTTTCGGAGATTAAGGATCGGGAATCTGCTAACCGGTTTCTCCTGGACATCTCCGGAATTCATGATTTCTTCAGAACTGATAAAGAATTCCGGGAATTCAAACAGTCTCTGGAACCCGTATTCTCGGTTCAGGAAAAAACAGATCGAAGCGAGTACGGGGATTTTCAAACGCCTGAGCCCCTCACCGATCAAATCTGTCGCTGGCTTTGTTCACAGCACATTACCCCTACGGCTATCATTGAGCCGACCTTTGGTAGAGGCGCTTTCATTATCTCTGCCTTGAAAACCTTCCCTACCTGTCAAATCTTGACCGGCCTGGAAATTTATGAGACGTATTTCTGGGAAACAAAATTCAAGATACTCGACTTTTTTCTGGAACACTCCCCGGTGGAGAAACCCTCCATATTTCTGTATCAGGCGGACATTTTCCGATTTGACTTTCAACCCGTGGTTCGATTGGTTAAGGATCAGAACCTTTTGATCCTGGGCAATCCCCCCTGGGTAACCAATACCGAATTGAGCTCCCTGAATTCCCCCAATCTTCCGGAGAAATCCAACTTTAAGGGATACAAAGGGCTGGACGCCATCACCGGTAAGGGGAATTTTGATATTTGCGAGTCCATTCTGTTGTTGATGTTGAAGTGGTTTTCCGGCTGCGAGGGCTATTTAGCCATGTTGGCCAAGAACTCGGTAATACGGAACATTGTGCACGATCTACCTCGCACTCAATATCCCATTACCCATTTACGAGCATTGCGAATCGATTCCAAAAGATATTTTGGTGCTGCGGTAGAAGCCTCTTTGTTTTTCTGTAAATTCAATTCCGATAAGCCGCAACCGGAGTGCGTAATAAGCGACTTTGAGTTTTCTGAGGAGGAGGAAAAGCGATTTGGCTGGACCGGGGGTAAATTTGTCGCCGATATTCAAGTTTATCAACAATACCGAAAGTATGACAAACGATCCGCTTATGAATGGAGACAGGGTATAAAGCACGATTGCGCAAAAGTGTTTGAACTGGTTCGGAAAGATGAGGGGTATGTAAATGGCTTTGGTCGGCGGGTAGATGTTGAGGAGGAGCCAATCTATGGTCTGGTCAAAAGCGCCGATTTAAAGGAAATGATCATTACCGAACCCAAACGATTTGTCATTGTTACCCAGAAAAGGATTGGAGAAGATACCGCATATATCAAACGCTATTTCCCCAAATTATACCGATATCTGGCAGACTATGGAGAACTTCTACAAAGTAGAAAATCTGCCGTTTATAAAAATAATCCCCCCTTTGCCATGTTTGGGATTGGCGAATATTCCTTTGCTCCCTTTAAAGTGGTTATTTCCGGAATGCATAAACAGCCCCAATTCGCTTTATTGTTGCCTTATCGGGATAAACCGGTGATGGTCGACGATACCTGTTATTTACTGGGATTCCAGGATATTGCCAGCGCCATTTTTGTCTGGGCGCTCCTGAATCATCCCTCCATTCAAGAACTTCTATCGGCGATTACTTTTGCCGATGCCAAGCGGCCGTTTACTAAACATGTTCTGATGCGTCTGGATATCCATGCTCTGGCGAGGGATGTGGCTTATTCCGACGTGGTTGATTTTGTTCGACGGCACTCCGATTCTCTACTTGCTCAGATTAGCCAGGAGAAATGGTCGGCCTTTCTCGCCTCTCTAACCTCCCCGATACAAGCGCCGGAGCAACTCACTCTTTTCTGAAATAAAGCTATTGCAAAACAGGAAAGATAGGGAGAGTGTGTACCAAATTTCAGGGAATGACCAGGATAGGAGGCGTGTCATTTCCCCGTCGTTGAAACAGAGTTTCAATACTTTTCTTGTTCTCAAACAGGAGTTTGGGAACAAAAGAAAAAACAAATCAGGCCTTGATGACAAGGGTAACAAGCAAAAAATCCCCCCTACCCCTCCACCAGCCGCAATGAAACCGGATAATGATCACTGAACCCGTTCTCGTTCAGCCGCTCCGCCGGTCGCCCGAAGCGGATGGGATCGGGATAGCCGGTGGAGACCATTTCGGGAAACATTTCCACGGCCACGGCATACCCGCCCTCCGGGCGGCGTTCCAGGCGAAACCCGCTGCGCCCGGTGAGCACCCCCCGGGAAACCATGATCTGATCGATGAGCAGAGGAAAGTTGTCGTAGTAGTGGGTGCCGATTTCCTGTCCCAGTAATGGCCACATGAGGTTGAACAGCCGAGGAATGCGGGAGTTGATCACCTTGCGTTCGCTGGAAGTGGCCAGCAGGTATTCCGTGATCGAGCGGCTGAACGGCTCGTCGTTAAAGTCGCCCATCACCACGATGGCGATATCCCGCCCGCGAATCTCGAAAATGCGCTCGTTCCAGTAGCTCAGCGTCTCGGCGGCGATGATGCGATACGGTTCGGTGCGCAACACTCCGGTGGTGCGGGCCGGCCAGTGGTTGCCGATGAGGATCAGGGCATGGCCGTCCGCCGTGCGGAGATTGACCTGATAGATGTCGCGGGTGGCCGCCCGTTTCAGTACCACGTGGAAGAAATCCTGCTCAAAGGTGAATCGGTCGGCATCGTAGATGAAGGCCACGTCGATGCCCCGCTGGTCGCTGCCGTCGTGGTGAGCGGCGGCGTAGTTACGTCCCGGGAGTTGCAGCGCCTGCAACAGCCGATCCAGCACCGCCCGGTTTTCCACCTCGCACAGCCCCAGCACGTCCGGTCCCCGCCCCTCGTTCATCTGTCGAATGATCCGGGCCAGCTGGCTGATTTTGCGGGAGAGCACCGCCTCATTCCATCCGGTCAATTCCCGGTTCAGTGCTCGCTGCAACCAGGCCGGTCGGGTGGGAGAATCCACCACATCAAACAGGTTTTCCACATTCCACCAGGCAAGGTAATGGGTAGGCATGATCGGCTCTCCTGGTTTGGGATGCTTTAGTTCTTCAAAAGATGAATTCGTCCATCATCACCATCACGGCGATAGAACTTTGTCAAGCGGTTTTATCAGAAGGGGATCTATATTTTGCTCGTTCTTCAAAAAGAGCAAGCTGCCGGTAGGATTTTTCTATTACCGGGGCCGGCGGTTCATAATTCAGGACTAAGGCCTCTAACATGGAATTGCGATTTTCTTCTTTTGCACCAATATGGTAAAAATGTTCTTTGGTTAAGATGTGGAAATCGTTCCAGTAACGATCAATATTGGGGTTTTTGCGATACTTGTTGCTATGCCAGGTAGATAAGATAAATTTTGCTTTTGTTGAATGTAACGCTCTGGAAAGTCGTTTTTCTTCTTCCTCTCCCCAGGTGTTATAATAATCAACGTGCCTTCCGTAGTACGGCGGATCGCAATAGATAAAATCCTTTTCACCGGCGTTTAGAATCAGGTTTTCAAAATCACCATGTTTGAATTCCCATTTATAGTATTTTAGCAACTCATAGATGTAGGTAATCTGGTTTACAATCTTGGTAATATATGCTTTGCTAAATCGTTTTGTTTTTTTACAGAAGGGTACATTATATTCGCCTCGCGAATTAAATCGGATCACCCCATTGAACCCCGCCCTCGATAAAAAGAGAAAATCCAGCGGATGATGATGGGTATTGAATCTTGTTCGCACTTCATAATAGTATTTATCGCCAATTTCCTCCAGCTTTCGCCCTTCAGTTTCCAGATACTTTCTTGCGATCGGAGGGGTGATCTCTCCCTGCTGAATTGCTTGATAAAAGCGGATAATATGAGGATTCAGATCACTGAATATAGCGCGCCTGGGACAGGCATTAAATCCAACAACCCCTGATCCCATAAACGGTTCTATCCAGACACCTTCTTCAGGAAAAGCACAGTTTGCCAGTATCCAGGGAACCAGTTTGGTTTTGATACCCTGACATTTGATTGGTGGGACCTTTACCTTCATTGCTTTTTCTTTGACCTTCTCGCTTTAGGATTCGCCAATGCGGGATCTTTACCCCGATATTCCAGATATTCAGTGAGTTTGGTAATCGTTTTTACCTTTCCAGTGCTGGCTTTGATTGTGATTTTTCCGTAATTCATCCAATATTCGTCAAACCATTCTTCACCCAAATTCTTAAACACTCCATTTCCGTTAAGTATGTCTTCAATTTTTGTAATACTTCCAATATTGGCTGTGTTTCCACTTCCACTGGAATCGCTGGCAATCTCCCATTTTTCCCTCACAAAGAAAAGAAGGTCTTGAATGACCGAGGGGATGGAAGTTAGGGTATTCAATTCGTGTACCGATTTTCTACCTATAACTTTCGGGATGGATTCCCCATCGCCCAATTCCTTGATCCTAAAAATCTTCGTGTCATCAATGGTGGATTTTTCGGCCCGGGTGTAAATGATTCCAAGAACAATGTGGGCCAGGTATTCCCCATACGGAAACTGAATGTTCTTGGTGCTATCTCGGTTAACAAAGTATTCCCCATGAGAACCCAAAGTAAACCCCTTGCAATGATCAGGATATTCCGGATCACGATAGGTTGTCTTAATGTCCACTGCAAACTTAATTTCGGGATCATCTTCATGGATAAACGACAGATCTGGATACCAATTCTGATGCTCTGCTAAAACAACTTTATATCGGTTCTTCTGGGCAAATTTCAGAAGCAGGGGTAACAAATGAATCTCAAGTATCTTGGAAATAATTTTAGTATCTCCGGAAATTGTATACACATTTTTGAATACATCAATAAATCCTTTTACCGCCCACTGTCCCTCCGCTGTTTGGGCATGGCCGCTGAGTTGTTTGGTAAACTCTCTGAGTTGCCGGATAAACCGATTTTTAATTTCCGCAACCTCATCCATGACGATTTTTATCTTTATTTCCCCTACTTCCCAAAAAAGAAAAAAATTACACTGGAGACAAACAACCCAATCCACAGGAGGGGATGCCCTCCCTGCACCACGGCAATGACCCCGGCCACGATGCAGGCTCCGGCCATCAGGCTGCTGCGCAGACCCACCAGAGGATTCTCCTGCGGCCCCTGATTAAGAAACTGATCCAGTGCCCGCGCCCCGTCGGTGATCAGTCGGGGCAGATGCACCACCACATCGATCAACTCCGGCACCCCCTGCATCAACTGCTCCACCAATCGGTCGGGGTGATAGCGGCTCTGATAAATCCGGGTAATGTGTTTTCGGGAAAGATCCGGCACGCTCAATCGGGGATCCAGATGCTGCCCTACCCCTTCAAAAGTCACCAGAGCTTTGACCATCAGGGTCATCTCCACCGGAAAAAAAATGCGGTGCTCCCCGCCGATGGCCAGGGATTCCAGGATCAGTTGCGCCAGACTGAAATTCCCCCGCCGGGCCTGCAACAGGTACCGGCGAAACAGATCTGAAACCGCCCGGCGGAACCCCTCGGGATCCCCGTCCTTGCCCACCCGGGCGATGGCCAGCAGATGCTTGGCGGTGTTTTCCACATCCCCGTTGACCAGCGCATGGAAGTAATACAACAGATGGGCTTTGATCTTCTCCTCGAAGCGCCCCACCATTCCCAGGTCGATGAACCCCACTTTCGGCCCCGGCAACACCAGCAGGTTGCCGGCATGCAAATCGGCGTGGAAGAAACCGTCTTCATACAGCATCTTGATAATCGCTTCGGCGCCCAAATCAATGATGCGGGGAATATGTTCCTCGTACAGCTCAAAAATCCGGGGATCGTTGGGCTTGATCCCGTCGATATACTCCATGCACAGCACATCCTCGGTGCTCAGCTCCCGATAGATTTTGGGAAACACGATGTCCGGGTGATCGGCAAAGTTGGCCGCAAACAGTTCCGCATGATCCGCCTCGTAGGTGAGGTCGATCTCCTTCTCCGTATAGCGGCAAAACTCGTGGATGATCATCTTCGGTTGATACCGGGGAATGAGCCATTCCAGAAAATTCGCCAGTATCTTCAGCAGTTTCAAATCCGAGAGGATCGCCTCCCGAATCCCCGGCTTGATGATCTTCAACACCACCGTCTCTCCGGAGTGCGTTTTTGCCAGATGGGTTTGCCCGATGGAGGCCGAACCTAACGGCTCCTCCTGAATTTCGCTGAACAACTCCTCTACCGGCACGCCCAGATTTTGCTCGATGATCTCCTTAATCACATGAAACGGCACCTCCGGCAGGCGATCTAACAGTTTGGAGAGTTCGTCGGTGATGTGTTTGGGGAGAATATCTTCCCGGATGGCCATGATCTGGCCTAACTTCACGTAGGTGGGACCGAGCATTTCCAGGCGGCGGCGCAGTTGCACTTCAAAGGGCTGGCTGCGGAGCTCCTTTTTTACCAGAGGGCGAAGCAGAAAAGCCAGAAAACGCGCTCCCGCCGACCGGAGAAACTTCTTCCGATACTCCGGCAGGCGATCCACCCGGGCGATATGGGCACCGGCCATGAGCGCCAGAACGTGTTTATACAACAGCACAAACCGCCGCCATACCCCTTTGTACGGCGCCAGCGGATTGAAGGAGATCGTGGGTTTGCGCTCGTTTCGATGATAAGCGGATTCCCGGGCGGTGGGAACCGGGGGGGTGCCCGCCGACGGCCCGGAAGGGGCGCCGATGTTGTCCGGAACCTCGGCCATGGAAACCTCGGGGCAATATCGGTTGTTGATCTCCGAGTTTCCCTCTTCCACCGGAAGAGCCTGTTTGGCCTTCCGGATCGGGGAGAGGGGTGGTTTTATCGGGCAAACATACTCATTTGCCGAACCGGATGCAATTTGTAAAACCACAAACCGGTTCCAGAACAAAAAAGGCGGTCAACATCCCTGCTGACCGCCGATTACTTTTGCCGTGTTCGGTGAATCATCACCGGGCGCTTAACGGGACTTCTGCAACGCTTCCACCTGTTTGCTCAGAGCATTGACCGCTTCGGTCAGCCGATCCACTTTTTCGCTCAGCGCCTTGATCTCGGTACGAGAGGAGAGACCTACCGTTTCCAGCGCCGCATGCAGCTTCTCCTCGATGCTCTTCAACAAATCTTCCGCTTTGGCGGCCATCTCTTTGCGCTTCTCTTCCCCGGCCTTTTTCAGGCGCTCTTCCATCTCCTCTCCCTTGTGGAGGATTTCCTCCCCTTTGTGCACAAACTCGTTAAACAGCTTGCTTCCCTCTTCTTCCACGGTGGAAAACAGTCCCAGCCCGGCCAGCCAGATCTCCCGGGCGGTCTCCGCCGCTTTGTCGGAGAAGGGAAAGTAGCTTTCCGCCGAATCGGTCTTTTTGGCATCTGCCATGGTGTATCTCCTTTATGTTAGTTGGTAGCGACTGCTTTTATCTCTGCGGCTCCGGTTCCCCGTTTCCCCAGAACGATCCGTTGGGGCTTGATGGCTATCCGTGCGACAGTACATGGCAACCGGATTTTGCACACAACTCCCGACGATTACTCCTTTTCTCCGGAAGAGGTATTCTGCTTTTCACCGCCGGAGGATTGCTGTTGCGCCAGAGAGCGAATCAACTCCTCCAATTGCGCCACCCGCTGTTTCAATTCGTCAATCTCTTCCGCCTCTTTTCGGCTGAACAAGCGGGTAATCGGCTCCGGCACCAGTTGATCCAGTCCCTCGCGCACCTGCTTCAGGCTGTCATCCAGCACCGAACTGCCCCAGCGGATAATGTCGTGCAGCATCTCTTTGGAAAAGGGGTTTCGTCCCTTCTTGCCTTCCTCCAGAATGATTTGCGTCAGGGTCTGGGTGGTAATATCCTCGTCGGTGGCCCGGTCGATGACCTGGACATCCACCCCCCGGCGGATCAAGGCGGCCAACTCTTCCAGCGAAATATACCGCCGCTCCTCGGTATCGTACAACTTGCGATTTTCGTATCGTTTGATAATTCGAGCCATTGCACATCCCTGCCTGGAATTTTCGGTGTTATCGGCCAGACAGGGGATCGGCGGTAGCCTCCCTCCTGTTGCTCCGCAGGGACTACCCACCGATCCCCGGGCCGCTCCGGATTAATTTCGAGAAGCCGTCCGCGCCTTACGTTCCGCATCCAGCTTGCGATTCAGCGCGGCCACCTGCTGAGTCAGCTTCTCCACTTTCTCGGACAGCTCCCGAACCTCATCTCGATCGCTCAGTCCCAGAGTGCCCAACAGCGAGTGCACCTTTTCTTCCACCGCCTTCACCGTGGTATCGGCCTTCGTGCGCACTTCCTCCACCGTTTCCCGGACATAATCCATGCCCTTCTTCTCCACGGTTTCGCCCTTCTCCACCAGTTCCTGGCCTTTCTTGACCAGTTCGCCGAACAGCTTGCTGCCTTCTTCTTCAATGGTGGCAAAAGCGCCCAGCCCGGCCAGAAAAATCTTCCGGGTGGTGTCGGCGATTTCTTCCTGCACCTGCTTCAGTGCTTCTTTTTGAGTAACCATGACCTGTTCCTCCTGTTTGTTGGGTTACCGGTTAACTGGATACTGGATACTGGATACTGGATACTGGATGCTGGCCTGCCCCGGCCGCAGGTCGGGGATACTGGATGCTGGCGCTTGCGCCCCCCCCGCCGGGGCGGGGTCGGGGTCGAAGCGCAACAGAGATCCCGGATGAATCGGGAATGCTGCCTTAAAGTTCTACCAGTCCCCAATATCCAACGCATCACGTTTCACGACGATTTTCAAAGAACTCTCCCCGAAAACCCGGGGAAATCCCACCATCCGTTTATCCTCATCTCACAGGGCAAATATAACGCACTGTGTCATAATTGTCAAGTATTTTTTTACGCACTGCGTAAAAAATGACGCTTTGCATCACAAAAAGTTCCCCGGAAAATTTTCTTTTTTGGATAAAATCGCCTGATAGATAGGCTGTTCAGGAAATATACAAAATTTAAGATGGGAGAAGGGATTGCGCAGTGCATCAAAAAGATTTTACCACGCCATCTTGCGCCGTGTCATATTTTGACACGATGCGCATATCATTCTCCAGAGAAGATCTGGCAGGTTTCCCCGGTAGTGGGCATTCGTCGGCAGGTGAGGTCGGGAAACTCACCGTGCAGGGCGTATCGCCCACGTATAGTAGTTTGAAGATCGTATCGGCAGGTACCCGAGGCGGTTGCTACAGTGGAAGGCAATCACCGGAGCAGCCCCCGCCCGGCCAGACCCGGCGGGTCATTTTGCCGGGCAGGAGCGCACAGGTATCATCGGCTATGGCATATCCACCACTTCCCAATAATTCCCGGTGCCGCCGATGTTTTCAATGATATTCAGGGCGGTGGCGTGGGAGTTCAGGTTCATGTTCTGCATCATGTTCCACATGTTCTGCTGGTACCACATGTCGGCCTGCATATCCCGGATCTGTTTGGAAACATCGGTTGAAGTATTGCCGCCGCCGTAATTCTGCTGAGGATAACCGGTTTGCCCGTACGGCTGTGGCACCTGCTGAGTGAAACTGGCCCGGAACTGGGCCTGCTGCTGGGGAGTAAATCGCTGCCAGTTGGTTTCGATGACCTGCCAGATCAGGCTGGCGGAGCTGAGCACCTGCTTCTGCTCCAGAGGAAGGGTGGGAAACGCCTGAGCGACAGCCTGCTCCGCCTGCTGCTGCACTTCCGGAGTAATGGCAAACGGCTGCCCGTTCAGTTCGCTGACAAACCGGTAGTAGTTCAGAAATCCTTCCACGTCCCGGTTGGTCAGGGTCAGGTTGTTGGCCGGATCGAAGGCCAGCACCTTCACATAGCGGTTGATGATCCGGATGATCATGGGTTTTTGCTCCTCCGGAATCTGCCGGGTGCCCTTGTGGAAAGCGGTAATCAGCTCCTGTCGGGCCAGCCCGATTTTAACCGGATCGGTAAGGCTGTGGAGCGTTTGAAGGGATTGGCGCAGGCTGTTGACCTGTTGCAGAAACTGGGCCGGCGCTTGAGGGAATTCCTGGATGGCCGCCTGAGTCAGTTCTTCCACTTCCGAAGGCTGAATGTGCTGCCCGATGATAAACTCCACAATCTCCACCCCCGTTTGCACGTCGGCGCGGGTGAGTTGATACCCGCCGGTGGTAAGCAGCACCTCGGAGGCTCCCGGCGGCGCCGCGCCGGGCATCTGCCGGTCCATCCCCGGCGTTTGCGGAGAAGCTCCCGCCTCCCGCACGAAGTTCATCACCCCGCCGTTGGCATCCACCAGCTGCAACCGATTCCCGTCAAAATAAGTGATCCCGTAGGGCGTGGTCGCTCCATTGGAAGCATACATCATCAGGTAGTTGCCCTGCACCATGTAGCTGCCGTTGCTGTTGCCGTACGGGCTGGTGAACAGAAAGGTTCCATCCTGGCGTAACTCCATGCGCATGTTGTAGTCGTGGTTGATCCAGGTGCCCACCAGCGTTTGTCCCTGAATGGGCACGATCAGCAACCCCACAACAACCCCCGCAACCATTCCCAGATAGTATTGCATCTTCTGCATAGTGCACCTCCTGCAATATTGGTGAAATCGGATGTGGTTGTACAAGATCGAAAGGGATGAACAATACGTGAGCCGAATTGGCGATCATTATTTACGAAAATATGGAAAGCGGCGAGGTGATGGAGATCAGATGGGAAAGGCAGGTGGCAATTCGTATTCGGTCAATAGTGAATCGACTTAACTCTCCTGAGACTCCGACGGAGATTGCTCCGATTCATCCACGATGGAGATCTCCGCTTTGATATTGCGTTCCTCAAATACTTTTTGAATTTCTTTAACAATCTCTTCTTCTACCCGGCGTTCCAGATCGATGAAATAAGAAGCCACTCGCGCCACCAGCCGGCCCCGTTCCTGCGCTACAACCTGCCTGGGATTGAGAATCTTTATGGTAATCATATCCCTCTCAAATGTTGGTTAAGTTATGTGTACAAGAATTCCCCACGGGTATTCATAAGATGGATATCCAATTCAAAAAGCGTATTGCGTATTGCGTAATGAATCGGCTATGCAATACGCATACGAAATACGCAATTTGAGACACGCATTAGTGTTCTTTCAAGTTTAACGTGACGGGCTTTCTGTCATTCTGAGGGCTGCCGCCGGGGAAGGACCGGCTTTACGT
>CAYQGB010000057.1:0-16736 GCA_964416895.1 uncultured Calditrichaceae bacterium
CCCCCCACCATTCACCACTCACCACCCACCACCCACCATTCACCACTCACCATTCGCCACTCACCATTCACCATTTACCCCCCACCACTCACCTTTGCCGGGTAAAAGCAGCGCGGGAGATGCCCAGCTTCTCCATCAGCCGGTAGAAGGTGCGTCGGGGCAGGCCGGCTTTTTGGGCCGCCAGAGAGACGTTCCCCCTGGCCTCTCGCAGGTACTTGCATAACGCCTCCCGCTCAAAGTTGCGCAGCACCCGCTCCCGGGCCTCGGGAAACGTCTCCTCTCCCCGGATTACCGGCGTTTCCTGTTGCACCGACAGGGGCAAGTGTTCCACCTCAATCTGATGCCCGGTGCACAGAATCACCGCCCGTTCAATCACTCCGTGCAGCTCCCGCAAATTCCCCGGCCAGTCGTAGCCGGTCAGGTAATCCATTGCTTCCGGGGAGATGCTTTCCACCTTCTTGTTGGTTTTGGCCACCGCCTGTTTCAGGAAGTGATAGGCAAACAGGGGAATATCCTCCCGGCGTTCCCGCAGGGGGGGCAGGTGGATGGTAAAAGTGTTCAGCCGGTAAAACAGATCCGCCCGAAAAGTGCCCTCCCGGATGGCCTCTTCCAGATTCCGGTTGGTGGCGGCGATGATGCGCACATCCACCGTGCGGGAGTGTACCTCACCGATGGGGCGAATCTCCCCGGTTTGCAGAAAGCGCAGCAGCTTGGCCTGCATGCTCAGGGGCATATCCCCGATCTCATCCAGGAACAGGGTCCCCCCGTCGGCGTGTTCCAGCAATCCCACCTTGTCGGTCACCGCGCCGGTGAAGGCGCCTTTTTTGTGCCCGAACAGTTCGCTTTCGATCAGATTTTCGGAGAAGGCGGTGCAGTTCACCGAAATCAGGGGTTGTTCGGCGCGACGGCTACGCCGATGGATGGCCCGGGCGATGATCTCCTTTCCCGTGCCGGTCTCTCCCCGAATGAGCACCGTGGAATCGGTGGGCGCCACCTGCTTCACCAGATGGGCAATCTCCACCATCTGGCGATTGGCCCCAACGATAAACTCGCTGTCGGTCTCTGCGCCTAATGCTTCCAGCATGTTACGGTATTTCTCTTCCAGAATCCGCTTCTGCTTCCGTTCGTCGATCAGCGCCCACATGAACCGGGCGGTCAACCCACCCACGATCTCCGATTGCGGCGATTTGCACCGCCGAAGTTCTTTTTCCACCTCCGGATTGCCGGTTACATCCATGATCAAATCCGGAGGGGGATCGTGCAGGAAATCTCGAAAGTCGGTGGATGTGGGGATGCCCAGCTCCCGGGCCAGTTCCATCCCGGCGATATGTTCCCTTACATCGGCCACGCCGATGATGCGCACGGTGGGATCATCCCGAAACAGTTCGATCAACGTACGCCCTCCTCGCCCCGCCCCGATAATGAGAATTTTCGTAGGGGTCTTCATGGATATACACCGCCTGGTTTTTCATCTTGCAGAGGGCATAATATAATCAGGAATTGCCGGTTTTCCGAATTGCCGACGGGCGCGAAGGCGATAATCTTGGGGGAAAGCGGTTTGCATGTTTCTCCGGGGAGAGCTAAATTGCCCTCACCCTGACCGGCACCAAAACGCCGAACAATTGTACACGTTGAGCGGTTGATTGCCCATGAAAACCACTCCCACGATCCCCGAACTCTGGCAGCAGGTGGATACCACCGCCCTTTCGGGAACGATCATGATCATCGGTGGGGTGGATGTGGGCAAAAGCACCTTTGCCCGGTATCTGTTCCGGCGGCTGGCGGTGCAGCATGGACGGGTGGCTTTCCTGGACGGCGATCCGGGGCAGAGCACTCTGGGGCCGCCCACCACCCTGACCCTGCAACTGTGCCGGGAAGGGGAGGTGGATTTCCCCCCCGGAGGAAACCTGTGGCGGCGGTTTGTGGGATGGGTTTCCCCCGCCGGTCACATGCTGCCCATGGTGGTGGGGGCGGCCCGGCTGGTGGAGGCCGCCCAACAGGCCGGGGCGCAGGCCATTGTGTGGGATACCACCGGATTGATCGACCCCGCACAGGGCGGCGTGGCCCTCAAATGGGCGCAGATCGAACTGATCCGCCCCGCGGTGATTTTCGCTTTTCAGCGGGAACGGGAACTGGAGCCGCTGATCGGGCCTCTACGGCGCAGCGGCCGGGTGGCGGTGGTGGAGTTGCCCCCTTCCCCGTTTGTGCAGCCCCGGGATTTTCCCACCCGGCAGCGGTACCGATCCGACCGATTTGCCGCCTATTTCCGGAACGCCGATCTGCTTTCCCTCCGGTGGTCCCAATGGGCGGTATTCCCCGTGCCTCACTTCGTGCATCATCAACTGGTGGCCCTGGAAGATCGCGCCGGATTCACCCTGGGATTGGGGATCGTGAAGGCCGTGGATCCGGCGGCGCGGGAGATCGTGCTGCTGACCCCGCTGCGTTCCCTGAAGGGCGTCAATATGCTGCACACCGGCGATCTTACCGTAGATCCGGAAACCTTTCAGGAGATGCGATTGCCCCGTTGGATGTGAATGAGAAATTTCAAGATAGTGTACGGCGGTGAAATAGGGATAGGGAGTTTCTGAAAAATTTTGTAATTTATATTACAAAACGATGAGAGTTTCCTGGTGCAAAGAAGGGAAAGATTCCCGGAAGGATGTACATAGGGCGGGCAATGAAACGTTTCCGTCGGAACATTCTTGAACCGCCGGAAAAAGTGTCGAACATCGTATCCGTCGATTCAGGGAAATCGCCGGGAATGAACTCAAAGGCTTAAAAGGAGCTTATGAACTCCATTTAAGTTATGGATATGGTTAAAGATATTCGGAGATTCTTTGGCTTCAATCTTTTATCTTGAACAGATGTAAAAGCCCTGCTCCGAACTGCCAGAGGGAAGTGAGTAAGTGAATTGGGAACTATCAAAGTTAGTTTGAATCCTCACTTTTGCCGGTTCCAACATTACCATAAACGCGGTCGGCCTTCCGGGACAGGATTCCCAACCTGCGCGTGGATGCAGAGTTGCATCCGGTAACATATGCAGGGGTAGAGGTTATTTTTGGGGGAGATGAAATTTGATAAAATAACCGGGCAACAATCTAAATGACAGGAGGCGCTGCGATTTATCGGGAAGCCAATTTACTTTGCTAAGGTTGAAACTTGACACCATAAATCCACCTAATTCCCTGAAATCGGAAACCTTAGCTATGGAGGATGGGGTATGATTCATTCTAAAAAAAGTTTTCCGAGTTTTTTGTGGCTTGTTGTTTTGGGGGTGGCATGGGTGTTGGGGTTTTCTACTCTGGAACGCCCCCTTCAGGCCCAGAATGTTCGCAATCCGGTGCTGGAATTCTGTACCGGCACCTGGTGTCAGTGGTGCCCCTGCGGGGACGATGTGATTCTAAACCAGATCCTTCCGGTTATCCCCAATGCCATCGTCCTGGCCTATCACGGTCCGGCCAATGGCAGCGATCCGTTTTCATATTTTTCGGGAAATACCATCCTGTCGGCTCTGGGGTTCAATGCCTATCCCACGGGGATCATCGACCGGGTTTCCGGGATTCAATCCCGTGGCGTCTGGCTTTCGTACATGCAGTCCCGGCTATCGGTAGCTCCGACGGTGCAGATCGATATGAATAGCTATTCCTATGACCCGGCTACCCGGGAATTCAATGCCATCATCGATTTTACCGCCCTGCAAAACCTTTCCGGTCATTACAAATTTAACGTGATTTTGGTAGAAGACGGGCAGGTATATCCCCAGACGACCAACAGCACCTGTTCTCCGGGACAACCGGGTGTCATCCAGAATTATGTGCACGATTGGATTGTTCGGGATATGATGAACGGTTATCTGGGACAGGATGTGGTTAACGGTACCTGGAATCAGGGCGATGTTATTACCCGGACTATCACCCACACCATTCCCCTTCCTTCCGGTGGGGCACCGGACATTAATCCCGACAGTTGCGAAGTGGTGGTGATGGTGTATAAGGTCGGTTCGCCGTTAAATTCCAACGGAGAAATTCAGCAGGCGGAAAAGTGGCCTCTGATAACGCCGAATTTTCTGGCTCAGATTTCCTCGCCCCAGTCTGACCATCTGGGAGCCAATACCGAGACCGTGACCACCACGGTGGTTATCCACAACATCGGCCTGATGACCGACACGTACGCACTGGATTTAACGGTTACCGGCCCGGTAGGGTGGGATCGTACGTATACCACCGTCAACGGTACCTTTCCTCCGGGACATACCGATACCCTGTCGGTGGCGCCGGGAGATTCCACGGTGATTGAGATAACCGTCAGCGCCAACGGTATTACCGGATACGGAGAGGCCACCCTCCATTACGCCTCGGTGAATTCCCCCGCCAATGCCGGAGAACTGCGCTCCCGCTTTGCCACTTTTGGCCTGGACGTGCTGCTGGTGGATGGCGAGCCGGAAAATTACGAGAGCTATCTGATTCGAGAACTGGATACACTGGGCGTCAATTACGGAGTGGTGGGCAGCAGCGTGGTGCCTCAGGTGAGCGCCTCCGATTTAAGCTCTTTTAACATGCTGCTATGGATGACCGCGCTGGCAGAACCTTCCCTGACTCCGGAAGAGATGGATGCCATCGCCGCCTATCTGGATCGAGGAGGGAATTTGTATTTGAACGGGGTGGATATTGCCTACTATCTGGCCGATCCTGCCAGCCCGTACTACACCACCCAGAGTTACGAGTTCTTCACCAACTATCTGCATGCCACCTATCATACTCGTAACTATACCTTTTTGATGGTAGAAGGCATCAACGGTGATCCCATCTCCGGGGGAATCAATCGCATGGGATTGACCGGGGGCACCGGCGCCAGTACGATCAACTTTCAGACCGGGCGCTACGCCAATCAGATCAGCCCCGCCGATACCAACGGAGCACCGATCTTCCATTATTACAGCCGCCCCAACGACTTCTGCGCCATCCGGGCGATTCATTACGGAACGCAGGGCAACGGTAAGGTTGTTTTCAGCACCTTTGGGTTTGAGACCATCGCCGAAGACACCAACCGCACCCTGCTGGCCCAGCGGGTAATCGACTGGCTGAACACTCCCGTGGGAATTGGTGAGGATCAACCCGGGCAACTGGCTTATCAATTTGAGTTGAAGCAAAATTATCCCAACCCCTTCAATCCCACCACGCAAATCACATACACGGTTCCCGCCGGCTATCGCCATGTACCGGTACAGCTGGTGATTTACAATCAGTTGGGACAACAGGTGCGAACGCTGGTAAACGCTCCCCGTCAACCGGGCCGATATACCGTCACCTGGGATGGGCGGGATGATGCCGGCAATCGGGTTTCCAGTGGTATCTATTTTTATCGGTTGCAAATCGGTGATCTTCGGGCGGTGCGCAAGATGGCGCTGATCCGGTAAGCCGACCGACCCACTCAGGCGGAACATGTATCTTCAGGGTTTCCGAACTCTTTTTGGAGGCTTCGGAAACCCTGAAGGTTTACCGAAGCCGAACAGACAATTTAACCGGAGGTTGGAGAATGCCTCGACGAATATATGCATGGCTTGTATGGATATGGATTGGCTGCTGCGCTTCGGCGGTACTGGCGCAGCAGAGTTTTACCTTCCATTCCGATTCCCTGGTGAATCATGGCCCTCCGGGGCATGCTTTCGATATTTACGCCGATATTCATAACATCTCTTCTCAGGATTTGCATCTCCGGATCATCCGGGTGGAAAATAATCTGCCCCCGGATCCCGGATGGGAAAGCAATCTATGCAACGGGGTGGTGTGCTATGCCCCGAATGCGGATACCATTACCATCCCGGACCCGTTTGTGGGGATTCCCCCGCTGGCTCCGGATTCCACCGCCTACTTCCATCTGCAGGTGCGAACCAATCCCACCATACCGGGAACGGCTACCATCACCATCCGGGTGGAAAACATGGCCGATACCAGCGACAACGCTTCTTTAACGTTTACCGTATCTACCCAACCCACCGGCGTGACTCCCGAAAAGGTCTCCGACATCGAAGGGTTTGCGCTATATCCCAATTTTCCCAATCCTTTCAATCCTGCTACCCGAATTGCCTACACCTTACCACCCGGAGGAGGGGCAAAACCGACCTGGCTGATTATCTATGATCAGCAGGGGCGGCGAGTGCGAACCCTGGTGCACCGGCGGCAGGGCCCCGGATACTATGAGGTGGTCTGGGATGGCCGAAATGATCGGGGAGAACCGGTTGCCGGGGGAGTGTACTGGTATCACCTCCGGTATGGGGAATACCGGGCGACTCGCGCTCTGGTGCTGGTGAAATAAATTCCTGCGTATCCGAAATGCACCGGGGAATACAGTTGCTGAAATCCGTTCTGGTCACTGCATACGCAGCATTCGCCGGGAGGTGTGCATGACAGGTCGATGGTTGAGTGGGAGTGTACTTCTGCTGCTGGTGATTCTGTATTCCTGTACCGTGGAAGAGGGGGTTCCCATTGCCGTGGAACAGAATGTGGGCACTTTGTTGATTTATGCCAACAAAGATAGTGCTCAGATCTATCTCGACGGGGAATTTACCGGTCAGATGACTTCGGCCACGGAAGGGGTGCTCCTTGACAATATTTCCGCCGGTATCCATGTGGTACAGGTCGTGTTGGAGGGGTTCTACGCCGATCCGGACACGGTGGAAGTGAGAAAAGGGGAGCAGACGGTGGTGACGTTTACCCTTGTGGCTGTACAGCTTACCGGGAGTCTGGAGGTAACCACCGAACCGGATAGCGTGTATATCCTGCTGGATCATCGGTTTGTGGGATATTCTCCTCTGCGCCTGGACAATATCCCTGTGGGAGAGCATACGCTGGAATTTCGGAAAAGCAATCATCTTCCCGGCTTGCAGGAAGTTACCGTCTATGCCGATTCGATGGTATCGGTACATCTTCCGCTCACTCTGATCCGCTCCGTTTTGGTGGAGCATTTTTCCAATTCCGACTGTGTGCCCTGTGTGGAAGCCGATTCCGTGCTGGAAAATCTCCTGATCCAGTTGGGAGAAGTGGCCGCCATTAGTGTCGGCTATCACCCTCCGGTGCCTTCTTCCGCCGATCCCATGTACAACGAAGCCCGGGCCGACAACGACGCCCGAAAAGCGTATTACAACATCTTTGTGGCACCTACAATTTATATTGATGGCGTGTATCCGATCGGCGGAACGCTCAATTTGCGGCAGCGCCTGCAAGATGCCATAGGGAACCGGTCTGTCGTGGCGCCTCCGGCGATGGTGGAAATCTTCGATTTTCAGGTCGCTGCCACTGCGATAACCGGTCGGGTTCGGGTGGAAGCCAGGCAGGATTTCCCCCCGGATGTGGTGTTGCGAATCGCGATCATCGAACGGGAAGTGGTTTACACGACGCCTCCGGGCGTGAATGGACAGGTTCGGTTTTTCGATGTCTTTCGAGGGTTTCATCCCTCGCCGGAAGGCATTTCCATAGCGCTTACCGCCGGACAGCACCGCTTCATAAACTTCTCCGTTCCCACAAACCCGATATGGCATCTCGATCAGATACAGGTGGTCGCTTTTCTGCAACAGGAGAGTACCAAAGAGGTATTGCAGGCCGCCTGGAGTGTATATCCCTGAAATTTCCCGATTTTCCCGATCCGGAAAACCTGTCGGGTAAACGAATCGGGCTATTGATTTCCTGCATTCCCGACCTCAACCGGTAAAAGAGGAGCAGACCATGAAAACGTGTGTGAAAATGGGCATCCTGTGGCTGTGTGTAACCGGAATGTTGCTAGCTCAGGAAAAGGATGCTCCGGATTTTTCCCTGCCCATGCTGGACGGTAAGACCTATCGTCTGTCGGAGCATATCGGAGAAGGGGTTATCCTGATCAATTTTTGGGCTACCTGGTGCATTCCCTGCCATTCAGAAATGAAGGCCCTCCGGAAAATATATCAGAAATACCATGATCAGGGGCTGGAAATTCTCTCCATCTCTATTGACGACCCCAAAACGGTGAGCAAGGTGAAAGGATTTGTGCGCTCGAAGAAATATCCGTTCACCATTTTGCTGGATACCAATAACGAGGTTTTTCAACTCTATCGGGGCAGCAATCCTCCGCTGTCGGTGTTGATCAATCAGCAGGGGAAGATTGTCTATACCCATACCGGATATCGGAAGGGGGATGAGAAAGCCCTGGAAGAACATATCCAAAAACTGCTCACGGCCAGTGTGAAGCAGAAGGAACCGGAAAAGGAGGAGCGGTGATAGCATGGGGCGGCTGAGTTGCAGGGTTCTGTGGAGTGGGATGGCGGTGATATGGCTGGTGTTTGCCGCCCGGGTAGAAGGGCAGATTCAGTTCAGCGCGCTGGCTCAGGTAGAGTATGCTTCCGGAAAGACGGAAGAATCCGATTTCCTGGAAAACTGGACCGATCTGTTTCTCACACGCGATCGGTGGCGGCTTTGTGTCCGTTTTTCGCTTCATCGTCCCCCGGCGGTATTCTCACAGCAGGGGGATAGCCACGGTATTGCCCAGCGCTTCATAGAATATCGCCATAAGGGGATAGAGGTTCGAGTGGGCAATTTTTACGGGATGCTGGGTCGGGGCATCGTGCTGCGTGCCTTTGAAAATCGCCCCATTCGGTGGGATTCCAATATCGACGGGGTGAAGGTAAGTATTCGGCGGGACCGTTTTTCGGTGCAGATGCTCGCCGGTGTGCCCCGGAAATCCCGTCTGGAATCTCAGGAACTGGAACAGTCCTCTCTACCGGCCCGGGGCAAGCGACTGCCGCCCCTCTATGGAGGAGAAGTGACATTTGCTCCCTGGCAGTCTATTCAGATCGGAGGTACCTATCTACTCACCGCCGCCGACCGGTTTCACCGCCGCGGTTTCCATCGGGGATCCCTTCTGGGAGAAATCAATTTGCCCGTTGTGTCCTTTTATGGAGAATATGCCCGGTTACATTATCCCGGGGAGTATCAACTGCCAGATGGACAGGCGATCTATTTCAGTTCCACGCTTTTTATCGGTTCCCTGACCCTGCTGGGAGAGTTTAAGCGCTATGAGCATTTCGCCTTTCAGGACGGTTTGTTGAACAATCCTCCTACCGCCGTTCGGGAACATGCGTTTACCTTGATGAACCGTCGCCAATTGATCCAGAACGCCGATAACGAACAGGGATTTCTGGTAGAGGCCTCGTTTCCGCTGGGCGAGGATCGATTGCTTACCGGATCGTACAGTACCACCGCTACTCTGGAGGGAGACTTTATTTATCGGGATGCCTACGGGCAACTGGAATGGAGCGCTTTTTTGAACGGCGAGTGGTTGCTGGGGATCGGGCGTCAGGATGAACCGGGAGCGCGGTTTCTGAACGCGGTGGCTTCCCTGGAATACGATCTTTTTCGAGATTATACCCTGAAAATGGTTCTGGAACATCAACATGCCAAAGTGTATGCCACGGAGCGGTTTACCCGCCGCCAGTACTATGACCAGTTGCTGACCCTGGGACTCAGCCGCCCCGGATGGACGCTTTCTTTTCTGGGGGAGCGCAGCAAAGATCAGTTCCGATTGCGGGATTTCTGGCTGGGAGGGCAACTGGATGTGAGCATTGCTCAGCACCTGGATGTCACCCTTTTTGCCGGTAGTCGCCGAAAAGGGAAGGTGTGTATCGGGGGAGTGTGTGTGGTCAAGCCGGAACTGGAAGGGGTTGAGGTCACCCTGATTGCCCGCCTGTGATAGAAAATCGGTTCTCCGGAGCAATCCGATAAAAATCCATAATTCGGTTGCTTTTCCAGATTCTGCGATTATCTTTAACCGATGTAAATCGGGGAGAAAAACAGAATGCGACGACATCATCACCACACTGCTCACCATTGGCCGGTTGCCGATCCGGGCGGCAGTGGGTGATGTGCTCCTGATGCGTTCCTGACACAGCTAAAAATCAAACCCGTTGCCGATCCCGGTGACGGGTTTTTTTGTGGACGCTGCATGCTGATATCTGTCAAACAATTGAGGTAAACATGACCCGTCTGCGGATTGTAGTGCCCAAAGGGCACATTTTCAGTAACGTGGCCCGCCTGCTGGAAGAAGCCGGTGTGCGCCTGGATGTGCGGGAACGCGGCTACCGCCCGGTAGTCAGCGATCCCGAGGTGGAAGTCAAAATTATGAAGCCCCAGAACATTCCCCGCCTGCTGGAAATCGGTTCCCACGATGTGGGATTTACCGGCCACGACTGGGTAGCCGAAACCGGCGCAAACGTGGTGGAACTGATGGATCTGGGCTTTGACCCGGTGCGCCTGGTGGCGGCCATACCGGAGTCCCTCAATGAGGCCGACCTGCACCGCCGACGGTTTGTGGTGGCCTCGGAGTATGAGAACATCACCCGCACCTTCCTGGATGAACGGGGATACGACTACCTGTTCGTTCGCACTCACGGGGCCACCGAAGTCTTTCCCCCCGACGATGCGGATATGATCGTGGACAATACCGCCACCGGCCGCACCCTGGAGGAGCACGAGTTAAAAATCATCGCCGAGATCATGCGCTCGTCTACCCGATTTATTGCCCATCCTGCGGCCCTGGAGGATTCCCGAAAGCGAGAGAAAATCGAGCAGTTGCAAATGCTGTTTCAGGCCATTCTGGATGCCCGCCGTCGGGTAATGCTGGAGATGAACGTGCCTCCCGACCGGCTGGAAGCAATCGTGGCCGTGCTTCCCTGCATGCGGGCGCCCACGGTGGCGCCGCTGTATCGGGATCAGGGATTTGCGGTGAAGGTGGCGGTGCGCCGGGAGCAGGTGGCGGAACTGATTCCCCGGCTGAAAAAAATGGGCGCCACCGACATCCTGGAATACGAATTCAAAAAGGTGGTGGTGTGATGAAACCGAGACCCGCAGTTGCCCAACTGGAGCCGTATCCCCTGTTGCCGGTCACCCGGGGGGATAAGATTCGCCTGGATTTGAACGAGAGCACCCGGGGGTGCTCCCCGGCGGTGCTGGAAGCGCTCCGGGCGGTGAGCCGGGAGGATGTGAGCGCCTATCCCGATTATCCGGAATTGCTGGAGAAGATTGCCGGCCGGTACGGGATTGCCCCGGAGCAACTGGTGCTTACCAACGGCGCCGATGACGGCATCCGGGCGGTGATGCAGACCTTCGTCGATCCCGGCGAAACGGTGGTGGTCGCCGATCCCAGCTTCGGGATGATTCAGCTGCACGCCCGGGTGATGGGGGCGCGGATGCATCCCGTGCCCTATGGCGAGGACCTTTCCTTTCCCGGGGAGGGCTTTCTTCAAGCGGCATGCCCGGCTCCTCGACTGATCGCCATTGTGCGACCGGACAGCCCCACCGGCGCGGTGATCTCCCACCGGGATTTGACGGCACTCCTGGAATCCGCTCCCCACAGCCTGATCATGCTGGATGAAACCTATCACCACTTTCTGGGGGAGTCCTGCCTGAACTGGATTCATCGGTATCCCAATTTGCTGGTGGTGCACTCTTTTTCCAAAGCCTGGGGGCTGGCCGGATTGCGGCTGGGGTTTATCGCCGGGGCTCCGGAGTTGCTGACCGAGATTCGCAAGGTGAATCCCCCCTTCGCGGTGAACGGCCTGGCCGTGCGGGCGGCTCTGGCGGCTCTGGAGGATGAAGCGTTTTTGCAGGAAGTGGTGGCGGATGTGACCCGGGAAAAGGCATTTTTGCTGGCGGAGCTGGCCCGCCTGGGAATACCGGCGCGGGGGAGCGGGGCCAATTTTGTGCTGATGCAGGTGGGGGAGGCGGCTCCGGCGATTCATGCCCGGCTGGTGCAACAGAATATCCTGGTCAAAAATCTGCATGGCATCCCCCTGTTGCGGGGCTACTTCCGGGTGGCGGTGGGACGCCGGGAGGAGAATCTGGCTTTCCTGCGGGCGCTGGGGGAATTGTTGTAGCTCTTTTGACAGGCTGGAAGCCTGTGCTACTGGAAAAGCAAAGCCACGGAGAGAACTTATCATGAAACCCAGAACGGCAGAGGTGCAGCGGGAGACCCGAGAAACCCGCATTCGCATGAAGTTGAATATCGACGGGAGCGGCCGGGCGGCCATCGCTTCTCCCATCGGCTTCTTAACCCACATGCTGGAAACCCTGACCCGCCATGGTATCTTCGATCTGGAGGCGCACATCGAGGGCGATCTCCAGGTGGATCAGCATCATACGGTGGAGGACACCGGAATCGTGCTGGGAGAGGCCTTTAAGCAGGCGCTGGGGGAGAAGCGGGGAATCCGCCGGGCGGGGTTCTTCATCTACCCCATGGACGAAGCCCTGGCGCGGGTGGCGGTGGATCTCTCCGGTCGCCCGTTCTTGAAGTACAAAGTGAAGCTCGCCCATAAGACGGTGGGCGATCTTCATACCGATCTGGTGGAAGATTTTTTCCTGGGATTTGCCACTGCGCTGGGAGCCAATCTGCATATCAAGGTGCACTACGGGCGGTCGGATCATCACAAGATCGAGGCGGTGTTCAAGGCGCTGGGGCGGGCGCTGAAGGAAGCCTGCCAAATTGAGCCGCGATTGCAGAATCAGATACCCAGCACCAAGGGGGCCTTATGATCGGAATCATCGACTACGGGGCCGGGAATCTCCGCTCGGTGAAGAAGGCCCTGGATTACCTGGGGGTGGAGAGCCGGGTTATGGCCGGACCTGAGGGGATGGAGGGGATCCACAAACTGGTGTTGCCGGGGGTGGGTGCTTTTGGAGCCGCGGTGGAGCGACTGCGGCAACAGGGGCTGTGGGAGCCGTTGACAGACTGGTTGGGGGCGGATCGTCCCTTTCTGGGCATCTGCCTGGGGATGCAGGTGCTGTTTGAGACCAGCGAAGAAGCTCCCGGAGTGCGGGGCCTGGAAGTTTTTCCCGGAACGGTGCGGCGGTTTCAGACCCACAAGGTGCCTCAGATCGGCTGGAATCAGGTGCACCGGCGGCGCCCGGTGGATTTGATGGAGGGTATTCCGGAGGGGGCGTTCTTCTACTTTTTGCATGGGTATTACGTGGAGCCGGTGGAGGCGGAACTGATTGCGGCGGAAACCGAATATGGGGTGGTTTATCCTTCGGTCATCCGGCGGGGCAATATCTGTGCGGTGCAGTTTCATCCGGAAAAGAGCGCCGAGGCGGGGCTGACCCTGTTGAGGAATTGGGTAACTTGAAGTGGTTCCAAAACCAACAACCGAGGCAAATCATGCTGGCAAAACGCATTATCCCCTGTCTGGATATCGAAGATGGGCGGGTGGTCAAGGGGGTGCAGTTTCGGAACATCCGCGATGCCGGCGATCCGGTGGAGCTGGCCCGCCATTACAATGCCCAACAGGCCGATGAACTGGTGTTCCTGGACATCGGGGCATCCTACCGCAGCCGGGAGATCATGTTAGAGGTGGTGGAGAAGGTCTCCCGGGAGGTGTTCATCCCCCTGACCGTGGGTGGGGGTATCCGAACCATCGAAGACATGCGGCGGGCGTTGCAGGCGGGAGCCGACAAGGTGGCCGTGTGCACCGCGGCCATCAAACAGCCGCAGTTGCTTACCGAGGGGGCAGAGCGGTTCGGCGCCCAATGCATGGTGTTGTCCATCGATGCCCGGCGGGTGGGGGAGCAATGGCTGGCCTGCACCCACGGCGGGCGTCGGCTCACCGATCTGGAGGTCATCGAATGGGCGCAGCGGGGGGAAGCTTTGGGGGCAGGGGAGATTCTGCTCAACTCCATCGACATGGACGGCACCCGGTCGGGGTATGATCTGGAATTGACCCGCCGGGTGTCGGAGGCGGTGCATATTCCGGTGATTGCTTCCGGCGGCGCCGGCACACTGGAGCACATCCGCCAGGCCGCGGTGGAAGGAAAGGCCGATGCGGTGCTGTTAGCCTCGTTGCTCCATTTTGGAGAATTTACCGTGGGCGACATCAAAACGTATTTGAAACAGCAGGGGGTACCGGTACGATGGTAGTGGCTTCGATTGATCTGATGCAGGGAAAGGCGGTGCAATTGCGGCAGGGTCGGGACAAGGCCCTGGAAGTGGATTCTCCGCCGGCGCTGGCGGAAACATTCGATCGTTACGGGGAGGTGGCGGTCATCGATCTGGACGCGGCGATGGGTACCGGGGATAACCGGGCGGTGATCCGGCAGATATTGGCGCGGGCGGAATGCCGGGTGGGCGGGGGCATTGGCACCGTGGATGAAGCCAGAGAGTGGATCAGCCGGGGAGCGCGCAAGGTAATTATCGGCTCGAAGGCGTTTGAGAACGACCGGGTGAATCACGATTTTCTGAAGGCATTGGCCGAGGCCATTTCCCCACAGCGGGTGATCATCGCCGTGGATGCCCTCAAAGGGGAAATCGTCACCCGGGGCTGGAAGCACCGCACCGGCCTGAACCTGTACGACACGGTGCCGCAGTTAGAAAAATACGCCGGGGAATTCCTGTTTACCTGCGTGGAGCGGGAAGGAATGATGCAGGGCATCGACCTGAGGGCGGTGAAGCGGCTGCGGCGGTGCACCCGGCGGAAGATCACCGTGGCGGGAGGGGTAAGCCGCCTGGAAGAGATCCAAACCCTGGCGGAAATGAAAGTGGATGTACAGTTAGGGATGGCGCTGTACACCGGAGCGGTGGACCTCGGAGAGGCGTTTATCGCTTCGCTAAACTGGAGCAAAGCGCCCCTGATTCCCACCATCGTGCAGGATGTGCAGGGGCAGGTGCTGATGCTGGCCTACAGCAACCCGGAATCTTTGCGCCGGAGTTTTGCCGGGGGGCGCATGTGCTACTATTCCCGCTCCCGGCAGCAGTTGTGGTACAAGGGGGACACTTCCGGGCATGTGCAGCATCTGGTGCGGCTCCGGGCCGATTGCGACCGGGACACCCTGTTGGCGACGGTGCAACAGAGCGGGGCAGCCTGCCATCTGGGCAGCTATAGCTGTTTTGGGGAGCGCCGGTTCTCTCTGGAGGAATTGCAGGATGTGATCTCTTCTCGACTGGAAGAGGCTCCGGAAGGCTCCTATACCGCCCGCCTGCGGGATGATGTTTTGCTCACCGGCAAAATTCTGGAGGAAGCCCGGGAAGTGGTGGAGGCCGACACCCGGGAGGAAGTGATCTGGGAGGCCGCCGACGTGCTCTATTTCCTTACCGTGCTGCTGGCCAAGCGGGGCATTTCCGTACAGGATGTGCTGCGGGAACTGTATCGTCGGCGGTGGAAGGGTGGGGGAAAGAAGAGCATGCAATAGGAGCAAGGTTTCAGGTTAAGGGGAATAAGGAAGGGAAGATCAAACTGGCGTGATGCGTGAAGCGTGAAACGTAAAACGTGAAACGTGACCGGGTGACTCATCACGTTTCACGGGGTTTTGCCTGAATAAGTAGATGTAACCAATTGGCTAAACCGATTCTCTCAATGCAAACGATCGAGGAACTTTCCATGCGAATTGTACACGCCGGAGAGCTACCGGCTTCGTTTTTTGAATATCGAGAAGCGGCACCGGTGGAGGGGGTTCGGGAAATCATGGATCAGGTGCGTCGGCGAGGGGATGCCGCGGTGGTGGAATATACCGCTCGATTCGATGGCGTGGAATTGAGCGGGCTGCGGGTACCTCTGGAAGATATCCACGCCGCCCGGGACAATCTGTCCCTGCAAACCGCTCACGCCATCCGCATGGCGGGGGAAAACATTCGCCGCTTCGCCGAGATGCAAATGCGCCAATTTGGGGAGTTTGAGGTGGAATTGCAGCCGGGGGTATTTACCGGCCAGAAGGTGGTGCCGCTGGATCGGGTGGGGGTGTACGTGCCCGGAGGCCGTTTTCCCCTGATCTCCACCCTGTTGATGACCGCCATTCCCGCGCAGGTGGCGGGAGTGAAGGAAATCGCCATTTGCTCGCCGCCCACCCATCAGGGCAGCGTGCATCCGGCGATTCTGGCAGCGGCGGAAATGCTGGGACTGAACGAGGTCTATCGGGTGGGGGGTGTGCAGGCCATCGCGGCGCTGGCCTGTGGCACGCAATCCATTCCCCGGGTGGATAAAATCGTCGGCCCCGGCAATGCCCACGTGGCCCGGGCCAAGCGGGAGGTATTCGGAGAGGTGGGGATTGATCTGGTTGCCGGCCCCACCGAGGTGATGATCATTGCCGACGAGAGCGCCAATCCCCGGTGGGTGGCGGCGGATTTGCTGGCGCAGGCGGAGCACGATCCGGAGGCACAGCCTGTCCTGGTGACCCCCTCGGAAGCGCTGGCCGAAGCCGTTCCCGCGGAAATTCAGGCTCAACTGGCAACTCTACCCACAGCCGAAATCGCCCGGGAGGCTGTGGAACGAAACGGCTGGATTATCCGGGTGGATTCACTGGAGGCGGCGGCGGAGATTGCCAATCGAAAGGCGCCGGAGCATCTGCAATTGCAGGTGGCGCAGCCGGAGGTGGTGGTACCTCTACTTCGTCATTACGGATCGTTGTTTATCGGGGAGCTATCGGCGGAGGTGCTGGGGGATTACAGCGCGGGGATCAATCATACGCTCCCCACCAATGGCGTGGCCCGGTATCGGGGGGGCTTGAGCGTGCAGGATTTCATCAAACTGCAAACCACCCTGCGGGTTACCGAGAGGGGGATTCGGGACATCGGTCCGGTGGCCGGGGCGCTGGCAAAGGCGGAGGGGCTGGAAGGGCACTATCGGTCGGTGGCGCTGCGCATGGAAAAGAACCCCTGAAGCGGTCGGAATATCCGGTTCGATTAAGTTTGATGGTTACGAAAGCGCCGGATGCGCTCCTCAATTTCGGTCA
>CAYQGB010000058.1:0-16714 GCA_964416895.1 uncultured Calditrichaceae bacterium
CTGAGAAAGATACACCAGATGGGATTCAAATTTCAAGGCTTGTTTGTAATTGAAACAGTATTTCCGGAGGCTAACGCAGAAAATCCATTTGGTACTTGAGTATTTTCTCCGGTTTTCGTACAATGTTTCTTTAGATGTTTGGGTATCCAGCGAACAATATAAACCCGTAGTACCGGACTTGCCGGATGTGCCACAGTCCGGAAGGTCTGTTTACGAAAACGGTAACCTTACCATGGGACAATCCATGCCGGTGCTGACCCACAACCTGGATAAAATTGTTGAACAGGCCGAACGGCTTCAACAGGTGCGGCGTTCGGAGCTGGTTCCCGGCGACATTGTCATGGTATATACCCGGAATTCCCAGTACATTCTCAAGGTTCTGGATGGACAGCACTATCTGGTTTCCGGGGGGTGGTTTGATAACGAAGGCCTCTCTCCCATGAAAACCACGGTGATGGGGTGTTCCTGGGGAGGAAGTATCCTCAAAGTGGATATTGTGGCTGCCTGTGGCCTGTGTCTGGAGTTTGGAAACCATCTCACCACCAGTTCCATCCAGAGAATTGTGGTCATCAAGCATATGGAAAATAACTGAATCCCTGGTTCCCGCCGCCTGTACTTTTCCGGAGATAATTTTCAAATGCCGTTCCACAAACTATCTCAATTGTGCCTGTTGCTGGTTGTAAAATTCATGGTGAAATGTTATATTTACCTGCCTCGCAGTAAGACCCGTTTTTTGTTCTTTGCTACTTGCCGTAATTAGAGGAGTGTTTTTCCTGTCTTTTCCATTCTGCTAACCCCGTGCCCGGGTGGAGGGGGATTCCCGAAATATGCAACTTGTCAGGGTTGACGGGAGATTGAGCTGTTCTCAACCGGCCTGCGGGCCTGACTGGAGGGTGGTGTGAGTGATTTGAGTGGACAAAGGATTGCCCATTATCACATTCTGGAGCGTATTGGTCATGGTGGGATGGGGGTGGTCTATAAAGCCAGGGATTTGAAACTCAACCGTCTGGTGGCCCTCAAGTTTCTTCCCCCCTATTTGAGCACCGATGAAGAGGCCAAGAAGCGGTTTTTGAAGGAAGCCCGGGCGGCCTCTTCCCTGGATCATCCTAACATTTGCAACATCCATGATATTGGCGAGACCGACGATGGGCAGATGTATATCTGCATGACGTTCTATGAGGGGCAAACCCTCAAAGCGTATATTCAGGAGCACCAGGGCCTGTTGTCGGTCGGCGAGGCGGTAGATATCGCCATTCACATTGCCGAGGGATTGGCCAAAGCCCACCGGAATGATCTTATTCACCGGGATATCAAACCGGCCAATATCATGATTACCCCTGAAAAGCAGGTGAAAATTCTGGATTTTGGACTGGTCAAAGTTCGGGGGCAAACCCAGATCACCGAAAAGGGAGTTACTCTGGGTACGATCGCCTACATGGCCCCTGAGCAACTGGTGGGCGAGAAGGTGGATCATCGGGCGGACATCTGGGCGCTGGGTGTGGTGCTCTACGAAATGCTGGTGGGGAAGCCGCCCTTTATGGGAGACAATGATCAGGCCACCCATTACCTGATTTTGAACACCGATCCTCCCCAATTGAGCGGTCAGCGGAGCGGATTGCCTCTGGAGCTGGAACACATCATCGGGAAGGCGCTGCAAAAGGATCCCCGGGATCGCTACCAGCAGGTGGAGGAGATGTTGATCGATCTCCGCAATTTGAAGAAGAAGCTCGACGCGACTTCGCCCTTTCCTCGTTTTGTTCCGGAAGCCGCCCCCCCCAGGCGGCGATTGCCAAAGCCTTCCAGGAGTATTACCGGCCTGGCCCTGTTCCTTCTGGCCGGAGTTTTGGGGTTATATATCTGGTTCCGAAGCGCTTCTCCCGCTTCTCCCGCTCCCGATCGGCAGCGCATTGCCGTGCTGCCGTTTACCAACCTCAGCCCGGAGGAGGAAGGCAAGTATTTCGCCGACGGGATCACCGAGGAGTTGATCTCCACCCTTTCCCAGATTCGGGCGCTGAAGGTCATTGCCCGGACATCGGTGATGGCCTATAAGAATAGTGGTAAGCCTCTCACCGAAATTGCCCGGGAACTCCGGGTGGGCACGGCGGTGGAGGGGAGCGTGCAAAAAAACGGGGAACGTCTGCGGATTAATGTGCGCCTGGTGGATATGTCCCGGGGGGATATGATCTGGTCGAACCGATACAATGTTCGTATTCGAGATGTCTTCACGGTGCAGGAAGAAATTGCCCGCAGCATCGCTCAGGAACTTCAGATAAAGTTGCTGGCCCGGGAAACTCGACAGATCCGCAAGCAGCGCCCCATCGATGAAATCGCGGGAGCGTTTTATTTCAAGGGTCGCTACTACTGGAATCAGCGCACCCGGGAAGGAGCCGAGCAAGGGATTGCTTATTTTTACAAGGCTATTGAAAGGGATCCTTTGTTCGTCAAAGCATATACCGGACTGGCCGATGCCTTTGGAGTGCTGGGATATTACAACTACATTCCTCCCCGAGAGGCTTTTCCCAGGGCCATCGCCGCGGCCCGTAAGGCGCTGGAAATCGACAGCACTCTGGGAGAAGCCCATGCCTCTCTGGCGCCGCTGTTGCTCTTTTATCAGTACGACCTGGTGAATGCCGGTCGGCACTTTCGGAAGGCCCTGGAACTGAATCCGGGATATGCCTCGGCCCACCAATGGTATGCCGTATATCTGGCGGTGATCGGTCAATTTGAGGAGAGTCTCCGGGAAATTCATTACGCCGAAGAACTGGATCCTCTTTCTCCCATCATTGCCACCGATGTGGTGGAAAAATTATACTATGCCCGCCGCTTTCGGGAAGCGATTGACTATAGCCACCGGGCGCTGGCGTTCCACGGGCAATTTTTCCCCTTGCACTATTTTATGGGATTGTCTTACTTGCAGGCCGGTGAAGTGGACGAGGCGGTTCATTGTTTTCGCAATGCCCTGAAATACTCCGGCGGGCATCCGGGGATGCTCAGCGCTTTAGCCTACGCCTACGGGGTTCAGGGGCAGGTGGATTCCACCCGCTATCTATTGGCCCGGCTTCAGGCGCTCTCTCGCCAGCAATATATCTCCCCCTACTATCTGGGCATGATCCATTCGGCTCTGGGAGAGATGGATCGCGCGTTTGCCTACCTGGAAAAGGCCTACCAGGAGCGTACCAACTGGCTGGTGTTCATCCGGGTCGATCCGCTGTTCGATCCCCTGCGGGATGATCCCCGATACCGCCGGTTGCTGGAAAAAATCGGCTTCGTGGATGAACACGTGTTCTCCCTGCGGGCATCCCCGGAACATCCCCCCTCCGGAGATTATAGTCCCAACTGATCGGCGATACCCTGCATGGCCTTGATCACCGTGTCGATGTGCTCATCGAAATCCACCCCCAACTCTTCTGCGCCTCGTCGCAGTTCCTCCCGGTTCACCGCCGCGGCAAAGCTTTTGTCCTTCAGCTTCTTTTTCACCGATTTGACCTTGACCTCGGCCAGTTTCCGATTGGGGCGCACGTAGGCCACGGCGGTGATGAAGCCGCACAACTCATCCACCGCAAACAGGGCTTTGGCCATCAGGGTGTCCCGGGGGACCCCGGTGTGTTCGGCATGGCCGAGGATTGCCCGAATCCACTCCTCGGGATATCCCCGTTCCCGCAAAATTTCCGCCCCCCGGAAGGGGTGGTCTTCCAGGCTGGGATATTTCTCATAATCAAAATCATGCAGCAACCCCACAATGCCCCAGCTTTCTTCATCCTCGCCGAATTTTCGGGCATAGGCGCGCATGGCCGCCTCCACCGCCAGGGCGTGCTTGATCAGGGCTTCCTTCTGGGTGTACTCCGTCAGCAGTCGATACGCATCTTCTCGGGTCATCGGTGGTTCCTCCTTTTGTATACCTGTTAGAAAGTGGAAACTGATGGTCTTGCAACAGATCAAAAACCTGAGAACTTCACACCAATAAGGAGCGCGGTTTTTCATCCTGAACGAGCGTATATTGAAACACAAAATTGGTCTCCCACCAGTTGCGCCGACGATGCACCTCCCGAACCTCATAGCCGTTTTCCCGGGCCAGGGACAGGATATGGTCAATGCGGCAGTCTTCGGAAAGGATCATCAACACCCGGGAGTTCCGATGCAGGTAACCGCGCATCTCCGGGAACAGGCGGCGGTAGAATTCAAAGTTTTCTCCGCAAAACCAGGCGTACTGGCTTTCGCGGAGGGGGGTGCGGGGGAAATAGGGGGGATTGATGACGATAAGGTCAAATGCCTGCCGGGGGATGGCGGCGAACAGATCCGAGTGGATGACGGTGAGTTCCCTCCCGTTGCGTCGGGCGTTGGCCCGAATCGCCTCCACCGCCGTGGTGCTGATGTCGGAGGCGGTGACCGAGGCGCCCCGGCGGGCACAGCGAAGGGCGATCAGGCCGCTGCCGGCGCCCAATTCCAGCACTCGCTTTCCCGCTACCGGCAGGGTTTCCAGATAATCCAGCAGAATCCGGGTGCTGAAAAACAGCCCCGGATGAAACACCCCCGGCGGCACCCGTACCTCCACATCCCGGTAGCGATACCGGCGTTCGGAGGCCAGGTATTTTGCCAGGATGGGGTAAATAATTTTGAATAGCAGGGATTTAAATGAACGTTTCCAGCGGGACACTTTGAATGGCCTGGCGAAGATATGAACCAATTTGTGACGGTTTCATGGTTAGCAGCTTATGCCTGTATCCGAGGGTTTTCCACAGAACCTCGGCGACCTCTTTGGGCCAATATCCCATGCTCATCTGAATAATCGTGCCTCCCACTTCCTTTGCCAACCTTTCGATCCGGCTTTGCTTGCCGATTCGATCTACAATGATAATCGTTGCCATATACCATTTGGTTTTGCCCAGAGTAATTTCGCGTTGAAAACGGGTGACCTTGTCCAGAGATAACTCTGGATTTCCCCTTCCTATGAATCCGATGTCGAACCGCACACCTTTCCCCGGACGATAAAGGAGGGTGGCGTCGCTTTCCCGTCGTTCGCCTCGGGTAGCCAACCAGAACACATTGCGCGGTGTTTCGATTTCATCAGGGCGAACATATTGAAATCCCAGAATATGAAGCAAAGAACCCAGAACCAACTTCTCAAACAATTTTCCATAAGCGGATTTTGCCGATCCTCGAATGGTGAGGGTTTCGGCACCGATCGCATTGAACAGATAGGTCATAAAAACCCAGCTAATAGAAACTTCCGGGAGATCCCCTAATTTCAGGCTGCCGTACAGTCTTCCGTATTCTTGTTCAAATTTCCGAATTACCTCCTCGCATACCGAGATGTATTTCTGTTTGTATGCCATCAATCCTTCCGGATCGTCTCTCAACACATTTTGAAAAGCTTTATCCGTCAATCCCAGAATCCATTGCGCCAGCCATCGTTCCGGTTTGGGAAGTCTTCGTGCCTGTAATGTCTCCACTGCCTGATCCACCAACTCATGAACAAAATTCTGGCCGGATTGCCCCCCTTTTAAGAACATTTCCAGCAGGGCGAGATTGAGAAAGGAAATGCGACGGCGGGTGATGAATTCGGTAGAATCTCGAAAGTTCTCTCCACAGAGGATGTTGTACACTACTTCTCGTATCGCCTCGATGCCGATTTGTTGAACCAGTTCCTGACCGTTTGATGACAGTAGCTTACGGGCTTCTTGCCCAAGCGGTTCACGCAAAGGAGATAAGTGTTTGCTTTTCCGGCTCAACAGAGTTTCCTCAGAAAAGAATATCATCTACCTCAATTTTGGGACAATTAATGGTCAGCACGTCGGCGGCATCTTTTCCCAACCAGGACTTGACTTCCTCCAGAATAATCTTCACGTAGGAAGGTTCCTTTTCAATCAATACAAATCGGCGACCCGTTTTAACCGCGGCTTTTCCGGTAGTGCCGATCCCGGCAAACGGATCCAGTATTACATCCTCTTTAAAAGAATAGTAAGTGATAACTTTTTCGGCCAGTTCCAGCGGAAACACGGCGGGGTGTCGTTTATCATGGGCGGGTTTTATGTGCCAGACATTGGTCTTCTCGTAATCATCCCCGATCCTGGACTGTTTCACCAATTCGGGTTTGGGATGCGCCCGAATGTTCCAGTCAATGAGCTTGTCGCTCTCTTTTCGATATACCAGGATGTATTCCGTGACCGGCACGGGTTTGTACTGAAGGGGATTTCGATCCGCTGCGAAGCGTCGCCCTCGCCCGGTTGCCCAACCGGCTCCTTCCGGTTTTACCCAGATAATATCATCGATGAACTCATATCCTTCCTCGATGAACAGACGATGGATGTCAAAAGGCACGGCAATTCTCCTGGATGCCTGATTGCGATTGGTTCTGCGCAACAACACCGGGGAAACGTTAATGACAAAGAAGCGCCCTTCTGCCAATACCCGATGGGTTTCCCGGATTACTTTTCTAATTTTCAACAGGTATTCCTGATAATCCAGAAAATCATTGTATTCCGGGCGGGCATTAAAGTACGGGGGCGAGGTGAAGACCAAATCCACCGACTCGGCAGGCAAATCTTTCAATATTTCCTCGCTGTCACCCAACGCAATGGTGTTTCGCAAATTCGACAGCTTGTATTTCCCATTCCGTCTCTTTTTTTTCTTGTTTTGGGAATTCTTTCTACCCAGCAAACGGGCTTCGATGGTACCGGCATCGGTAGTTTTGTCTTCCAGCACCAACGAAGTTTTGGCATCAATCACGATTTCTCCGATGAACTGCTGGTTACTTTTGTTCAACAAAGGTACGCGCCACACATGATACCGGTCGTCGATCTCCGGCAATCCGAAACTCACCGCATTTTCCAGTTGAAATCGCTTTAGCCAAACAAGCGCTACCTCTTTCGCCGACTTTACATTGATAACGGAATAGTTTCGTTGTTCCGCAACCGTCTTGCCCATGACTACGATTTCCTTTCCACTTAATCAGTGTCCGGTTTCTGCACTTAAATAAACCATCGGGAAGGTAGAAGGCAAGGGAAAGATCGGACAACGCTTTATCAAAACCCCTCCACCTCCGGTTGCAGGTAGTGCAACCAGTAGCGTTGCAACAGGCGCAGTTCGTAAGGCCATCGGAACAGGTTGAAGGCATAGCGAGGGGCAGCCAGCCACCGCATCACCCGGCGCTGGAAGGGGGTCAGCTTGATGTCCGAGACGGTGGGAAAGCGGGCATGGAGCACGGTCTCGAAATCCAGGATTCTGTTGACCATCCGGGGGGTGAGCCAGGGGGTAAGGGGATTCTTCCGCAGATCAAAGTTGGCCCAGCGGGGATCCAGCCACTCCTCCAGCGTCTCCGGAAAGCGGAAGCCGCTGTGCAGCACATCTTCGTACAATTCCGATCCTTCGGTGGGCACCGGGCTGTACACGTAGATGATGATCTCCGTGCGGGGATTGATCCGTTTAATTTCCTTGATGAAGGCAATATCCTCTTCGATCTGGTGCATCACCTGTTCCGGCGTTTCCGCCGGCGTGCCCAGCACAAAGGAGTATTCCGGGATGATGTCAAACTTCGCCATCCGGGCGGCAAACTGTTTGATCTGCTCCCCGGTTTGGGTGCCCCCTTTGTTCATCTTCTTCAGCACGGCATCATTCCCGCTCTCGGCGCCGAAGAAGATCATTTTGCAGCCTGCCTCTCGCATCAGCCGCAGGGAGTCGTCGCTGTATTTGCTGAGGGTGTCGATGCGCGCCTCCCCCCACCAGGCGATCTTTTCCGGCTTGATCAGCTGGGAAAATTCTACCACCCGCTTCTCGGAGACAAAGAAGTTGTTGTCGTGGAATTCCACCGCATCCACCCCGAACCGATCGATGAGGTATTTGATATCCCGGTAGATGCGCCGGGCCGACTTCCCCTTCCACCGCGCCTGATAGATGGGCACCACCGCACAGAACGAACAGGTAAAGGGGCATCCCACACTGGAATGATAGGCGGCGGTGCGCCGGCCCAGAAAGGTTTTGCCCAGATATCCTTCCATCGGGTAAGTGGCGTGGAGCTTTTCGTACGGCAACGGCGGCAGCGCATCCTGATCCGGCAGCGGCTCCCGGGGGGTGTGCAGGATGTTCCCGTTTTCCCGATAAATCAAATTGCGGATGTGCTTTACCGAACGCCCGTGCTCCAGCGCCTCTATAAGGGCCGGTAAGGCGTGATCCCCCGGGCCGGCTACCACATAATCCACGTAGCCGGAATTGAGCACCGCCCGATACTGATTGGTGGCAAAATATCCCCCCCAGATGATCACCACCTCCGGGAACTGTTCCCGGATTTTGCGGGAGTAGGGGATGGCCTGTTGCAGTTGCAGGGCAGGCATGGTGGTGCATCCAAAATAGCGGAACTCCCCGGTGCGCAGATACCCCTCGATGGTTTTCCAGGGATCTGCTTCCCGGTTGCCATCCACGAAGACGTATTCATAACGCCCTTCCAGCGCCGCCCCCAACTGCAGGATGGAATTGGGAATGCGATGCTTCCACCGGGCGCTGCGGGGATTGAACAGGATGACTTTGTTGCTGGTCTTCATGGGCGGATGAATTCTCCACTTTGATTCGGCACAACAGGGAGCGAAGTGGAAACTTTATTGGCTGTTTCTAACCTTCGTATTGCGTATTTCGTATTGCGTCGGGGAAAACAACCTCATACGCAATACACGAGGAGCCATCCACCTCAGGAGAGAAATATTTTGAAAATCTTTCCGCCCGGCACCCAATTATCCTCTCAAAAGGCACTGCAACACCGGGCGCAGGCCGGGAGCAATCCCCCGGCATCGATCAGGGTCTGGCGAAAGGCGGCCAGCGCAGGCGCGTTCCAGATGGCTTTCAACGTGGAACGATAGATGTTGCCCACCTCCAGGTTGTAACAGCGCCCGTGGGCGGGAATCACCGCTCCGCTGGATTTAATCATCAGGGTGCGAAAGGCATCGTTGCAGACACGTCCGATAATCCGCTCCGGTTGGCGATAGAAAATTTCCAGCGCTTCCCGGGTGGTCAGTTCCGGGGAAAAGGTGACCGGAAACGGCAGCGCCATCTTCCGGATGCGGTGAATGTCTTCCAGCAGGATATCCAGATCCATCCGCTCCGGGTGAATTTCCTGCATATTGGAAGGGGTGGCCGGATAGCGGTCACCGTACAGGCGATTGTGGGCTTCGGCCACCTCCTCGGGGGTAAAATTGGTGTGCATAAACCCCAGTTGTGTCAGGGGAAAGTTGCGGAAAATTTCCCCCAGTTCCGACAGATGCCCCCCATTCCACTCGGTGATGGTGCAGAACACGGATACCTTCGGGCGCGGTTCCGGAAGGGAGAGGATGGCCTCGATCCCCGCCAGCGCCTTCTCAAACGAACGCCGGTGTCCCCGGATGTGGTTGTGGATTGCCGGCGGCCCATCCAGGGAGATAAACAGTTCCTTCAATCCTGCTTTGGCCAGAGCCGCGGCCTGTTTCTCCAGGGTCAGGGCGTTGGTGGTGACGGCGGTATGCACCCCCTTCTCGGCGGCGTGGCGCAGAGACTCGATTAGGTGGGGGTAGATCAGCGGCTCGGTGAAGGCATATCCTAACTTTGCCCGGGGAAAATAGTGCGCCGTTTGGTCGATGATGCGCCGAAGCAACTCCAGGGGCATGTTCAACGGGCGGCTGTTCATCAGGTTGTGATAAAAATTGCTCCCGGTGAATTGCGTGCCCACATCGCACATTCTGCAATGCAGATTGCACAGGTTGTTCACCCCCAGCACGATCCACTCCGGGCCGTAGAACAGCCGCCGGGGATAATGTCGGATGTTGAAGATTTGCAGTCGCCGCAATATCATGGATCGATGGTCTTCTCAAGGAATTGGGTACCCGGTGGATGGGTCGGGGAAGAAGCGTCCGGTGAGAAATACATAAGCCCCCGATAGATCAGCAATACCACCCACTGCACGGCGGTGGCGGATAGCAGCGCTCCGAGCAGTCCCAATCGGGGAATAAGCCACAGGCTTCCTCCCAGATTGATGAGTGTGGCCAGCAGAGCCACCTTTACCACGGCGCCCTGTCGATCTGCTCCAAACAGTTCGTAGATGTCCAAGATATACAAAAAAATGGGCACCACAAACAGATAACTTAACCCATATATCACAGGGGGAAAATGGAACTGATACCCCCGGGATAGCACCAGATACAACATCCCCACGCCGGGAAGCCCCAGCGCCATCCCGGTGAGGGCCAGAGAACGTCGGAGTTTTCTCCGGGGATTTTCTCCCAGCCGATAGATGTTTTTGACAAAAGGTAACAGGATCAAATTTGCCCCGCCCTGTATGTAGAGCAGCAAATTGGTCAGCACCTGATAGCGGGCCAGTTCCTCCGGAGGGAGAAAGTAGGCTGCGCAATACAGGTCAGCGCGAGATTGGAGCAGGCCGGTGAATCCCAGAATGAAAAAGGGGAAGCCCCGGGAAAAGATTTGCAGATCGGGGGAGGCTCCCGCCGGGCGCAGCACTTCCCGGCGAAACAGCATCAACATTCCCCCGGCCTTGAGGGCCATAAACAGGGCAAAGGCGGCGATCAGGTGGGAAAGGGGCAGCCCTTCCGGTAAGATCACCAACCCGCCGATCAGGATTCCCAGAGCGGCGGCTTCCCACCGCAGAGCGGGGAGGAATTTTCGATAATACACCGTCAACACCTCGCAGGATTGATACACCAGGGCAGCCACGGCCCAGAGCATCAGCCAGAGGCCGGAAAAGAGGGTTCCCGACCAGATGAATACTCCCGGGATGAAGATGAGCAGTAACAGCAGACGGGTTTTCAGGTGGGTTTGCCAGTGTTGAGCGATCCGATGGGGTTGTCGGCTGAACGCTCGCAGGAGATATTCCTTGTTTCCCCAGGCCATCAGATGAGCGGCCAGGTTCATCACAATCAGCACCGGCACGAATGCTCCCCACAATTCCGGAGAGGCCCGCCGAATGACGGTGAAAGAGATGCCGAGGTGAAACACCGGCAGCAGCAGGCTGTGCGCCGAATTGGCCAGGATGATGCGCAACCGCCGTGGCAATGCCGGGGGGAGGTGGATGGGGGCCATTTACCACACAAACAAAAATTGGATCAGTTTAAAGGTACCGATGAATACCCATGCCAGCGGTCCCGGTCTGGTTTCCCGGCGGACGATTACCGAAATCGTGGCATATTGTACCTGATGGCGCATCCGGTTCCATCGCCCTTCCAGCAGATCGATTTCCCGGCTCAGCCTTTCCAGTTCCCGTTCGATTCGTAACGCCTCTTCCACATTTTGCGCTTTTGCCAGCAAGGCCAGATAGCGCTGGCGAACTTTTTTGGCGTTGTCCAGCCGAATTTCCAGATCGTGATATCGATCGGTTACGTCCTCCCCGGAGATCTCTTTTTTGACCAGATGCGCCAGCGTGGCGATGGTATCTATTACCGTATGCATTTTTTTCGAGGGTACCCGGATGGTGATGCGTGTGTTCTCTGATCGTAACACATAACCGTTGTATCGAGAAACCAGCGCCAGAATGGAATCGATCACCGCCTCCGGTTCCTGGGATTCCAGGGTTAGCCGGGCTTTCAGGATGACCATCCGCCCGGTAACCGGAGTGCTTTCCACAGCATACATCGGCCGCTCGGCTGGAGATGATTCCCCGGAAGGCGTCGGTTCTGCTGGGGGAGTTCCAGGAGGCAACGGGCGATGCGTGGCACAATGGAGCAACAGGCTTATTCCCACAAACATCAGCATCGAAACTATCCGACTCATTCTTTGGTTCTCCTGTACGGTTGAAGTTCGGTTGGATACAGTTGCCAATATTCTTCCACGGTTCTTTCCATTGATTTGAGGAGCACCGAACGATGCTCCGGCGTCCGGGAGAGCAGGTTTCGGGTTATGCGGGAAAAATCGCCCGGCTCCCGGCACAGGTAAATCCGTTCGGGGAACGGCACGTGTCCCACATCATAAGATACCACCCACATTCCGTAATATAAAGCTTCTTTGAACACGTGCGCCTGAGCTTCAAAGGTAGAGGGATGCACCAGAATCCGGCTGCGCTGCATGTACCGGCCCACTTCCGGGCGGGGTAGGTGCCCGGTGAGCCGAAGATGCTTCCCCAGATGATGCTCTGCGATCATCTGCTCCAGCCGGGCGCGTTCGGGGCCGTCGCCGATGAGCACGGCTCGAATTCGGGGAAAATCCTCTTTCAGCCGGGCGACCGTTTCCACAAACAGGGAATAATTTTTCAGGGGCGTGAGTGCCCCTACCCCTAAAAGGTCAATGTCACGGTCGGGGGAATTGGTGGGCGGGAGGAGCAGAGCCGGTTCCAGCCCCCAGTGGATGATCCGGGTGACTTCCCGACCGGTTGCCTTCCGAAAATGCGCCGCCGAATGGGGAGATCCGCAGGCCACCGCCATTCGGGAAAGATTGAGCCGTTTTAGATAACGATTGGTGGGGCGCACATCCTGACCCATGATGGTGGCGACGTGGGGAACTCCCCACCATCGGCTCAGCCACTGTCCCACCAGGGCGCATTCGCTGAGCCAGAAGCTGTGCACCAGGGTAATGGGATTCTGCCGATGTATCCGATGCGCCTGCCGTAGCGCTTGCAGCCAGGTGTTCAGTCGCCTCAACTTTGGAGCGCCCCTGCCACCGCAGGCATAAACCTCCACTCCCCGCCACCGATACGTGCCTCGCGTATAAGGATACTGAAAGGCGATTACCCCCGCCACCGCTTCCGGATGTAGCCGGGCAAACGCGGCCATAAAATCCTGCAGGGCGGGAATGCAGGTGGTGTCCTGTTCATTTTCCGGGAAACCGGGAGTGAGGAAAAGAATGCGCATGGGGGATAGTCAATCAAAGTAAAAACGGCGAAGATACGGAGCCTTCCGCTTATAACCAGGCCCGGAAGCGACGGCAGTCGAATTCTTTGGGAAGAAGTTTGCAAATCCTGCAAGCTCCTTCAGTTTCTTCATTGGGATATAAACCGTTCTTTTTGTAACGATTTAAAATGTTCCTGCGAGTGAAAATAGCTGGCTGATGTTGCTTTAGTACTATAACAATAGGTTGATGTTTTCCATTTTCGTCAAATTTTGGGGGGGGTGGATTGCGGATGTCGGTTCTTGTCCAACCAATATAGTTTAAAATTCACGTTAACTACTTTAGCAAACCACCTTTGGAGTGCCTTTGCGTAAAGATACCATTGTTCGGAAGACTTTTTGCCGCCGATAGGAAGGATACGGATTAAATGTACCGGAAAGGGTAATTCGGGCTGTTTCTTTTTGGATTTATCGTCTTTTTGGGAAAAAGGAATCGAAGTGAATTGACCCAAAAGTCGTGTTAAAGAGAAGAACGAATTTTGACAAGCTTTGTGCTCCAAATATTCAATATCAATAACCCAGTCCTCATTTAGTTCCCCTTTCGGTTTCAAGTTGCATAACTTGTGCTTGAAGATAAGTGCATTTAATACTTCAGCTATTTCCCCTGGTTTTTGAGTTCCATATACGCAACAAAAGATTCTTGCCCAACTGGAAGCTGGGGTGGGAAGATCACTTTCAACCGCGTGAGTTACTCTTTCTTGAGTACAGCAACTATAATTTCGGGCGTGCCATAGCTTTTGGGCGCCGTGTCCTATCTCTAATCGTAAATTATTGCTGGCACTGATATAATCCTGAAATGCCGCAATACTACAACTGTTCATACCGGGACAGGCATATTTTCCGGGTTGGCCGTCAGGTTGGGTATCAAACATAACTTTTTTATATTCGCAAATGGTGTTGTGTTTTTCATGATCTCTCCGAGTAACCCTGTCAATCACGCAAGGAACTCCAGGAGGCATAGGCTCTTCAAAATTTTCTAACCTTTGTTTGATTAAATCATCTTCAGGGCTTTCCAAAGTGCTTTCCAAAGGATCTATGTCAGGCTCAGCATAATTACGTCCATCATTAGCAAAGATTCGTACCGCAAGACTTTTCCGGGCGTTGTTAGATGACTGTGAATTAAACAAAGGAGATTTTTCAGTAACCGGAGTTAGAATTGCAAAGCCTGTGAGTGCAAATGCTCTACTCAATGGATCGTCTAATTTGATATGACGCACATACTGGAATGAAGGAAGATAAAAGGCTGACGAGTTTTTTTCTTTGACATCATGGGATGTGTTATTTATCCAATACGTTGTAAATTCTTCCCACTTAGGAGTATTCATTTCTATGCCGCTTAAACAGGCCATATATTCAGGTAGCGCCGCAGCATTATTTGGAAGACAGCTATTAATTTCAATAATCTTAGGAGATTTTTTGATATCCTCCCTACTTTTAGAGGAGAGTTTTGCTTTCTTGGTTAATTCTACCTCAAGTTGATGGACGTCTGCTTTTCTTGGTTGTAAAGCAAGATCTGTCAGACCATTTTGTATGCAGTTCCTGAGGGCAGTTTTAAACCCCATTTTAGTTACAAATACCCTGTTCTGAAGTTCTAGGAGATTTTGATATACTAATTCTGGAAAGTAAATTGTTGTTTTAAATATCTTATCAATAAGTTCTTTCACCGTTTGGCGGCGGTAAAAATCTGGTCCAAAAAGTCCGTAATATGTGCCGATAATTGGTTTGTAAGGGTGAAGGGGTTCTGGATTAAAGTTATGAAGAGCCCCAATAATCATTTCTTCAGGTGTGGCAAGAGCATCGATAATGGTTTCGCCAATAAGCTTTCTTGCATAGTGATCATAACGAGCATGGCCGGGATAACTGTGATCAGCGACGACTTTTTCTTCGTACATTCTTGCTAACGCATCATAAAAGCGAATGGCATCCCCCAGTATTAAATCTTCTAATTCATCTCCTCGAGCAGCAGAAAGCATAATCACAGGCATTTGAAATCCTTTTATTCGGTTTTTCAGGCGTTCTGTTGCTCGCATACAACGAAGTAGTAAGCGGGAATTTTGTTCAACTTCGTTATGATTGATTAATACGATGTGAGGACGAAAGTCGTCCAGACAATCCACCAATGCTTTGGTGTCTACTTCGTTAATGACTCTTGCTCTCAGGCGGAGTGGGGTAGCCTGAGGAACCTTAAAGAAGACTTCAGGATAGCGACCACTTGTAACCATTGATTCAGGCCAATACAGGTCAAAAGCTTCTACAATATCTTGTTGTTTTAGAACGGGATATTGTACAAAATCATCGCCAGTCGTTACAATGAAGGCAAAGTATTTCTGAACAAAACGCTTTTTTTGATGATGATTTCCGGGAAGATAAGTCCACAGAGATTCTATCATAAAACGGTTAGACTTGTTGTTTCCAATAATTAATATCTTGGGCCATTCCCCATCAAGCATTTTTGCCGTGGCCCGAATTTTGAGAAGTGTTGCCCATAGCCGATGTCCAAGAGTGTTCCCCATTTTATGTTTGGGATATACCAGAACAATAGGCTTGTGCCTGGCTCGATATGTGAAATAGGAGATCTGATCACTGTGACTAACACATATAATAGCCTGAATATTTTCCTTTGCTGCCCGATCAAAAACCGTTCGTACCCCTTCTCCTTCCGGAACAGTGCTTATAACCAATCGAGCGCGCTCTAAATTCACCCGGGAACTTATAAATGGTTCTCTGATTTCTCCGATGATAGTTGGTACCAAAATTCTCTCACGTGGGTGAATGATGTTTTTGTTTACATCTTTACTTGTATAAATGCTTTCAGCAGAAGAAACTACTCCGAATTGCTCTAACAACGGATCGGTGGCGGAATAGACCAATGAAAGAGGATCCTTGTCAATTATAACCATGTCGGTACAGAGAGTTTCTAATTGGATATCTGGAGTAACTACAGTCTCAAAACTTTTGCTTTTTTTAGAACGACGTGTTTTTGATCTTGACGATGTTCTTAATTCTCTTACATACCGATCCACAACTCTTTGTCCAAGACTTCCATAGCCTATTACGACTATATGAGATTGGACTGACATTAGAAAATTTGCCAATCGGTGAGTAAAGTAATTACCAAACGTTTGATCTGATTCTAAAGCAGCCATGATCACCGGGCTAAACCAGGCGACGAACACAACCAACGCCAAGATGACTTGGTCTGCCTGGACAATGCTTTTAAGCGCTTCAGCACGGTTAGCGATCTCAAAAAGAAACGGTATAAAAAGGAATAACACTGTAATAGTTATTCCACCACCAATCAGTACAGGATCCTTAGCAAAAAGAGCCCGTATGAAATGCTTAAAATACTGATAGGAATTTTTGACAATGCCTTGAACATCTCTTTCGTGAAACGTTACAGATATAAGAATCCCTTTCATCACTCGATTAGGCAGTACTGTTAATAGAAACAATGCCAGGGCAGAAAGGATAGCACCACAGATCCATATTATTATGTCTGTTTGACGAGAAAAGCCTATTATTTGACTTTGAATATTGTTTATTAGTGTAGAAAAACCATCGGTAGTTGAGTTAGAATTAAAATTTGCAATTGTACGCCAGTTGCTTGAAATGTAAATAAACTGCCCTTCTATAAGAATAAAAGTTATTAATATTAAGCATTGGATAGTTACATCATACCACAGCCAGCGTTCAGAGAGATATCGTCGACGGGGTTCTTTCCCTGCGCGAACTTCTAAAAAAGCAGTCCTTTTTTGATTAAGAATTGAGGTTATTAAGATTATAATAAAACCTATTATCCATAACACATTATAGGGTAAGTGCCACCACATGGGAGTCACTTTTTGCGTTCAAGTGCCACCACATGG
>CAYQGB010000059.1:0-7477 GCA_964416895.1 uncultured Calditrichaceae bacterium
AGAAGGGTTCACCGATCCAAGATGCTGAAACAAGGGTATGCACTTTTGCAGACCGATTTGTAAATAGCGGGGGTCTCTGTGCAGTACTGGCTGTTGAAAAGTGACCCGGAGGTGTATTCCTGGGAGGATTTGAAGCGGCAACCAGGCGGTACCGATTACTGGGATGGGGTGCGCAATTATCAGGCCCGGAATTTTATGCGCCAGATGCAGGTGGGCGATCTGGCGTTTTTTTACCACAGTCAGCAGAAGCCGCCCGCGATTATGGGAATTGTGAAGATTGTGCGCCCGGCCTATCCCGATCCCACTCAGTTTGATCCTTCCTCAACGTATTTTGACCCCAAAAGTACTCGGGAAAATCCCCGCTGGGTGGCGGTGGATATCCAGTATTATCAGGAGTTCACCGAGCCTGTCACGCTGCCGGAATTGCGGCAAACTCCCGGCCTGGAACAGATGATCCTGCTCCGCAAGGGCAGCCGCCTGTCGGTAATGCCCATCACCGAAGATGAGTGGAGGATCATTCTCAGTCTGCGAGCGTAAGGCCACGCATCACCTACCGGAAAATGCGCACTGCCCTTTTCCTGCCCATTGTACTGGAACTTACCGATTCCTTGCCCTGCCTATGATCTGTGGGAAAGATTGATTATATTCCGGGCGATTCGGGGGGCAGGAAGCCCGCTTAAGCGGGCTTGCCCGGCCTTTTAAGCCCGCTTAAGCGGGCTTGAAGCAGCGGATTCCACAAGCGGCGGTATAACCAAACGCTATCGCCATCTTGACAATGACCGGAGGTAGATGCGATGAATCGGCAATGGCTGTGGTGGTGCTGGATCGGAGTGGTTGGGGGGATTTTATGGAGTGGCTGTCAGTCACCGGAGGTGGATATATCGGCGGCCCTGGAGCGCATCAACAGCGAGGATTATGCCCGGCACATTCAGATGCTGGCCTCGGATGAATTCCTGGGGCGGGCGCCGTCCACAGAAGGGGAGCGGAAAACCATCGAATACCTTCGAGAACAATTTCAGGCCCTGGGATTGCAACCCGGCAACGGGGATAGCTTTTTTCAGGAGGTACCCCTGGTTTCGATCACCACCACCCCGGAACCCGGGCTGAAAATCCGGGGACACGGGAAATCCCTCACTCTGGAATTGGGGAAGGATTACGTGGCGGTCACCCGCCGGATGGTGAATCAGATCGACATCCGGAACTCCGAGCTGGTATTCGCCGGGTACGGCATCGTGGCTCCGGAGTACGGCTGGAACGATTACGCCGGTCTGGATGTGCGGGGCAAGACCGTGATCGTGCTGGTCAACGATCCCGGATTTGCCACCGGAGACAGCAGTCTCTTTAAAGGCCGTACCATGACCTATTACGGGCGGTGGACCTACAAATATGAAGAAGCTGCCCGCCAGGGTGCCGAGGGCGTGATCGTGGTGCACCAAACCGAGCCGGCGGGGTATCCCTGGGCGGTGGTACAGGGTGGGTGGAGCGGCCCCCAGTTCTACATGGAGAGTGAGGACGGCAACATGTCCCGCTGTGCTCTGGAAGGATGGATTTCCCATGAAGCGGCCCGACGAATTTTCTCCCTGGCCGGGCTGAACTTTGAGCAATTGAGCGAAGCGGCGGCCCATCCGGGATTTAAAGCCCGACCTCTGGGGTTACAGTATTCCACGACGCTGAAAAATCGCCTCCGTCATTCTCGCTCCCACAACGTACTGGCGCTATTGCCCGGCACCGACCGCAGCGATGAGATAATCATCTATTCCGCCCACTGGGATCATTTCGGGGTGGATTCTTCTCGCAGCGGGGATAACATCTTCAACGGCGCCCGGGACAACGCCACCGGCACCGCCGCCTTGCTGGAACTGGCCCGGGCCTTTACCGCTCTCCCGGTCAAACCCCGGCGTTCCATCCTGTTTTTGGCGGTAACCGCCGAAGAGCAGGGGTTGCTGGGATCGGCCTACTATGCCGCCCATCCGGTGTATCCCCTTACCAAAACCGTGGCGGTCATCAACATGGATGCCCTGAACATTTTCGGGAAAATGAAGGACATCACCATCATCGGGGAAGGGCAATCGGAACTGGATGAGTATGTCTATGAGGCCGCCCGGGCGCAGGGGCGGTATGTGCGCCCGGATCCGGAACCGGAGAAGGGCATCTTCTACCGTTCGGATCATTTCAGTTTTGCCAAACAGGGTGTGCCGGCGCTGTACACCAAAATGGGCATCGATCACGTGGAGCATGGCCCGGAATGGACCCAGGAGCAGAACAGGCACTGGACGATGAACTTCTATCACAAACCCGATGATGAATACGATCCTCAGACCTGGGATCTCTCCGGGGCCATCGACGACATCCGTCTGCTGTTCCGGGTGGGACAACGTCTGAGCATGGAGGATCGCTTTCCCAACTGGAAAGCGGGCAGCGAATTCAAGGCCAAACGGGATGCGGATATGGGGGCGAGTCATAAACAGTGAACTGAAATCCCAGGCGAAAGAATCCTTGCATCCGGAATCCAGAATCTGGCATCGAGCACGATGGGCAAGATTCAACCACATCTGCCGGTGAAGCTGATCGCCGCCATCACCATCAACGATGTAAACTTATGGCCCACGGTACGGGAGCGCCTGGAAACGGAATTCTCTCCCATCGACAGCTTTCTGGACTGGTACGATTTTACTCACACCACCTACTACGAGTCGGAGATGGGAGCGAACCTGAAAAAGCGGATGGTCTCCTTTCAGGATTTGATCGCTCCGGAAGCGTTGCCGGAGATTAAAGTGCGAACCAATCAACTGGAAGAGGCCTTTGCGGTGGAGGGGCGGCGACGGGTAAACATCGACCCCGGGTATGTGTGCTCGGCCAAACTGGTGCTGGCAACCACCAAAGATTACGGCCATCGGCTGTATCTGGGGCAGGGAATTTTCGGAGATGTGCACCTGCGGTATCAACGAAAGACGTTTCAGCCCCAGGAGTGGACGTACCCCGATTATCGAGAACCGCAGGTGATTTACTTTTTTGAGGAAGTGCGCAAGTTATACCTGGCCCAACTGGCGGAGTATCGCCCCCGGTAGGACAGGCATCTTGCCTGTCACCTATCGAGGAGCCGAAAACCGTAGCATTGACAGGCTGGAAGCCTGTCCTACATTGCCCACAGTCCTACCGAAGGAGCAAGCATGAGCAAACCCATCACCTACAAAGATGCCGGGGTAGATATTGAAAAGGCGGAGAGCGCCCTGTCTCGCCTGAAACAGCGCATTGCCCGCACTCACACCCCGGAAGTGCTCACCGGCATCGGGTTGTTTGGAGGATTCTACGATCTCTCCGGGCTGGGTCTATCGGCGCCGGTGCTGGTGGCCTCCACCGATGGGGTGGGCACCAAGCTGAAAGTGGCCATGATGGCCGGTCGCCACGATACCGTGGGGCAGGATCTGGTGCACCATTGCATCAACGACATTGCTGTATGTGGGGCGCAGCCGCTGTTTTTTCTGGATTATTTCGCCACCGGCATTCTGGAACCGTCGGTCTATGAGGCGGTGATTTCCGGGATTGCCCACGCCTGCGAGAACGCCGGCATCCCCCTGATCGGCGGGGAGACCGCCGAGATGCCCGACTTCTACGCCCCTGGCGAGTACGACCTGTGCGGAACTATCGTGGGAGCGGTGGAAAAATCCCGCATTATCGACGGTAGCAACATCGCGCCGGGAGACGTGCTGGTGGGGGTGGCCGGAAACGGTCTGCACACCAACGGCTACACCCTGGCTCGAAAGGTGCTTTTCTCCCATTATTCCCTGGATACGAAGGTAGAAGAATTGGGATGCTCCCTGACCGATGAGCTGCTGAAAATCCACCCCAATTATTATCCTGTGATTCGGCGGGTTGTGGAGACGGTGGAGGTGCACGGTATTGCCCATATCACCGGGGGAGGGATTGAGAAGAATACCCGCCGGTTGCTGCGAGAAGGGTTAAACCTGCGAATTGATTGGGGCAGTTGGCCGGTACCGCCGATTTTTGGGCTAATTCAACGATTGGGCAGGGTGCCGGAGGAGGATATGCGCCAAACCTTCAACCTGGGCATCGGGTTGGTGGTTGTCGTGGCTCCGGAGCAGATGGCATTGGTGATGGAAACCATCGAACAGGCCGGTCATTCCGCCCACCCCATTGGCAATGTCCTGAATGCCCGGTAACCGTGGGCTTTTTTCTCCTTCCCCTCCCGCCCGGCGGAAGAGGAATAGAATTGAGCACTGTTTAACTCCAAAATCTTTTTCTTGAAATCTTTGCATATACAACCCGCCGCCCACAATGCAACATCAACAGATTCCGTACCGACGCAATACGAAATACGCAATACGAAATACGAAATACGGAAATGCACCCCACCCCTTGACAATCTCATTTTATTTCGTAAATTGAACCCTTTTTTAAAGTGAGTAGGGTGAACATCATTCCACGCCTGTATTATACATCTCATCTCCTGCGAAGCCTGCCGGAGAGATGAGATCAACCGTGAGTTTGTGAGATCGTTGTTGGTCTAAGAGTGAAGGGGATACAATGAGGGATTTATACCGTTTTTCTGGGGTAATTCTCGCCCTTTTGGCATTCACCCAGATATGTTGGGCCGGCACCACCGGCAAGATTGCCGGCACGGTGACGGACAAAAAAACCGGCCAGCCCCTGATCGGCGCCGACGTGGTATTAGAGGGTACCCAATTGGGTTCCTCCACCGATCAGGACGGTTTTTTTATGATCATCAACGTGCCGCCGGGAACCTACCGCCTGACGGTGTATTACGTGGGCTACACCAGCCAGACCATCGAGAACGTGCGGGTGAGCATTGATCGCACTACCTCGCTGAAGATTCAGCTAAGCCCCGCCAGCGTGGAAGGTGAAGAGGTGGTGGTCGAAGCCGAGCGCCCCGCCATCGAAATCGACCGTACCCACAGCGCAGCCATCATCAATTCCGAAACCGTGGAAGCCATGCCGGTGACGGAAGTGGAGGAAGTGCTGGAATTGCAGGCCGGGGTGGTTAGCACCGATGGGGAATTGCACTTCCGTGGCGGCCGCTCCCGGGAAGTTACCTATATCATCGATGGGGTTCAGGTGACCAACGCTTTCAGTCAGGGCGGTGGGAGCACGGTGGAAGTGGAAAACAATATGATTGAGGAACTGGAGGTTATCAGCGGAACCTTCAATGCAGAATATGGGCGAGCGCAATCGGGGGTGGTCAACATTGTGACCAAAAAGCCTTCCAGTCATTTCAGGGGAAATGTGCAGTTTTACTCCGGAGAATGGATCAGCAGCCACGACCGCATTTTTCTGGGGATTGATGATGTAAATCTCACTGCAGAAAAAGATGTGCAGTTCAGCCTGTCCGGGCCGATCATTCCCAACAAAGTCAGCTTTCTGGTGACCGGGCGATATAACGATTGGGAGGGTCTGGACTGGTATGAGCGCCGCTTCCGTCCCATAGATGGCTGGCGCATTGCCGCTTATCAGCGCTGGTTTCAGCAGCATAATCCCAATCAGGCCAATACTTCCGGGGTAATCACCATTCCCGATTCCCTGGCCACCGGCGATGGCGCCCGCGGCCCCATTACTACCGGCACCTCCATCTCGTTAAACGCCAAGCTGATCATCCAGCCCATATCCAGTTTGACCCTTACCTATCAGATATTCGGTTCCTTCGATGACATCAACGGCCCCTATGATCCTACTCGATCGGGTAGCGATCGTTTCGCCCGCTACCAGCCGGACGAGCACGGGAAAATACGGCTGTGGGGGCAATCGCACTTTCTGAAGCTTCAACACGTGCCTTCCAAACGCTTTTATTATAACCTGGCCTTTTCCTATCAGCACAATGATGGGGAAGCCTTTTATCGCAAGGACAACAAAATCGCCCGATTCCCCGGCGATGATGGTATTCAGCCGATCACCAGCACTTCCAACGGCTTTTCTCTGGGCAGCGCCGGGTTTTTCTACACCGATAAAGAGGGCAAAAACTATCGGGATCAATATCTGTTCAACGGAGATTTGAACTGGCAAATTGACAAACACAATTTCATCAAAGCCGGATTTCAGATTACTCAGCACAGAATCAACGTGTATGCCCGGGGCTTTCGGGCAACCCAGGAATGGCAGAACAACGCCTGGCCTCTGCAGAGTGAATTAAACGGCGCCAACATGAGTTTTGACGCCTATTGGGATTCTCTGGTGGTGTACTGGCAGAATTGGGAGCAGCGCTTTGGCGCCGAGCGGTTTGTGGCCGCCGCCGATACCGAATACACCCTGTTCCGGGATTTCAATATCGAACCGTTAGAAGCGGCGTTCTATATCCAGGATAAGCTGGAGATGGGAGACATTATTGTTAATGCCGGGCTGCGGCTGGATATGTTCTTCCCCAACGAACGGGTTCCCAAAATCCTCCGCACCGAATCGTTCAACCTGGGAAGCGAGGCCAACCTCAAAGATGCCACCACCAAATACCAGTTGTCCCCTCGACTGGGAATTTCCTTCCCCATCTCTTCTCAGGGAGCCTTTCATGCCGCGTATGGCCATTTCTTTCAAATGCCCGCTTTCCAGTTCATGTACAACGAACCCCTCCGAAGTCTGAACCGATTCCAGCTGGAGGGGCGCACCCTGGGCAATGCCGACCTCCGGGCGGAAAAGACCATCCAGTACGAAGTCGGATTGCAACAGGCCATTACCGAGGACATCGCCGTGGACATTACCGCCTATTACAAAGATTTCCGGGATCTGTTAGGGGTGGAGGAACTGACCACCCTGGATGCGGTGAGCTTTCGGCGATTTATCAATCGAGATTACGGAAACTCCAAAGGCATTACCGTGGGCTTTACCAAACGGAATGGCCTGGTTCAGGGCGGTTTCAACTATACCCTTTCGTTTGCCAACGGCAGTTCTTCCGATCCCACGGAGTTGCAGCTGATTCAAACCGCCACCCAGATCGGGGGGCAATCGGATATCTTGATCGACCGGAAAATCCTTTCCCTGGATTGGGATCAACGGCATACCATCAATGCCTACGTGAACTTTATCAAGTCCGGAGACTGGAGCATCGGGCTGGTGGGCTTCCTCAACAGCGGTACCCCCTTCACCCCCACGTTTGTGGAGCGGTTTGATATTCCCCGCCGGGAGTATCAGAACGCGGCTTTTAAGCCCACCCGGTGGAGCGTGGATTTGAAGGCCAAAAAATTCTTCCGAATTCTGGGGCAACGGGCAACCCTTTTCCTGAAGGTGGATAACCTGTTCGATCATTTGAACCATGAGAACGTCTTCTCTTCCACCGGGCGCGCCGATGAAGTGGCCCGGATTCCGGAAGAGCTAAAAATCCTTCAAGAGACCCTGGAGCAAGAAGGCCTGTTCACCCTGGAAGAGATTGACCTGAATCCGGATAACTTCTCCGAACCGCGGAAAATTCAGGTGGGAATGGAGATCAAATTCTGATCTTTGAGGGGAGATAGAATTG
>CAYQGB010000059.1:7577-16588 GCA_964416895.1 uncultured Calditrichaceae bacterium
GATCAAATTCTGATCTTTGAGGGGAGATAGAATTGCCATCAAGTAGCGTTTACGGAGGCGATCCTGTTTTCTCCTTCCGCCGCTCCCGCGGCGGAAGGAAAGTATCGACGCTCTGCGTCGGTATGATGTTTCAATACAAGATGTTAGAGAATGCGTCATTTTGATACGATGCAGGAGCGCCTTTTACTTCCTTCCACCGCAGAGCGGTGGAAGGAGGAATAAAATTCAGGTGGGAATGGAGATCAAATTCTGATCTTTGAGGGGAGATAGAATTGCCATCAAGTAGCGTTTACGGCGCAGGAGCGCCTTTTACTTCCTTCCACCGCAGAGCGGTGGAAGGAGGAATAGAGTCGAGCGTTCTTTAACCCTAAAATCTTTTTCTTGAAATCTATATAAAACCAAAGCAAAACGGCATGTTCAACCATACAGGATTGACATTATGAATGTTGCTGCATATTCAAAAGCCTTTTGTTCTGCAGGGAAAGCGCTGCCGGGCCTGATCCTGGGGCTTTTCCTGCTGTTTGCCGGGGAACAGATTCCCGCGCAAACGACCTATAAAGACGCCGCAGGCTCGCAGCAGCCGCAGATGAACCTGAACGGTTCCCGGAGCTTCTCCCGCTTTTCCAAGACGTCTCTGGATGAACCCGGCAACGCCAAATATACCCGCTTCGTCATCCACGACGGAAACCTGGTGAACGGGGGAGTGCTGAACAAGGGGTTGATCTCCTACAGCGGAGTGGCCAATACCCCTCGCATCGGCTGGCCCAAAGGGCCTGACAACGTGACGTATATCTGGGGGGACTACTTCTTTGTGGCCGGAGAGGTGGTAGATGCCCACGGCGACACCATCCACATCGTTTCCGACCACTTCGCTTTTGGTACGTTTGGCGATATGGCTCCGGACCTTTCCCACAGCTATACCTGGCAGCCGCTGCCCAAATACTACAATCTGGATCAGCCCGGCGCCCAGACGGAGCCGCTGATCGGAGGCATCAGCGAAGACGTGGGAGTGGATGGGCTGCCCAATACCCATGATTTTGGAGAAGGCGACGGAAAGTTACAGCCCCAGGAGGATTTCAATCGCAACGGGGAACTGGATCTGCACCTGAGGAACGAAATCGGCTGGTATGCCATCAGTCACCGCCGGGAAACCTGGCCGGAATACTGGCCTCCAGGCTCCTATCCGGGAGATGATCGGGACCCCAACGATCCCGGCGATGACCGGCCGGGCGTGCGTGCCGGTCGCTGGAATGGGGAGTTCGGCGCCTATGTTCGGGCAGATCAGGAGTCCTACTACGTGATGGATGACCGGGAAAACGATGAATTCGACTATTATCCCTTTTATCCCGATACCCTGCCCTGGCCCAACGGTCGCCGGGGGCTGGGCGTGAAAGTAGAAAACCGGGGCTATCAATGGAACGCCCGATTGGCGGAGGATATTTACATCTCCATTTATGACATCACCAACCAGGGCCTGGATCTGCCGGTGTGCATCGTGGGCATGAACGTGGATCCGGATCTGGGCGGCCCTTTTACCAACGATGACGCCTCTTTCGACCGGCTGGATGACATCACCTACGCCTGGAACAAAATCGGTTTAACCAACGATGGATTGCCCATCGGATACTTCGGATTTGCGTTTTTAGAAAGCCCCGGTCTGGCGGAGGACGGCATCGACAATGATCAGGATGGTATGGTAGATGAAAGCCAGAACGACGGCATCGATAATGATGGAGACTGGACCGCCTGGGAAGACCTCAACGGCAACGGGATCCACGATACCGAGGATGCCAATTATAACGGAATTCTGGATCCCGGAGAGGATCTCAACGGCAACGGGCTTCTGGATATTGAGCCGCTCAATGACGACGTGGGACATGACGGGTTGGGGCCACAGCACAATGAATATCCCGGTCCCGATCCCGATGGAAGCGAAGCCAACGGTATCCCCGATGTCGGTGAGCCGAATTTTGAATTCACCGATAACGATGAATCCGATCAGGTGGGGTTGACCTCGTTTTATTTGAAAGATACCGACCTCCAGCAGGCCGACGACGAACGCTTCTGGAACACGGAAATTTTTCCCGATACCTTCTTCGTGCGGGATAATTACCAGCGGGATATTACTTTTACGTATGGCAGCGGATTTGTACAGTTTGTGGGCACGGAGCGAACCCACCGCTATGCCATTGCCCTGCTGTTCGGCAACGATCAGGATGACATCTTCCGCAACAAACGCACCATGCAGGTGATCTACGATCAGGATTACAACTTTTCCAAGCCGCCGCTGCAACCGCTGCTGCAAACCTGGGGCGATGATGGAAAGGTGTATCTGCAATGGGACTCTCGCGCGGAACGCTCCCGGGATCCCATTTACGGCCAGGACTTCGAGGCATATTACATCTACAAGAGCACCGATCCCACCTTCAACGAGATCAAAACCATCACCGACGGGTTTGGCAATCCCTTCCTGTTCAAGCCCCTGGCCATCTTCGATAAAAAGGACGGGCTGTTCGGATTGCATCCGGTGAGTATCGGGAGCGAGTTAGGCCCCGGCAGCGATCTGGGCGTTTCCTACAACATGGGCACCGATAGCGGCCTGCAACATCACTTTGTGGATACCGATGTGACCAACGGGCGCACCTATTATTACGCCGTGGCCTCGGTGGATATGGGGTATCATCCCTCCTTTTATCCCGATATTTCTCCCCTGGAAGGGCTGTTGCCCATTTCTCCCACCGAATCTCCGGTGAACATCCAGATTGATCCCCTGGGCCGTCCCATCGCCTTCGATCCCAACACTGCCGCGGTAACGCCCCTGGAACGGGTGGGCGGCTATCAGGAACCCCGGATCAGCGACGCCGGTATCGAGCACGTCTCCGGAATAGGCACCGGTAGCATCGAAATACAAATCTACAATCCTCTGGCGATTAAAACCGACAACCGCTATCGGGTGGAGTTCATGGACGATGGCCGGTACCAGCAGTGGGATTCCCTGTACACCGGGGAAACCAATGAGATGCGGGTGTACAATATTACCGACGATGTCCTGCTGGGAGTTTACCTGAATCCGGAAAATGAAGACCTGGATGAAAAGTATCTCATCGAAGGGTTTCGGATTATTTTGCATAACGATTCCACTCAGGTGGACAGCATCGCTTCCGGGTGGGTGGATGGTTCCCAGACCACCATCGAGCTGGTGGATTTGAACTCTCCCAACAGCGGGGGCACTTTTGTGGCCCGGGATTTTGAAATTCGGGTGCTGGAAGCCGGAGCGGATACCTCGGTCAATCGGCGCCCGGCCAACTTCCAGGTGTGGGATGTTACCGATCCGGAAAATCCCCGCCGCATGCCTTTCCTGTATATTGATAATGCCCCCCAAATCGGCGCTCTGGATGAAGGGGATATTATCAATATCCTGAACAATACCACCCAGCGGCGGCAGCTATGGCGGTTCACCTTCGCCTATCCCGCAGAACTGGATTCCAGCCGGTGGATACCGCCTCAGAACGGCGACGTGTGCCGCATCCTTACCAAAAAACGGTTTGATCGCCACGACGCCTTCGAATTCACCCTGATCGGCAATGAACTGGATGTGCGCAAAGCGAAAGACGATCTGGATAACATCTACGTGGTGCCGGATCCTTACATCGCCGTGAGCACGCTGGAACGGAAAGTGTTCAACCGGGACGAGGGCCGGGGGGAACGACGGATCGACTTTGTCAATCTTCCCAAAGAGTGCACCGTAACCATCTTCACCGCTTCCGGGCGGGTGGTGGTGCAACTGCATCACTCCGCGCCGGAAAAGAACGGGCGGTTGAGCTGGGATCTGCGCACCAAAGACGGTCTGGAAATCGCCCATGGGGTGTACTTCTATCTGGTGGATGCGCCGGGCATCGGCACCAAGACCGGAAAGTTTGCAGTGATTAAATAGGGGATTAGGGATCAGGATATTGGGATAAGGGTATTGGTCAGGATATTAGGGATTGGAGTGTTAGGGATAAATGTATTGGGAGATGTCCGCTACTGCCGGTATAACAAACGAGGGAACCCCTTCATCTCCCAATAACCCAATAACCTGATAACCTGATAACCCAATAACCACAGAAATAAATCCATTACCATAACCACAGGGTTGGAATAATGAAACGCCTGACGTTTATTTGCTCCTTGATATTGCTGAGCGGGTGGGTATCCCTGCCGGCCCAGTTTCGCACCGATGTCAGCGCGGTGGGTACCAATGCCGCAGCCTTCCTGGAAATCGGGGTGGGCGCCCGGGCCATGGCCATGGGCGGGGCCTATGCCTCCATCGCCAATGACCCCACCGCCCTGTACTACAATCCCGCCGGCATCGTGTGGAATGAAAATATCCAGGTGGAATTGATGCACACCGAATGGCTGGTGGAAACCAACTATGAGTTTATCGGTGTGACCATGCCGGTACCCCTGTTTCGCTCCTCCATCGGGGTAAGTTTTCTGATGCTGGATTACGGGGAACAGCCCGTGCGCACGGTGGAGCGCCCCGAAGGCACCGGGCAAACCTACACCGCCAGAGACTACGCCGTGGGGCTTTCCTATGCCGTGGCGTTGACCCCCCATTTCAGCTTCGGGATGTCCGGGAAATACATCAACCAGCGCATCTGGAACGAAAGCGGGGATGCCTTTGCTCTGGATCTGGGGATATTCTACAACACCCCCGTGAAGGGGCTGCGCCTGGGGATGAGCATGAGCAATTTCGGCGGAGAAATCAGCCTGCTGGGGCGGGATCTGGACAGCACCAAAGACCCCGACGAACGCAACGAGAATGTGGATTTTGTGCCCGTGCAGTTCAAGACCAATTCCTTCCCTCTGCCGGTGCTGTTCCGGGCCGGGGTTTCCTATGAAATGACCATGGGGAATCTGGGCAAACTGCTCATCTCCAGCGACCTCAGCCATCCCAGCCATGCCACCGAGAGCATCAATGTGGGAGTGGAATACGGATATGCCGGAATTTTCTTCCTTCGGGCAGGGGTGGAAAATCTGTTTGAACGGGATGAGGAAAATGTGGGCACCACCGACCGGCTGACCCTGGGCGGAGGCATCGACTACTACCAGCCGGGCAAGATGGGATTCCGGATCGACTATGCCTTTGCCGATTGGGGGCCGCTAAATAATGTTCATCGATTTTCTATTGGCATTATCTTTGATTAATGCTTAATATTGGCAGGTTTTTGCCGGGGGCGGATTTGGAGATGAAAATGAAGGTGGATGAAGACTTGATTCCGAGAAAGTGATGGTGTTGGGATTATGAGGGCGAATGAGGACGGAGCCTCGAGTAGCCGATTCAAACGGCTGCTGCAACACAAAGGGTATATTGCTAAATATTTGATCCTCCTGTGGGCCATTCTGCGGTTCACGCTGCTTTCCTGTACCGATCGCTCCGCATACATTGATCCCGATCAGGTGGTGGCCTGGGTTGGGGATGAGGTCATCACGGTGGATGAGTTCCGCCGGGACTACGAAGGGGGATTCGGCCATTTGAAGGTGGGGCCGGATCGCAAGCGCAGCTATCTGGAATTTATGATCAAAGAGCGCCTCCTGGCCCTGGAAGGATACCGCCTGGGACTGGATCGCTCTCCCCGGGTTAAGCGCCTGGAAAAACAAGTGTTAGATGATCTGCTTATCGAAGAATTGATCGAGCGGAATGTGCGCAGCAAGATCAAAGTGAGCATGGAGGAGATTCGGGAGGCGATCAACAAATCGAAGGTGAGTTTTAAGTTTCGCTATTGGGTGGAACCGACCCTGGAGCGGGCGCAGCAGGTCTCTCAGGCGATGAAGGAGCGAGGATATGCCGCGGTCATGGATGATATTATCCGGCAAAATCCCGAACGCCGGATCAATCCCCGCCATTATGAAACCGACTATCTGGATTATCTGGACGTTTCCCCCGAATTGTTAGAAGCCATCAAAGACCTTCCTTATGGAGAAATTTCCGATCCGGTGGAATTAAACGGGAAGTACTACATCTTTCAGGTGCTGGATATCCGCCGGCAGGCGATCACGGAAAACGAGTATACCGAGAAAGCCCCCACCTTCGAGCAGATCGTTTTTTACCAGAAGCTTGAGCAAGAATTGCACAGGTACGTGCGCCGATTGCTGGAACCCCGAAAGGTGGTGACCAAAGGCGAGGCCTTTGCCCGACTGGCGAAGGCGGTGCAGGAGTGGCAAAAAATTCCTCCGGAGCGACGGAAAGACTTTGCCGCTGCCGTGGATGCGGCCACACCCGATCAACCGGCTTTATGGGAGCTGAAAACCCACCGGGAGGATGCTTTTTTCACCCACCGGGATGGGGAGATGTCCATCGGCGAATTTGTGCAGCGGTTTGATCCTTCTCGAATCCAACGGCAGCCGGAAACCCCGGATTTTACCGGCGCCCTGGATCGGGCCGTGGCCCTGACCATCCGGGATTACTTTCTGGCGCAGGAGGCCCGGCGGCAGAATTTGCACCGTTCCCCCCGGGTACAGCGGGAGCTAACCCTGTGGCGGCACAAGTGGGTGTTTGAAGAGACCGCCGATCACCTGGTGGGCGATCAATCTGTGGGGAAGGAGGAGGTGGAGCAATATCTGGCGCAGTTGCAGGATAGCAAAACCGGCTTTGCCCAAACCGGCGCCCGGGCCACCCGGTTACGCCAGGCACGGCGGGTGCTTCGCTGGCGGAAGGCTATGACCACCCTGGAGGAGAAACTGGACTCTCTGCGGGCGGTCTATCCAGTTCGTATTCATCAGGCGGTGCTGGATACGCTCACGGTAACCGATTTTCAAAAGTCCCGCTGGGCCACCATGCTGGTTTTTCGGGGCGGCACCAATCGACCGGCCTATCCCATTGTGGATCCCATGTGGCGGCAACCGGCCAACGTGCCCCGATCCCTGACCGAGAATCTTTCTCCACAGCCTGAGTAATCATGCGCCGACGTTACGGTAATCTTCAGCCTGTGATCTATAAACCTAACCCGGAAATTTTTTCAAAAATGTGTTGCATCATATCGGTGCAAAATTGTACAATACCCTCCGCAACTTTAAGTATCCTTTAATATAGATCGCCGGAGCTTTTCCGGCTTGAATTCTCCCACCGCTGAGTTTTCTCCGGATTTTTGAAAATCGGTCAGGTATGTACGTTTCTCGATGGTGAAAACCGAATGGACGCTGCGAAATTCGAGTTTGCATTGAGGACAGAAAATTCTTTTGGCCTTCCGGATTTTAAAGGCTCCACCTTTCGGGGCAAATTCGGCCATGTACTGAAGCGCACCATCTGCGTGACCTCCCATCGGGATTGTCAGATCTGCGAGTTGCAGGAGAAATGCGCCTATCCCTACCTGTTTGAAACCCAGAATCATCGTGGGCAAACGGTGCCCCGCCCGTTTGTCATCGAACCGCCCCTGACCCGCAAGCAATTCTTCCTGAAAAATGAGTGGATGCACCTGCATCTGATCCTGATCGGTCGGGCGATTGAGTATGTGCCCTATTTCGTATACTGCTTCGACCGTATGGGGCAGGAAGGAATCGGTCGGGATCGGGGCCGCTATACTCTGATCTCTGCAGCCGCGATGGATGCCGCCGGGGAAAAAATCCCCATCTACGACCACGAGACCCAACAGTTGCGGGGCGATTTTCCCCGCTTGAACCTGGATTCCTTCAAGGCCCGGCTGCTGCCCCAGGTGACGTTGCAATTTTATACCCCCACGGATATCCGCACTCAGGGGCAACGGGCAGATCAACTGGATTTCACCACTTTGCTGAAGGCGATTCTGCGGCGCTACCACAGCCTGCGCTACTTCCACGGGGACGGGCAGAAGGAGCGCTTTGAGATCGACTGGGATGCCGCGGCACAGGTGGAGATCGTGCATCAGGAGCTGGAAGGACGGCGATTCAAACGCTTTTCCAATCGCCAGCACCGCCCGGTGCACCTCTCCGGCTTCACCGGTCGCATCACCTACCGCGGCGACCTGGGCCAGTTCTACCCCTGGCTCAAAATCGGTGAACTGCTCCACGTGGGCAAAAATACCGTGTTTGGGATGGGGGGGTATGGGGTGCTAACTTAAAATTGAGGAACTACTTGCATATGTGGTCAAAAGCACGCAAAGCCCGCCTTATCGGCGCCCTGTTTCACGACATCGGCAAATTTCAATATCGTGCCGAAAAAACTAATGTTCGGCATGAAGAAAACAGCGCCAACTTTATTCGGGAATATCTGGGAAAACATTCCTGTTTAAAGGATTGTCTGGAGGAAGCCATTCGTATTGCAGCTTCTCACCACGATCCTTCCTCTGGGAACACCGCGCTTCGTCAGGCTGATCATGTGGCAGCCGGAGAGCGGGAGGATGAAGAAGCACAACAAGCGCGACGCCCGTTGCTGTCGGTGTTTACGCACATTGCGAATATTAGACCGAATGTTTCGGCACAGGTGGAAAAACGCTACTTTTTGCCCGGCGCCATTGATTACCGTAATGTTTTTCCGGAGCCGCTGGATGAGACCCGTCTGGATGATGAGCAATGGCTTATGGAGCAACATCGAGAGCCGTGGGAGAATTTCCTAAAAGACATCAAAGCCATTCCCGGTGATTTGAGCTTTCCTGCATTGGTAAATACATTACTTTCCGTGCTGGAAAAATGGACCGCCCGGGTGAGTTCTGCCGGATATAAATCCGTGCCGGATATCTCCCTTTATGATCATCTGCGGACCGTGGCAGCGTATGCCGACTGCTATGCAGAAGCTGATGATAAAGAGAAACCATTCTTGGTCATCGAAGCGGATGTCTCCGGGATACAGCATTTTATCTATCGCATTGCCAATGTGTCGGATAGTGATGCCAAAGGCACCGCCAAAACCTTACGTGGGCGCTCTTTTTACATCGGAGTATTGGCAGATGCAGTGGCAACATATCTACTGGAAGAACTTGGTTTGCTCAACGTGCATCTGCTATTGAACGGCGGTGGCGGATTCACCATTCTGGCGCCCAATCAGAAAGCGGTTC
>CAYQGB010000060.1:0-6553 GCA_964416895.1 uncultured Calditrichaceae bacterium
CCGCAAAATCATCCATGGGGGTGCCGTCCACGTTGGTGGCGGGATTGGTCCAGTGCATCATCAAATCGTTGCCCCCACCGGAGGCCCGGGTGACGAAAAAGTTCGTGGGCGCCGACGGCGTGGGCGCTCCCCCGGCATGCCAGCTCACCCGCACCGGCAGACTGGTGCTGTCGTTGAGGGTGATTTTGGTGAACAGGGTGTACTCATACAGTTGCCCATCGTTCAGGCCGGTGTCGGTGTAGGTGCCCACCCCGCTGGGAACGCTGGCGATGGGCGTTCCATCCCGCTCAATCTCGATGGTAAAGGTGCCCGGCGGGAGGGGATCGCCGTTGACCAGAGTGGTAGGATCATCCCAGTTCAACAGCATGCTGGTGGGGGTGGTGTAATCGCTGTACGCGCTCACATTCTGAGGCGGGTTGGGATCCAGAGGATCGGCCAGCACAAACGGGGAAGTGTACGCCAGGGCGGTTCCGGTGCGGTTGTCGGTCCATACCGGATACACTTTGGCGCCCCGGGCCGAGATGCCGATGTAATCCCCGAAATAGCCGTTGGCCAGTCCCGGAATGGGGGAGGGCGTAAAGGCCACGTCGCTGACCTTGAAATCTTCCCAGGTGTCGCCGCCGTCCAGAGAATTGGCCACAAAGACTTCACACTGGGAAGGAGAGACGTTGCGGTCGTCGTAGAAGATCACGCTGAGCGCCCCGGTTTCCGGATCGCAGGTGATCCAGGGAAAATAGTGCTGTTTACCCAGACCGGAGGGATCCTGATTCACCCGGATGGGAGAAGACCAGGTGCTGCCTCCGTCGGAGGAGCGGATCATATACACATCGATGTCCGGGCCGTTGTTCACTCCGGGAACGCCGATGTTCGACCAGACCACATAAATCCAGCCGTTCCGGGGGCCGCCGGAAATGTCCACCGCCATCACCGGAAAAGAGGCCACCCGCATGTTCTTGGACGTGCCGCTGTTGCGGATGCCCCGAATGTTGGTGATAATGCGCTGAGCCGGCTGCCAGGTGGCTCCACCGTCGGTGGATTTGGCAAACCCGATGGCCGTTTCATCCGAAGGCCAGGAATCGTAGATCGCCCACACGGCATACACTTCCCCGTTGGGCCCGGTCTGGATGTTGACCCCCTGATCGTGGCTGCCGGAGCCGACCGCCGAACTGATGTTCACCGGATTCGACCAGGTCATGCCGCCATCGGTGGAGCGAGACAACTCGATGTTATTGTTGTTGTTGCCTCCGAAGTCGGTCCAGGCGCTGTACAGATTGCCCTGATGAGGGCTGGTGGGGCTGTTGTCCACCCACAGATGGTTCTTATCCAGGCTTCCATCGGAAGCGATGGTCACCGTCATGGGCCAGGTCTGGCCCTCGTCGGTAGAGCGGGCCACTCCCTGACCGAAATTGTTGGTGATGAAGCCCACATAGTAGTACCCGTTCAGGTCGATGACCGCTGCCGGGTCCCCGCTGTTAGGCCCGCCGGTTCCCTGGGGACTTCCCTGCCAGGTTTGCCCTCCATCGGAAGTAAAAAAGCCGCTGGTACCGTACAGAGTGGTTGCGGGGTTGGTGGTGGAATTGTTGGAATTCAACACTTTGTCGTTATCCAGAGGATTGACAAAGATGGAATTCTCGCTCTGGGTGACGTTGGGATCATCGGTGATCGCCACATCCGGCGAGTCATCCGTTTCCACCAGAAACGCATCAATATTGCTCCCCACGTAAACTGCCGGGGGAACCTCCGTTTCCGGAGCCGGCTGCACCAGCCCTTCCTGAACCAGCCGTTGCCAGTAGGCAATGCTCCAGATTCGGTCGTCAATCTTCTGCTTCCCGGCGCGAGTCTGCTCCTGGGCAAAGCCCAGAGCCACGAATACGCACATGAGAAGCCACATCCACACGAATCGCTTCATTACGCTCATACGGACTCCTTTGGTTTTGGTGATGGATGAATCTAACAGAGGAGGATGGTCAGCACTCCCTATTCTCGCGGTTCAGAACCTGAATTGCTATTTGGGATATTGCCCGCAGTGTTCTGAGCATTCCGCGGAATGCAACCGGGAATTGTCATCGAACGGTGCGGGTTGGGTGATGCGTATTGCGTACCATCGGAGTGGCGCAATATGCAGCCGGCGGGGCTATGATTTTTGCCGCCTGGATGGGATCGGGTGAACCATACGGGCAAGGTCAGTTCTCGCATGCTCTATAACCAGTCGCTGCCTTCCTTCAAGTAGAACACTATTACAGGCAAATTCGACCAAACCCTATGCAAACTATAGAGGATTTTGGGCCGGATAAAACTTTCCCGGAGGGGTCAACGTCTACGAAAAAGAAACTGGAACATACGGCGGAGCCTGCAATGGGAGGGTGTCGGAGGTCACATCGGTATTCCGGGGGAAGAGAGCGATTCAACGAACCATGACCAAAAGGCAGAATACCGCGTTGGGCACCGGAGAAATTCGTCAGAATAATCTCGACAGGGAACTGATTCTCCGCAGCCTGGAGGGAGATGTGGAGGCGTTTAACACCCTGGTGCATCACTGGCAGGGGCGGGTGTTTAACTTTATCCTCCGTTATACGGGGGATGAGGATGCCTCTCAGGATCTGTGCCAGGCGGTGTTCATCCGGTTGTATCGGCATTTGCCTCGTATTCGCCATCCGGAAAGGTTGTCCGTGTGGATTTATCAAACTGCCCTGAACGTGTGCCGGGATGAATGGCGTCGTCGGCAGCGTCGGCGAACCACTTCTCTGGAGGCGCTGGAATCCGAAACCCCTTCTCCGGAGGAGCATCCCCTGCCGCGAAATGAACAGATGCCCCTGACTTTAGAAGGAACCCTTCACGCCCGGGATGTGCGGCGAATTCTCCATCAGGCCATGCAGGCCATTCCCGAAGCACAACGCACGGTCATTCTGCTCAAAATCTATCAGGGGTTGAAATTCTCCGAAATCGCCGAGGTGCTGAACATTTCCGAGAATACCGCCAAATCCCGCATGTATTATGGATTGACGGCATTGAGAAAAGTGCTGCAAAACTGGAATATAGACGGGGAGTTGCAAGGCTATGTCCTGTGATTTTTCTAAAGAGAGGTTGATTGCCTACATTTGCGAAGATTTCTCTCCGGAGGAAAAGCAAGCGGTCGAAGCCCATCTGGCCGGGTGCGAGGATTGTCGCCGGGAAGTGGAGGCTCTGGGGAAGACCGTTGCCCTTCTCCGGCAATGGCCGGAGGAATCTCCCGGCGCTCAATTTCTGTTCCTGGAGCCTCCGCCGAAGCAACCACCTGCTTCCGGGGCCGGCCGGTTAAGTGAGAAAAGCCCGGTACAGCGCGCCCTGAGAATTATGGCCGCCGTGGCTGCCTGCCTGGTTATCGCCGTTTCGGTATTGACCTTTGATGCCTTATATAATAAAGGAAAGGTGGCTCAAGTCTTCGGATTAACCCCGGAAACCATTTCCCCGGCGACCGATCCCGGCGCATCTTCTTCGGCGGTGCTCAGCCGGGAAGAGTTTCTCCGGTGGGAACAAACCCATCGGCGATGGGTGCAGCAATTGCTGGTGGAAAGCGAACTGCGACAGCAAAAACACCTTCAGGCGACGCTGGGGCAATTCGCCCGGGAACTGGAAATGCAACGCCGGGAGGATTTGCAGTTGATCGGGCAGGGGCTGGAGGCCCTGTACCGCAACCATGAGCGGCGGTTCCAAACTACCGATCAACTGCTCAAGGAATTCATTCAAACCGCAGCCTTTTCTCAACCACGACCGCAGCAATAACGGGAGGTGAAAGCCATGAAAAAGACCCTTCGCCGATCCCTGCCCCACATGGTGCTGTTGGGGATTGCCCTGCTGCTGGTAAGCGGAGGATGGCCGGTGGTATACCCGGCTTCCGATCCCCCTCAGCAGCGGATGAAGCAGGAATTGAACATCATGGAGGGAATCCTGGACCGGCTGTTCTACGAAAACCAACCGGGATGGAGTGAGGGAAGCATCGGGTGTTACCTTCCCGGCTACGGAGCGCTGTTTCTGGTGGATGGGAGCACGGGATTCACCCCTGTGTTACGGCGATTGAGAACTCAACTGAAGGCCGTCCGCCAACAACAGCAGATGTTGCGGCAAATGCTCAGTTCGGAATCCGTTCCCCCGCCGGAACCGCCGGCCCCTCCGGTTTCGGCGTCTGCGGTTTCAACCGACCAGAGCGGGGCGATGCTTCAGGAGGTCAAAGACAAGCTGGCCGATTTTCTGGGCAATTATGCCCCCACGCTGTCCCAACTCAAGGATAATGAGCGGGTGAGCGTGGTGGTGGATCTCTACGCCACAATGCCTTCGCTTCCCGCCTCGCTTCCGGAGGATGAAAGCGTTTCTGAGTTCCCCTCCATGATAGAAGCCACCGCCTTCCGCAAAGATCTGGAAGCACACCGTCGGGGCGAACTTTCCCCGGAAGCCTTCCGGAAGCGGATCGTTTATCGGGAACATCCGGTGAATCGGGAGATAGAGAAGCGGATGAAGATCATGGGAAATATTTTGAAGACGGCGTTGAGTGAGGAACCCGAAGAAGTGATCGGCCTGACAGGGGAGCCGGGAGGGGTTTATCTGGCGGAAATCGGGGTGGTGTTTTTTGTGAAGCCGGAGGTATCCAGAGTTACTATGGCGTTGGAGAAATTCATGCGCATAAGTCAATCCGGAAGAGCCGCTCAATCTGTGCCCATCTCCCCCGAAGAGGAAGAGGATTCTGCCAGGCAAGTTCGGGCAAAGATGCAGCGCTATCGGCAGGAGTTGTTGAAACTGGTGGGCGAATACGGAACCACCCTGCGCCCCCTGAAACCGGAGAAGCAAATTGTCGTAATCAGCGTTTCGGAAAACGGCTGGGGCAGCGACGATGAGGAGGCGTTTCCGGATCAACTGATTTTGATGGTAAAGAAAGCGGATGTAGATGCTTATGCAGCGGGACGCATTCGTCTGAACGCCCTGGAAAAGCGCGCCCGATGGATCGAGTTTTGAATTCAGGCACACAGGCTGCAGGCGTTCAGGCGGCAGGAAAAAACCAGATCACCAATCGGGAGGTAGTCGTTATGGGAACTCGTAAAATCCCCGCAATTTCCCTGTGGATGATGCTCATGGGAATGTTTTTCGGCAGCGTGTTGATGAGTGACGCCGTTCTGGCGAAGGGCAAAAAAGGCTGGCTGGGAGTAAGCGTACGGGAGATGACCCCTTCCATGCGGGAAGCGTATGGGCTGGGCGACCGGTTCGGCCTGCTGGTCACAGAGGTATTTGAGGACAGCCCGGCGGAGAAGGCTGGTGTGCAGGAAGAGGACGTGATCGTCCGCTTTGACGGCAAACCGGTAGAAGAGGTAGATGAGTTCATCAAGATGGTTCGGAAGACGGAGCCGGGGAAGAAAGTTGAGCTTACCGTGGTTCGGGATGGCCGGGAGAAAACCCTGGAAGTGATCATCGGCAGGCGGCGGGCCCGGTATGCGTTTATCTTTCGCCGGGATGGGGAGGTCTTCAAGATGATGTACCCCGGCCCGGTGCGCCTGGGGGTAAAAGTGCACGAGTTGAACGAGGATCTGGCGGCGTATTTCCCCGGCGTCGATGAAGGGGTGCTGGTGCTGGATGTGGTAGAGGATAGTCCTGCCGAAGATGCGGGATTGAAACCCGGCGATGTGATCGTGAAAGTGGCCGACGAAACCGTGCAGGACCCTGAGGATCTGATCGATGCCCTCTCCGAATTTGACGAAGGCGAAGAAGTGGCTGTGCAATACGTGCGAAATGGGAAACGGGAGACGGTGGAGGTGGAACTGGAAGAAACCGGATTCTCCCACTTCCGGTTCATGCCCCGGTTTTTCCCCGGCTGGTGGGGAAACTGGAACCACTGTTTTATCGGCGATGATGGGAACGGGCAGGTGCAGATTTTTATCCGCAGTGATGAAGACGAGGGGGAGGAAATTTGATCTGATTCGGGAGCAAACCGCCGGCTAAATCGGCACCGACCAAACCGCAAATTATCCTTGCGTTGGTCAGGTGCAGCCGTTATATTTGCGCACGTGTAAAGTGGGTTGCGAGACCCACTTTTTTGTTTTTCAGGAGGTTAGATAAAACTCATGGACCCGCTGGTAGAAAAGATTCGGGAAATTCTGCAGCCGATCTTCGATCGGGAGCAGGTGTATCTGGTCGATATGGAACTGCGGGGAAATCGGGGAAATCAGGTGCTGCGGATTCTGGCGGATACGGAACAGGGGATTACCCTGGAGGAAATTACCCGATTGACCCGGGAGATCAACGATGCGCTGGATATGTATGATCCCATTCCCGGTTCCTATCGGCTGGAAGTGTCTTCCCCGGGGCTGGATCGTCCCCTGCAACATCTGTGGCAATTCCGGCGGAACATTGGCCGGGAATTGAAAGTGCTTTACGAGGAGTCCGGGGAGCGGAAGAAAGTGATCGGTGCCTTGGTTGCTGCCGATGAGGAACAAATTGTTTTGCAGGTTGCCGGGGAGGAGCTTTCCATTCCCCGGTCGGCGATTGCCCAGGCCAAAGTGCGGGTGAAGTGGTGATGACTGGATGCTGG
>CAYQGB010000060.1:6653-16574 GCA_964416895.1 uncultured Calditrichaceae bacterium
GGATGCTGGATGCTGGCCTGCTGCGGCGGGGGTAAGTCGGGGATACTGGATGCTGGATACTGGATACTGGATGCTGGCCTGCTGCGGCGGGGACAGGTCGGGATCGGAGCGAAGCGGAAATCCCGATTTTTAGCTCCCGATGAATGTCGGAACGAAGGAAGTTGGGAATACTGGATGTTGCTTGAAAATATCATTCTGAAGAAACCCCGAGGCACGGGGTGGAGAAGAATTTCAAAATGCTAAAAGAGCAGCCCTGCGTGAAACGTGATGCCCCGTCCCGACGGAGTAAAAGAAATGATCACGTTTCACGATATAGTAGCGAAAAACCTGGAAAGTTTACATTGACGAGAAACGCAAGTTTTCATGCTTAACGAATTAGAAAATTAAGAACACGATAGACAGGAGGTTGGTGATACCTATGAAGAGTCAAATCGTAGCCGCTGCGGCGGAGATTGCGCGGGAAAAGCGCATTGATAAGGACGACTTACGAGATATTCTGGAAGAAATCTTTACCACATTGATGAGACGAAAATATGGCGAGGATGCCGAGTTTGATGTGATCGTGAATATCGATCGGGGGGATGTGGAAATCTACGTGGAAAAGGAAGTGGTGCGGGAGGTTACCGATCCCAATCGGCAAATCTCTCTGGAAGAAGCCATGAAAGAAGACCCCGAGGTGGAAGAAGGGGAACTGTTTGCCGAGGTGGTCAATCCGGAGGATTTTGGCCGCCGGTTGATTAATATTGCCAAGCAGAGCCTGTTGCAGCGACTTCGGGAATACGAGAAGGAAAAGATTTATCAGGAGTACAAGTCCCGGGTGGGAGAAATCATTATCGGGGATGTGCATCAGACCACCCGAAATGGATACTTTATTATTGTGGATCGCACGGAGATGTTCATGCCCCGCCGGGAGTCGATTCCCAACGAACGGTTGCGCCGGGGGGATAGCGTGCGGGCGCTGATCAAAGAAGTGACCAAGCCGGATTCGATGGAGGAGCTCCCCGATGAGGAGGATCGCCCCCGTCGTCGCCGAAGTCATCGTCCGGAGATCATCGTCTCCCGCGCCGATGACCGCTTCCTGATCCGGCTGTTTGAAATCGAAGTGCCGGAGATTTTTGAAGGAATCGTGGAAATCAAGCGGGTGGCCCGACGCCCCGGGGAACGCTCCAAAATCGCCGTGGAATCCATCGACAAGCGCATTGACCCGGTAGGCGCCTGCGTGGGGATGCGGGGGGTGCGCATTCAGTCGGTGGTGCGGGAATTGAACGGAGAAAAGATCGACGTGATCGCCTATGCCTCGGAGCCGGAGGTCTTTATTGCCCGCGCCCTCACTCCGGCCAAACCCCTGCGGGTGATCTATAACCGGGAAGATAACCTGGCCGTGGCCATTATCCCCGATAAGGACATGGGGCTGGCCATGGGGCGCAACGAAATCAACCGGGAACTGGCCCAGGAATTGACCGGGGTGAATATCGAGCTGATCAAAGAATCGGAATACTACGAAAAGACCAAAGAAGAGGAATTGGCCATGCCGGTGTCCGATATCCCCGGCCTGACTCCCAAAATCGTGGAGAAACTCCAGGAAGCGGGCATCGAGACCGCCGAGCAATTGAAGAATCTGGGCTTGCAAGGCTTGCTGGAAATTCCCGGCGTGGGGCAGAAGACGGCCCAGAAAATTTTAAATCAATTAAATGTGTAAAATGGCAGAATTTTCATATATTGTCCTGGATCAGAAGATCAGCGGCCTGATCGGGCTGGCCCGGAAGGCCGGTCAGATGGCCACCGGTCTGGAAGCGGTGCGTCGGGCCGCTTTCAAAGGCAAGCTGGCCATGATCCTGGTCGATGAATCTACAGGAGAAAGCTCGCGCAAAAAAGCCGGCAATCTGGCTTACAGGTTCAGGGTCCCCGCCTATGTGGTGCGTTCCGCCGCCGGTAGCCCCGGTCTGTCGGAGTTGATCGGCTACAAGATCGTGGGCCTGTATCAGGGAGGATTCGTTAAAGGTATTCGGGATCAGCTACATCAGGAGCATCAATGGCAGAAGCAACGGTAAAAAGTAAGAAGAAAAAATTGTTCGAGATTGCCAAGGAACTCAACGTTTCCACGGACACGTTGAAGGAGTTCCTTCAGAAGAAAGGCGTGGACGTCAGCAAACCCAATATGCGGGTTTCTGAAGAAATCTACGCCATGATTCTGGAACGATTTTCTCTGGAGAAGAAGGCCGCCGAAAAGATCCGGAAGCGCCGCCAGGAACGCCTTCAGGAGGAACAGCCCTCCAGACCGTCTCGAGAGGCCGCGGCTACCCGGGCGGTTGCCCCGGAAGAGCAACCGGTCGCCCAGGAACCGACGGTGGAAACGGCCCCTGCAGAAGGGGTTGCCAGGGTGGAAACGCCTCAGATCGAGCAGGCTCCTGTAGAGACCCCCGAAGCCGCAGCTCCCTCTGCCGAAGCGGAGGCTGAAGCAGCCGCTCCCCCTGAAGCCGCCGAAGCACCGGCGGAGTCTGTGGAGGAAGCAGAAGCCCCTCCGGTAGAGGCGGAAGCGGAAGCGCCTGAAGCGGTAGAAGAAGCCGAACCGGTGGTGGAAGCCGAACCTCTTGAACCGGAGGCCCAGGAAGAACCGGAGAGCGAAGCCCCTGCTCCTGAGCCGACTATCGAAGAGCGGGTTGCCGAAGCCATCGAAAGCGAAGTAAAGGAAGAGGAAGAAGAAAAAAAGGCCACTCCCAAAGTCGGCGATGTGATTCCGGATCATCCCGGCGCCAAACGCTATCTGGAACAACTGCGGCGGGAAGAAGAGCTAAAGAAAGAGCGTCAGAAGCGGTTGATCCAGAAGCTCAAGGAATCCCGGGATCGGGCCAGGAAGGAACCGAAGGAGCCAAAGGAAAAGCCGGTGCTTCCGGAAATAGAAGAAGTGGCCATTAAGCCGGAAGAAGAATTGTCTCCGGAAGAGCGCCGCCGGGAGCGGGAGCGCAAGAAAAAGAAGAAGAAAACTCGTCAGGAACTGGAAGAGGAACGGGAAGCCCGTCGGCGGAAAGCCCTGGAAATGATCCGCCGGGACAGCAAGCGCCTGCGACCGGAGATGATCTCGTTAGAAGGGGGCGATGAAGAAGTGGAGGCGCCTCCCAAAGAAAAGGAAGGGCGTCGCAAGCGCAAAAAGAAGAAAAAACAGATTGACGAGAAGGAAATTGATACCTCTCTGAAGAAGACCCTGGCCGAAATTCGGGACGCCGGCACCGGACGCAAAAAGCGTAAACGGGTGCGTACTCAACAGGGAACCGAAGAAGAAGTCGAAGAGAACGTCATTCAGGTTACCGAGTTTATTACCACCCAGGATCTGGCCAATCTTCTGAATGTGTCTCCCACCGAATTAATCCGCAAATGTCTGGATCTGGGGCTGGTGGTGACCATCAACCAGCGCCTGGATATGGATACCATTCGCTTGCTGGCCGAAGAATACGGCTATACCGTGGAAGAAGAAAAAGAGTATGCCTCGGAGTTCCTGGAGGAACTGGAGGAAGAACCGGATAATCCGGAAGATTTACAACCCCGCGCACCGGTAGTGACGGTCATGGGGCATGTGGATCACGGAAAGACCTCTTTGCTGGACTATATTCGCAACACCAATGTGGTGGCCGGGGAGGCTGGTGGAATTACCCAGCACATCGGGGCTTACGAGGTGGAACTGGAAGATGGCCGTAAGATCACCTTTCTGGATACCCCCGGTCACGAAGCGTTTACAGCCATGCGGGCCCGGGGGGCGCAGGTCACCGATATTGTGGTGCTGGTAGTGGCCGCCGATGATCAGGTGATGCCCCAGACGGAGGAGGCGCTGGATCACGCCAAAGCCGCCGGGGTGCCCATCATTATCGCCATCAACAAAATCGACAAGCCCGGCGCCAATCCCGATGCCATCCGCAAGCAACTGGCCGAACGCAACATTCTGGTCGAGGATTGGGGCGGTACCTATCAGTGTGTGGAAGTGTCCGCCAAAACCGGCCAGAATATTAACGAATTGCTGGAAAAAATCCTTCTGGAAGCAGAACTGCTGGAACTGAAGGCCAATCCCAACAAGCGGGCCAGGGGAGTGGTGCTGGAAGCCCGTCTGGACAAAGGCAAAGGCCCGGTGGCGACCGTGCTGGTGCAGGAAGGTACGCTGCGGGTTGGAGATGCCTTTGTGGTGGGCCGTCGGGCCGGTCGGGTGCGGGCGTTGTTAAATGAGCGAGGACAGCGGATCGAAGCCGCCGGGCCGTCTACCCCGGTACAGGTGCTGGGGATTGATCAGGTACCGGAGGCCGGTGACCGGTTCATCGTCATGCCCGATGAGAAAACCGCCCGGGAGATCGCCTATCGGAGAGAACAGCTCAAGCGGGAGCAGGATTTCCATCAGGTGCGCCACATGACCCTGGATGAACTTTCCCGCCGCATCCAGACCGGCGATGTGAAGGAACTGAAATTGCTGGTCAAGGCGGATGTGGATGGATCGGCGCAGGCGTTGGCCGATTCGCTACAACGTCTCAGCACCGAGAAGGTGGAAGTGCAGGTAATCCGCAAGGCGGTAGGCCCCATCGTGGAATCGGATGTCAATCTGGCGGCGGCCTCTCAGGCGATCATCATCGGCTTCCATGTACGACCCACCCCGAAAGCCAAAGAACTGGCCGAGCGGGAAAAAGTGGATATCCGCCTGTACAAGGTGATCTACGACGCCATCGAGGATGTACAGCGGGCCCTGGAAGGCATGCTGGAACCGGTGGAACGGGAAGTGTTGATCGGGGAGGCGGAAGTTCGGGAAATCTTCAAAATTTCCCGGGTGGGCACCGTGGCCGGTTGTTATGTCCGAAGCGGAAAAATCGTTCGCAATGCCAATGTTCGGGTGGTGCGAAATGAAGTGGAGATCTACGATGGGAAGCTGGCCTCACTCAAGCGGTTTAAGGAAGATGTGCGGGAAGTACAGGCCGGCTATGAATGCGGCATGATGCTGGAGAACTTCAACGACATTCGAGAAGGCGATATCATCGAGGCCTACGAAGTGGTGCTGGAAGCCCCCACCCTCACTCGCTCTCAATAAGAGATAGGGAGAGGAACCTTTGCCATGATCATCGCCGTGCTGACCGTGGATCTCTATTTGCCGGGATCGTTTTCGTTGAAGGACAAACGCATGGTATTGCGCAAAATTAAAGATCGGATCGGCCATAAATACAACGTTTCCATTGCCGAGGTGGATTTTCTGGATAAGTGGCAGCGAGCCAGGTTGGGGATCTGTCAGGTGGGAACGGATTACAAGTTTCTGGAAAAGAGCCTTCAATCGGTTTTCAAGGCGATTGACAATAACGGCCTGGCCGAAGTAGTGGATCACTCCATTGAGTACCTGTGAGGAACGCCATGGCGGAAGAAACCATTCGACAGCGAAAAATCGCCGATCAGGTGAAACAGGCGGTCAGCCAGGTAATCGACCGAAAACTCAAAGACCCCGATAAAGGATTCATTACCGTTACCCATGTGAAAATGAGCCGGGATTTGCGCATCGCCTCGGTCTATTTCACGGTGCTGGGAGACGAAGAGGCGACCCAAAAATCCCTGGCGGTATTGAATCGGGCGAAGAACTTTATCCGCAGCGAAATCGCACCCCATTTAAAATTACGGTTCATCCCCGAACTGCGCTTTTTTGTGGATGATACCCTGGAATACGCCCGAAAAATTGAAAAGATGTTAGAAGAAATCAAAAAGAACTCGAATGAGAATTAGCCAATATTCCTCCCGGGATGGCGCTATTGTTGCCATCAATAAACCGGCCGGCTGGACTTCCTTTGATGTGGTCAACAAAATACGCCGGTTAACCGGGATCAAAAAAGTCGGACACGCCGGAACCCTGGATCCGTTTGCCACCGGCGTGTTGTTGATCTGTCTGGGACCTGCCACCAAAAAATCTTCTCAATTGATGGATTTGCCCAAAGAGTACCTGGCCGAGGTGGCTTTGGGGCAGGAAACCGATACCCTGGATCCGGAAGGGAAAGTCATCACCGAAAAAGCGGTGCCGAAGTTGAGTGAAGAGGCCGTGAACGCGGTGCTGCCCTCCTTCCTGGGAGAAATTGAACAGGAAATCCCTTCCTATTCGGCAGCCCGCGTGAAAGGGAAGCGGCTGTACCAACTGGCCCGACAGGGCAAAGAAGTGCCCCGGCTGTTCAAAAAGGTTCGCATCGATGCCATCGAACTGGTGGAACTGGACAAACAGACCCTGACCCTCCGGGTCGAATGTGGGCGGGGAACGTATATCCGCACCCTGGCCCGGGATATTGCCCGACAGTTAGGCACGGTGGGATATGTCCGGAAGCTGGTGCGAACGCGGGTGGGAGAATATACCCTGGAAACGGCATTGACCATCGAAGAGTTTGAAAGGCAATTGAAACGAACCACCTCAACCACCTTATGAGGGTTTATTGCACGTTGACAGACATTGAGCATCCCGATCCGAGCGCGGTAACGGTAGGCACGTTTGACGGTTTTCACCTGGGGCATCAGGCGATTATTTCGAGGCTGAAAGAAGTTGCCCGGGGCAATGGGCTGAGCACCACGGTGGTCACTTTCGATCCCCATCCTCGCAAGGTCGTGGGCAATCCTCACAACCATCCCATTCGGTTACTGACCACAACAGAAGAAAAGCTTCGTCTGTTTGAACAAACCGGGGTGGATCAGGTGGTGATCATCCCCTTCACCAGGGAGTTTGCCGCCCTGTCGGCGGAAGAGTTCATCCGACAGGTGCTGCTGGAACGGTTAAAGGCCCGGGAAATCGTTATCGGATACGATCACCACTTTGGCCGCCGGCGAGAGGGGAGCTTCGAGCTGCTGAAGGCTCTGGGCGATCAGATGGGGTTTGGCGTGCACCAGGTACCGCCGTTGGTATTGAACGGCCAGGCGGTGAGCAGCTCCATGATCCGGCAACTGGTGGAAGCGGGAAAAGTGGAAGAGGCCGCCCGTTGGATGGGCCGGCCGTATGCACTCGCCGGTATGGTTGAGCGGGGGGCCGGGCGGGGCCGGCAAATCGGCTTCCCCACCGCCAACATCCGGGTGGATGATGAAGATAAGTTGATCCCCGCCCGGGGGGTGTATGCCGTGGATATGGTGGTGGAAGGGAAGGTTCGCCCGGGGATGATGAACATCGGGGTGCGCCCGACCTTTGGTTTTGATGCCTTGACTTTAGAAGTGCACGTATTTAACTTTAATGCTTGGCTATATGATAAACGGGTGGAAGTTCGGTTCAAAAAATTTATCCGCCCGGAACGCAAATTTTCCGACATCGAGGAACTAAAAGCCCAATTGGAAAAAGATAAACAGATCTGTGAGAAGGTGTAGCAAACCATTGCAGCGGAGGTAAAATGGCGATTTCCAAAGAAGAAAAGGCTGAAATCATCAAGAAATTTGGCGGGAATGAAAAAGATACGGGACGTACGGAAGTACAGGTGGCTTTGCTGACCCACCGTATCCACTATTTAACCGAGCATCTGAAGGAACATAAAGAGGATCATCATTCTCGTCGAGGCTTGTTGAAACTGGTGGGTCAACGGAGGCGGTTGCTGAACTACCTGGCGCGAAAAGACATTGAGCGTTACCGTAAGTTGATCCAGGAATTAGGATTAAGACGATAAATTGAGGTGAAAGGGAGTTATGATCGTTAGAAAAGAACGCGAAATCGGCGGCCGTACTCTGTCGTTGGAAGTGGGGCGGGTGGCCCGGCAGGCCAACGGGGCGGTGCTGGTACGTTACGCCGACACAATGGTTCTGGCAACGGCCACATGTTCCAAAGAACCCCGGGAAGACCTCGGTTTCTTCCCCCTGACTGTAGAATATCAGGAAAAAACGTACGCCGCCGGGAAGATTCCCGGCGGTTTTTTTAAGCGAGAAGGGCGCCCTTCTACCAAAGAAGTGCTCAGCGCCCGCCTGATTGACCGCCCCATTCGACCCCGCTTTCCCAAAGGCTTCAAGAACGACACCCAGATCGTGGTGTTTGTGCTCTCCAGCGATAAGGAGAACGACGGGGATATTTTAGGCGGAATCGGCGCTTCGGCGGCGCTGTGTATCTCCGACATTCCCTTCGATGGGCCGATCGCCTCGGTACGGGTGGGAAAAATCGGTGATGAATTTATCATTAATCCCACCTTTTCTCAGTTAGAAGAAAGCTCCCTGAACCTGGTGCTCTCCGGCTCCTATGATTCTGTGGTAATGGTGGAAGGGGAAGCCCAGGAGATCAGCGAGCAGGAGATGCTGGAGGCGTTGCAGTTCGGGCATCGGTACATCCGGGAGATCATCGAATTGCAGCAGGAGCTGATCGAGGCGGTGGGAGCGCCGGAGAAGATCCCGGTGGTGGAGCCGGAGTTGCCGGAAGATCTACCCCAGCGGGTGGAAGAGTTTGTGGTGCCCCGGATGCGGGAGGCCATCAAAATTCAGGAAAAGAAAGCCCGCCGGGAGCAGATTTCCGCCATCAAGGATGAATTGTTCGAGACCCTCGGAGAGGAAGCCGAGGAGTTCGGTTCGGTGATCAAGGAGATGATCGAGGAGATCGAGAAGCGGGAAGTGCGGGCGATGATCCTGCAGGAAGGGGTTCGCCTGGACGGTCGCGGGCCGGATGACATCCGGGAAGTGACCTGCGAAGTCTCCTTCCTTCCCCGTGCCCACGGCTCCGCCCTGTTTACCCGGGGGCAGACCCAGAGCCTGGGCGTGACCACCCTGGGCACCAAAATCGATGAGCAGATCATCGACGCCCTGGAAGGGGAATCCACCAAGAGCTACATGTTGCACTATAACTTTCCGCCCTTCAGCGTGGGCGAGGTGAAGCCGTTCCGCGGCCCCAGCCGCCGGGAAATCGGCCACGGAGATCTGGCGGAACGGGCGCTGTTGCCGGTATTGCCCACGGAAGAGAGCTTCCCCTACACCATCCGCATCGTCTCCGAAATTCTGGAATCCAACGGTTCTTCTTCCATGGCCACGGTCTGCTCCGGTTCGCTCAGCCTCATGGATGCGGGAGTGCCCATTAAGTGCCATGTGGCCGGTATCGCCATGGGATTGATCAAAGAGGGCGATGAGGTTCGGATTCTTACCGACATTCTGGGCGACGAGGATCATCTGGGCGATATGGATTTCAAGGTGGCGGGAACCCGGGAGGGGATTACCGCCTTCCAGATGGACATCAAGATTTCCGGGCTGAGTTACGAGATTCTGGCCGAAGCCCTGGAAAAAGCCCGCATCGCCCGCCTGAAGATTCTGGATGTTATGGAGCAGACCATCTCCCGTCCCCGGGCGGATATTTCGCCCTACGCACCCCGGATTATCAGCACCATGGTACCCGCAGACAAGATCGGCCTGATCATCGGCCCCGGTGGCAAAACCATCCGCAAAATTGTGGATGAGACCGGCGCCAAAATCGACATCGATGATACCGGCATGGTGCTGATTGCTTCCGCAGATGTGGAAGCCGCCGAGAAGGCCAAAGAGATGGTCGAAGGAATCGTGGCCGAACCGGAGGCGGGGAAGGAGTACAAGGCGGTGATCAAACGCATCACCGATTTCGGGGCGTTCGCGGAATTCCTTCCCGGAAAAGAGGGGCTGATCCACATTTCCGAGTTGGCCGATCATCGGGTGGCCCGGGTCTCCGACGTGGTAAAAGTGGGCGACGTGGTGCACGTGGTGTTGAAGCGGGTGGATCGTCAGGGGCGGTTTAACCTCAGCCGCAAGGAATACCTGCACCGGCAGAAACGCCGCGAGCATGGCAAGCCCGGCGGCGGCCACGGCCATCATCGGAATTGAGATAGCAGGACAGGCTTCCAGCGTGTTAATAGTAGGACAGGCTTCCAGCCTGTCTTTTTTTTAACTCTGACAGGCAAGATGCCTGTCCTACCTCTGACAGGCAGGATGCCTGTCCTACCCCTGACAGGCAAG
>CAYQGB010000061.1:0-1870 GCA_964416895.1 uncultured Calditrichaceae bacterium
CGCTTCGCTCCAATCCCGACCGCCTCGGGATCTCCGCTGCGCTCCGACCCCGACCGGCGGCCGGGGCAGGCCAGCATTCCCGACTGCATCGGGATTTCCGCTTCGCTCCAACCAGTATCCAGTATCCAGCATCCAGCATCCAGATCACATGCGGAAGACGCCGAATTTCTGATCCGGGATGGGGGCGTTCAGGGACATGGCGATACCCAGGGCCAGGGCTTCCCGGGTGTCCAGGGGATCCAGAATGCCGTCGTCCCAGATGCGGGCGGTGCTGTAGTAAGGGCTGGCTTCCTGTTCGTATTTGGCCAGAATTTCCCGGCGGTAGGCGTCCATATCCTCCGCCGACACCTTTTTGCCCTGCCGTTCCAGGGAACGCTTTCGCACCGTGGCCAGCACATCGGCGGCCTGCTCTCCCCCCATCACGCTGATGCGCCCGCTGGGCCACATCCACAGCAGCCGGGGATCGTACCCCCGCCCGCACATGGCGTAATTCCCCGCCCCGTAGGAGCCGCCCACAATGATGGTAAATTTGGGCACCCGGGCATTGGCCACCGCGTGCACCATCTTGGCCCCGTTGCGGGCAATGCCCCCGTGCTCATACTCTTTCCCCACGATAAAGCCGGTGATGTTCTGGAGAAAGAGGAGGGGAATTTTCCGAATGGTGCACAGATTGACAAAGTGCGCCCCCTTCACCGCGCTTTCGCTGAACAGCACCCCGTTGTTGGCAATGATCCCCACCGGATAGCCCATGATCCGGGCAAAGCCGCACACCAGCGTCGGGCCGTACAGCTCTTTGAATTCCTGAAACCGGCTGCCGTCCACCAGGCGGGCGATGACCTCCCGCATGTCGAAGGGTTTGCGGATGTCGGTGGGAATGATGCCGTAGATCTCCTCCGGATCGTAGTACGGTTCTTCCGGTTCGCTGCGATCCAGTTCCCAGGGGGCCGGGCGATTGAGATTTTCCAGAATGTTCCGGGTGATCTCAAAGGCGTGCTCTTCGTTAAGGGCGTAGTGATCGGCCACCCCGGAGATACGGGCGTGCACGTCGGCGCCGCCCAGCTCCTCATCGGTGACCTCCTCTCCGGTGGCGGCTTTCACCAGCGGCGGCCCCCCGATGTAGATATACCCCTGGCGCCGCACGATGACCACCTCGTCGCTCATGGCCGGCTGATAGGCGCCGCCGGCGGTACTGGAACCCAGCACCACTGAAATCTGGGGGATCCCCTCCGCCGACATCCGGGCCTGATTGTAGAAGATGCGCCCAAAATGGAATCGATCCGGAAATACCTCCGATTGGTAGGGCAAAAACACCCCTCCGGAATCCACCAGATACACGCAGGGCAGCCGATTCTCCAGGGCGATCTCCTGGGCGCGCACGTGTTTCTTGATGGTCATGGGGAAATAGGTGCCCCCTTTCACGGTGGCGTCGTGGGCGACCACCAGCACCTCCCGCCCGTGCACCACTCCCACCCCGGTGATAATTCCTGCCGAGGGAGCCTGATTGTCATACATGTCCCAGGCGGCCAGGGGTGAAAACTCCAGAAAGGGCGTGTTGGGATCGAACAGGCGCTTCAGGCGCTCGCGCACGAACAGCTTGCCGCGCTCCTTGTGCACCTTATGAGCATGGGGCGGCCCCCCCTTACGCACCTGCTCTACCCGTTCCTTCAACTCCTCCACCAGCCGCTGCATGTGGGCTTTGTTTTCCTGAAACTCCTTGCTCTTCGTATTAATCTTCGATTCGATCCGATACATAGACCTTATAACCGGCTTTGAATGGTGATTTGGGAGTTGATTCCCTCTGCGTGATGCGTGAAGCGTGAAACGTGATTGGCAGTTCGGTCACGCATCGCGCATCACGGCTCACTATGCT